>CAYRIJ010000009.1:0-28747 GCA_964424285.1 uncultured bacterium
GGCTGGATTCCGCTGAATACGCGTGTCATGAGGCTCCGGATTCTACACGGCCGGGCCCGTCTCCCCAAGGGCGTTCTGGGGCGGCGCGCTCCGTCCCGGCCGCGGTGCGCGCCGCGCCGAGGCCTCGATGGGGCGGTGCGGACGCCCCGCAGGGTCCGCCGCCGTCACTCGAGAAGCGGGGCCACCGCATCGACCCAGATCGCGTACCCCGCCGCGTTCAGGTGGAGCCCGTCGGGCAGGAAGATGTCCGGCCGCGGCTCGCCGCGCCCGTCGAGCATGGGGGTCATCACGTCCACGTAGTCGAGCCCGGGGTCCGCGGCGGCCCGGGCGCGCATGCGGGCGTTCACCTCCCGCATCGCCTCCAGGAGGCTCCGCCGGGCCAGGCTGGGCTTGATCGAGATGAAGGCCACCGGGGTCTCGGGGAGTCGCCGGTGGATGAGGGTGACCAGGGAGTCGAGGTCGGCGAAGACCCGGTCCGGGCTCTTGCCCGCGGCCAGGTCGTTGTCCCCTTCGTAGAGCACGATGAGCCGGGGATGATAGGGGAAGACGATCCGGTCGGCGTAGCGGAGGACGTCTTCGGTCTCCGAGCCCCCGAAGCCCCGGTTGAGGACGGGAACGCCGGGAAAGTCCTGAGCGAGGCCCGACCACATCCGTATCGACGAGCTGCCCACGAAGAGGACGGGGTGGGCGGGAGGCGCGCTCGCCCGGTCCGCCTCTTCGAAGCGGCGGATATCCGCGGCGAAACGGCCGGTGTCGGCCGGGGCGGCGGTTCCGCCGTCCGGGGCGGCGACCCCGGGCGTCGCGCCGGGAACCGGGTGCGGGGTGGGCGCGGCGGCCCCCGGGGCGAGGCCCAGGAGGGCGCCGATCACGAGGACGACGGTCGGGAAACGGTTCATTTCGGATCCTCCTCGGTAGGGAGCGCGGGGGACCCGAGGAGCATGCCAGAGCGGCCGGCGGATACCAAGAGCGGCCGCCGGGAAACCCCGGCGACCGCTCCGGACGTCGTTCGAGGAAAGCGGTCTAGTTGTAGGTGGCCTTGATCCGGCCCCAGGTGGACGGCTCGGTGGGAACCGGGCAGTCGATCCGCATGGTGATCGTGATCACCGTGCCCCAGCTTCCGAACTGCTGGTTGGCCGGCGCCGGTCCGCAGGAGCCGTCGAGGAAGGTCGGGTAGTCGGCGGGCTTGGTGACCGCGAGGTTGTCGCTCGTCGTCTCGCCGACCCCGGACCCGTTGCCGATGGCGAAGGTCAGGTAGCAGCCGTCGTTGAACACCCCGCTGGTGTTGCCGTTCACCACCGCCGCCACCGGCGTGCTCACCCCGCTGATCAGCACGTACTGCACGGTGGTGGTGAGGGTGGTGGTGCCCAGGGTCCCCGAGCCGTCGCCCCAGGGCCACGCGCCGGGAAGGAAGGTGAAGGTCCCGCCGGTGAAGGTCGACGTGTAGACGATGGTCCCCACCCCGCCCACCCGGTTGTCCTGGACGAGGAAAGCCGCGTTCTCGGTCGGGCAGCTCACCTCCCACTGGTTGCCCAGAACGCTTCCGTCCCAGGACTCGGCGTGAAGCACGTGCGGCAGGCCCGAGTTGATGCCCGAGCGCCAGGTGGAGGCCCGGCCGGTGAGGAGGTTCCCCCCCAGATCGGTGGACGTGTACGTGCCCGGGACGGGAACGGCCAGGGCCAGGGACGGCAGAAGCAGAGCAAAGAGACCCAGGGACAAAAGCCAACGCCTCATGATGCACCTCGCAGAGAGATCCAGGATCTCCCAAAAAGCAGAAAGAAGTGGGTCAGGGATGGCCCTGATATCAGAAGAGAATCAAATTCTGGATTAGAAGACAGCATTTGTCAAGAGATAGCAAAAGCCGACTTCTAAGTGGGTTACCCGGGGGGCCGCCCGCGGATTCCCGCTCAGGGGAGAATCACCACCCGTTCCGCGGCCCGGCCGCTTCGGATCCAGTAGGACCCGGGGGGGACCGGGCGGCCCGAGGCATCGGTGAGACCCCAGCGGAGGGCGCCGGCCGCCCGCCCCGGGAGCCGGCGGACCAGCCGGCCGGCCAGGTCGTAGATCTCCACCGGGCTCCCGTCCGTCCCGGAGACCGCGACCGGGGTCCGGGACGGGTTGGGGGTCACCCGGAGCCGGAGCCGGGGGGCCGGGACTTCGGGGACCCCCACCGCCGGCCCCATCGGCCCCGCGGCCTGGGCGATCACCGCCGCCCCCGCCCGGGCGATCTTCAGCGCCAGCACGGGATCGGTCTTCTCGTAGGTGTCGTCGGATCGGTGATAGGCGGGGTAGGCGCGGAAGTCCCGATCCGCCAGGAGCAGGGCGGGGATACCCGCATCCATGAAGGGGACGTGGTCGCTCAGGACGTCGTCGTAGGACATGTCCCAGGAGAGGTCGGTGAAGGCGTCCACCGCGTCGGCCGCGCTCCGCATGAGGTCCCCGTAGCGGGCTTCCCCGTTGATCTCCACCCCGTAGTGGTTCTTCCAGTAGGAGATCATGTCGAAGACGACCACCCCGCGAATGTCCCGGTCCCCGGCCAGCGCGTTCTTCACGTAGGCGAAGCTCCCCTTGACCAGCTGCTCCTCCCCGGAGAAGAGGATCAACTCGATGGTCGACTCGAAGCGCCGGCCGGCGAGGGCCGCGGCCGCGGTCAGAACGCCGGCGGAGCCGCTCCCGTTGTCCTCGGCGCCGGGGGCCAGGGTGGCCGGAAGCTCCGAGATCGAATCCAGGTGGGCGCCGAGAATGTAGACCCGGTCCGGCGTCACCTGGCCGGGGAGGCGGGCCACCACGTTCAGCCCGGTCTTGTTCCCCACCGGAAACGCCTCGGTGCGCACCTCGTATCCCATTTCGGCGAGGCGGTCGGCCACGTACCGGCCGGCCTGGGCGCCCTCGCTGCTCAGGGACCAGCGGGTGGAGAAGGCCACCGGATCCCCGTCCACCGTGACCGCATCGGCCCCGCAGAGATCCCGGAGGAATCCGTCGAGCCGCGACACCGTCATGGCGTCCACCACGTCCCCGACCCCCGGGGAAAACGGAACCGCGGCAACGGACCGAGGCGACAGGGGGGCCGCGCCGGCGGGGGAGCCCACCGGCGGGGCGGCGGAGAGCAGCCCGGCCACGGCCAGGCCGAGCGCCAGACGCCACGGTTTTGGAGCGTACACCGGCCCGCGGCGGAAGGCCCTGGGGGCCCTCTCCGGGCGATCGAGGAATTTCATGGGTTGGCGACCTACGAGGGGTATCGGGTCCGACGGATCGGACCGAGGGGAGGTTGCAAAAATCCTAGCATCGGGCGGATCCCGATGGGAAGCGGATCAGGCTGCTAGACTCTCGATATGGACTTCAGTCAGCGTGTTCCGGCCCTTCCCCGGTTGGGTCTTGGAGTATCTACCGAGTACGGGGCGGGGGATTCCCCCCGCGGTCTCGACGTGCCCGCGCTCCGCCGGCTCCACCCCGCCTACGCCGGTTTCCTGGAGATCGGGGTGGAGACGCTCTCCGGGCTGGATCGACACGCCCGGGAGTGGGCCGGACAGGGGCTTCCGACCACCTACCACTTCCTCGACCTGAACCTGGACGATCCCGAGGACTTCGAGCCGGCCTGGCTGGACGAGGTCCGTTCCCTGGCCGCCGCCCTCCGGCCGGCCTGGCTCTGCGGGGATGCCGGGATGTGGCATTTCGGGGGGCGCGAGCCCGGGCACATGCTGCTCCTTCCCCCGATCCTCTCCGAGGCCTCGGCGGAGGCGATCGCCGAGGGCGTGGTCCGGTTGCGGGAGTCGGTGGGCTACGAGGTGTTCCCCGAAAATCCGCCCGGGGCGGTGTTCCTGGGAAACCTCCATCTCCTGGATTTCTTCGCCCGGGCGATCGGGCGCGCCGACACCGGGATGCTCCTCGACTGCGCCCACCTGGCCATCTACCAGAAGAGCCACGGGCACGCCCCGCTCACCGGTCTGGACGGATTTCCCCTGGAGCGGATCGTGGAGATGCACGTGGCGGGGGGGAGCGGCCGGTCCCACGACGGATGGGAGTACGTGGAGGACGATCACACCCCCGAGGTGCTGGCCGAGACCTGGGGGATCTTCGAACACCTGGTGCCCCGCTGCCCGAACCTCCGGGCGGTGGTGTTCGAGTGCGAGCGGAACCCCCTTCCCGAGACCCTCCCGGGATTCGCGCGGATCGCCTCGGTGCTCTCCGGATCGCCGCTCCTGGGTACGGGGACCGGATGAGTCACGTGGCGCTCCAGCGGGTCATGGTGCGGATGCTCTACGACCCCGGGTTCGCCCGGCGGGTGCTGGGGGATCCCGGTGGAATGCTGGCCGGGATCGATCTCACCGTCGAGGAGCGGGGGTGGCTCCTGGGGCCGGATCCGCGCGCCTGGGGCGTCGACCCCGAGCGCCCGGTGCGCTCGCTCAACATCCTTCTCCAGCAATACCCGGCCGCGGGGGCGCTGGCGGTGCGCTCGGCGGGCGGCCCCGGCCCGCTTCTCGCCTTCTTCGGCTCCGCGCCCTTCCACGCTTCGGTCCAGGAGCGGGGATCGATGGCCCTGGCCTTCGGGGACTACCTGGCCGATCGGGCCGCCGCGGGGGGAGTGCCCGACCGGCGGGTGACCGCGCTGGCCCGGCTGGAGCAGGCGCTGGTTCGGCTTCACCGGGACGCTCCGCCGACCCCCGAAGTCGCCGCGGAGGGCCCGGCCTGGCGGCTTTCCGCCGACAAGGCGCTTCACGCCGCTCCCGGCGGAACCGCCGATCTCCACGAGGCGATCCACGTGGCGCTGGCCGGCTCCACCGGGGACCTGGCCCGCGCGGTGCTCGATTCCCCGGCGTCCCTGCCGGGAACGCGACTCGACCCGGCGCGGCCCGAGCACCTGCTCCTGGAGCTCGTCCGGGACGACGGTCCCCGCGTCCGGTTCGCCGCCGGGGCCACCGAAATCACCCGGGGTCTCCACGAGCTACTGGTCTTCGCCGGCGTTCCCCGGGATCTCGACGCCCTGGTCGGTGAGATCACGAAGCTGGGGGCGGACGCATCCGAGGCCCCCGAGGTGATCTTCGGGCTCATCGAGGACGGGACCCTGGTTCCCGCGGTCTGAGCCCCTTCGGGCCGGCCGGCGGGCCGGCGCCCCGGCCCCCGCCGTTCCCGCATCATCCCTCGATCGCCACGATTCGTCCCCGGAAAGGGACCGCCGAATTGGATTGCACTTCCTCCCGGTTCGATCTAAGTATGGGCGTGGCACGCCCCCGTGCCCCCTCTTCCCGGGGAAGGCCCGACGCCGCGTCCCTGTCCGATGAGTCCAGCCGTGCGGCACTTCATCGATGAGGAGGAACGACCATGTCCGTCCATCGCTTTGCGCTCATCATCGGCTCGGTGGTGCTCCTGTGCGTCCTCTGGTCGGCGGCGGCCGCCGCCGGCGCCCCCCGCACCCACGACGGTTTCTTCCTCCGGCTCTCCGCCGGAGGGGGCTACGCCAAGCCGTCGATCGATTTCCAGGGGGCCACCTTCGAGGTCAGCGGCCCCACCGGCGACCTGAACATCGCCATCGGCGGGATGGTCTCCCCGAACCTCGCTCTCCACGGCACCCTGCTGAGCTGGGTGGCCAGCGATCCCGACGTGGAGTGGAAGGGAGTCGGCTCGGGCCAACTCAGCGGCGACGTGAGCATGGCCGGGGTCGCCGGGGGCCTCACCTACTATTTCATGCCCGCCAACGTGTACCTCTCCGGCTCGGTGGGCTGGGGATCCCTGACCGTGGATCCGACCAACGGCCCGGGCGGAGAGACCGACGACGGTCCCATCACCGACCTGTCGCTCGGCAAGGAGTGGTGGGTGGGGGACTCCTGGGGACTCGGGGTGGCGCTGGCCCTCGGCTACCACTCCTTCCCCGAGAAGGGGATCGACGCGAACTGGACCGGAACGAGCCTGGCCCTGCGCTTCTCCGCGACCATGAACTGACCGGACCGGAGCGGAGCCGCCCAGACGAGCGGTATCGGCGCCGGGACACGTGCCCGAGGTGAAGGAGTTACGATGTTTCGACCCGTCCGGGGATTGATGCCGCCCGTGCTTCTGCTCGTCCTCGCCGCCCCGGTCCGGGGCGCGGAGCCGGTACCCGCCGCCGAGGCCTCGAAGCACGTCGGCGAGACCATCACGGTCTGCGGCACGGTGGCCGGGGCCGCCCATTTCGACCGCCTGAAGGGAGAGCCCACCTTCCTCAACTTCGGCCGTCCCTATCCCGACCAGACCTTCACCGTGGTGATCTGGGGGGACAACAACCGCAAGTTCGAGAGCCCCCCCCACCGGATGTTCGCCCAGCGCGAGGTCTGCGTCACCGGAACCGTCGAAACCTACCGGGGGAAGCCCCAGATCGAGGTCCGCGACCCGTCCCAGATCGTCGCGTCCGTCCCACGGTTCCACGCGGACCGGTTCAGCTACGAGGAACGGGTGCTCCTGAAGGCGGTCCTATCCGCGCTCGGCCACCCGGCGGACATCGGAACCGGGGAGTGGGACGCGAGCGCGGACCGGGCGATCCGGGACTTCCAGGCCGAAACGGGCCTGGAGCCGGAAGGAGACCGGGATCCCCGCACCCTCAGGGCCCTGGCCGAGGCGGTGGACCGGGTGGGGCCGGACGACGCCCGTCGCATCCTGCGCCTCCTGCTGGTGAACCTGGCTCAGCGGGAGGAGCCGGGGAAGTAGAAGTCGGCCACCACCGGCAGGTGGTCCGAGGCGATCGCGGTATCCGAGGGCTCGAGCCCGGAGGCCTCGAGAAACGCGGGCGGGAGTTCCGGGGTCCAGAGGACGAAGGACCGGGCCAGGCCGAGCACGCTGTCCGAGAAGACGATGTAGTCGAGCCGGCCGGGAGCGAAGGACCCGCGGTCGTTCCGCCAGGTATAGGACTCGCGGCCGGTGAGGTGGAGGGGGACGGCGTCCTCGAGGGGGGTTCGGTCCCCGTCGGGAGCGGCCCCCGGGCCGAAGGCCGCGGTGTCCACGATCGCGCCGGCGGTGAGCGTGGCCAGCTGCCGGGCGTCCCCCACCAGGTTCATGTCGCCGGCGATCACCATGGGGGTGTTGGCGGGCAGGCGTCCGGCGCGACGCCCGTCCCGGATCCAGGCGATCATGGCGTCGAACTCGCGCTGCCGGCCGGCGTCGTCGTTGCAGCAGGGAGGGTGGGGATTGACCACCAGGAGGTCGCCTTCGGGGGTCCCGATCCGCGCCCAGCCGCCCCGGCGCCTCGCCCCCAGGGGTCCGGAGTCCCGGACCGGGTAGCGGCTCGCCACGATCCCCTGGCCGCCGTCCCCCGCCGTCCTCCACTCGGTTCCGGGGAGCGTCTCCGCCATCCACGCCCGCACTTCCTCGGGGGAGTGGTTGTAGATCTCCTGGAAGCAGACGACGTCGGGGTCGAGGGCCCGGAGGATCCGCCGGAAGGGCTCGGGGCGGTCGAAGCAGCCGTCGAAGCGGACGTTGTAGGTGAGGAGACGGAGGTCGGTGGGGTCCCGGCGGGCGAGGGAGGGCGGCGGGCCGGCCTCGGGGAGGCGATCGGAGAGCGCGACGGTGAGCCTGCCGGTCGAGGACGGAGCGGGGCCCTGGTCCCGCAACACCACGGCCACCGAGTCCCCGGCGAGGATCGGGGCCCCGGCCACCGAGGCGCGCCGGTCGAAGGAGACCTCGAACTCGCGGGAGGTGACGGTGGGTCCCTGGCGAAGGCCCACCGCGGCGGGGGTGAGCCGGACCGGAACCCCGAGCACGGTGGCCCGCCCCTCGCTTCCCGCGAAGGTCCAGCGGAGGTCGGCGCCGTCGGGGGGAGCGCCGGTCGAGCCGGACAGATCGGTGTCCAGATCCAGGACGAGGGCGTTGTCCTTCTGGAGCGAGATCGCGCGGCTCAGCCGGAAGCGGACGGCCAGGCGGTCGCGATCGGAGATCACCCAGACCGCCTCGATCACCGGCCGTGCCTCGGCCGGCTCGCCCGCCGGCGGGCTCTCCGCGCGCGCGCGTTCGTAGGCGGGCGCGATCCCCGCCCAGTCGTCGAAGCGGCCGTCGATGACGATCCCCCCGGCGCGGGCCGGCGCGGTCCCGAGGACGAACAGGGCGAGGGCGGCGGCGGCGATCGTCCGGGGGAAGGTCGCCGGCGGACGCGCGTGCGAAGCGGGTCGGATCATGTCCCCGCGATGCGCTTTTCGATCCGGGCGATCATCGACTCCGAGCGCTGTTCCGGCGGCATGGCCCGGGCCAGGTCGAGGGCGTCCTCCAGGGTCCGGCGGGCCCCGGCCGGGTCCTCTTTCGCGGCCAGGATGTCCGCCCGGTTGAGGAGAATGCGGAGTTTTCGCGGCCCGTAGGCCTTGGCCAGGGCGCGGTCCGAGGCGGCCAGGGCGTCCTCGAGCCGGCCCATCCGGAGGTAGGCCACGGCGAGCCGGGCCGGCGGGTTGTAGTCGCCGGGGAGGTCGCGCTCGGATTGCCGGAGCATGGGAATCGCCCGCTCGGGCTCGCCCAGCTCCAGGTAGGCGCTCAGGCGGTGGGAGTCGAACACCGCGCGTTCGTCGGGGGTCCGGGCCCGGGCCGCCTCGCCTTCCAGGAACGCCGCCCAGGCCTCGGTGGTCGCGCGCGCCGCCGCGGAATCCCCGAGGCTTTCCCGGGCCGAGATGAGCGAGCCGAACACCGAAGACCGGTCGTCGGCGGCCACGGGGATCGAGCGGTCGGAGGTGACCTCCTTCGCGTCGGCCATGAGATCGTGGATGAGCCCGGCCCGATCGGGGTCGTCGGGCGCCAGCTCCAGGGCGCTGTCGAGTCCCACCCCGGCCACGTTGGCCGCGGAGGCGGTGCGGCGGAGGCGGGGGTAGCTCTCCCGGGCGAGGGTCGCCGCCGGCTTGTACTCCTCGTGCATCTGGAGCGCGTAGAGGAGGGCTTCCATGGTCAGGGGATAGCCGGACCATTCCGGGCCGCCCTCGTCCAGGGCGGCGCGGTAGGCGGCGATCGCGGCGGGCATGTCCCTCGCGGCGTACAGCGATTCGGCGCGCGCCACGTTCCGATCGGCGGGGGCGAGTCCGGTGCCGGCGAAGGTGTCGTAGCCCGAGTCCAGGAAGCCCTTGAGCTGGGCCACGGTGGCGCCGCCCAGCCGGCGGGCCAGGATGCGCTCGCTCTCCGGATCCACGATGTAATAGGTGGGAAGGGCCTGGACGTGGAGGGCGG
Organism: uncultured bacterium; assembly: GCA_964424285.1. Classification (GTDB taxonomy): domain Bacteria; phylum Eisenbacteria; class RBG-16-71-46; order JABDJR01; family JABDJR01; genus CAVSKL01. Next base: position 9,160 of record CAYRIJ010000009.1, read on the forward strand.
CCACCACCGGGGCGTTCTCCGCGCGTTCCGTGTTCAGCTCGAGCCAGACGAACCGCCCGGCTTCGCTCTCGAGGGCCTCATCGGTAAAGACGAAGGCCTTCATCGAGCGACAGGTGTGTCACCAGGGGGCCCAGGTCTCGATGAAGATGGGGAGCTTCCGCTCCCGGGCCTGGTTCAGGGCGCCGGCGTAGTCGTCGGCCAGGAAGGGGAGGGCGAGACTTCCGGCCTTGGCCGTGGTTTCCGCGGGGGCGCCGTCGCCGGAGGCGGGCGCTTTCTCCCGGGGACCGGACCCGCAGGCGGCGAGGACCAGGGCCAGGGTCAGGAGCGGGGCGGCATGTTTCATGGCCGGAAGGATAGCAGAGCGGGGGAGCGCGGGGGAGGGCGAAGCGCCGGAACGGGTTGCCCGGCTATCGGTTGTATCGGGGGTTGGGGGAGACGATGGCGGGACGGTTACCGCTTCCTCCAACCCCGAATTCGCGGAGGTCCCGTGGTCCGCCCCGCGTGACGGTCCGCCGGACGTGATAGAATCCTTCGCCTTTGATCCCCATTGAAATCGGGTTGGATCCCCATCAGGAGACGTTACGTGTTTCAACCGAAGCATTTTTATCGCGAGCTGGAATTGTTGCTTCACGAGCGACGCGGCGGTCCGCTGAATCCGGAGTGGTTTCCGTGGCTCGTCGACGAGATCGTGAGGCGTTTCGGCGCCGAGCTCATGATCGACAGCGGGCGCGTGTACGAGGAGGACCACCGGGGTTTCCGGCTCGTCCACGGGATCGGGTCCCGCGATCCGAACTCGGTGGGGCTGACCCTCCCCGCCGAATACGGCCCGCTGGGGAAGGTGCAGGAGCACCGGGTCTTCATCTTCGACCAGACGGTGGAGGGGCAGTCCCCGGAGCTGGAAGGGCGGCTGGGGGGCCCGGAATCCGCCGCGTTCAGCGTGGACAGCGTGCCCCGGCGGGTGCTTGCGTTCGGCCTCCGGCCGGGATGGCAGCGCGACGATCTCGACTTCGCCCTCCACACCATCCGGAACGCCCTCGACCTCCAGCTCACCGTCGAGGGCCTGCAGATGGACATCGCCCAGGCCGCGGAGATCCAGCAGGCGCTCCTCCCCGAGTCGCCCCCGCCGTTTCGGGGATTCGACATCGCGGCGCGTTCGGTCCCCGCCGAGCAGGTGGGCGGCGACTTCTACGATTTCATCTCCTCCGAGGCCGATACCCTGGTGGTGGCGGTGGGCGACGCCAGCGGCCACGGGCTGGGGGCGGCGCTCCTGGCCCGGGACACGGTGACCGGGCTCCGGATGGGAGCGGAGCGTGCGCTCCGGATCGTGGAGATCATCCGGCGCCTGAACCGGGTGATCAGCCGAAGCGCGCTGTCGTCGCGTTTCGTTTCCCTCTTCTACGCCGACCTCGAAACCACCGGGGACCTGGTCTACGTGAACGCCGGCCATCCCGCGCCCTGGCTGATCGGGGACCGGGGAGTGCGGCGCCTGGAGGTCGGCGGCACCATCCTGGGGCCGGTCCGGGACCAGTACTTCCGCCGAAGCTGGGCCCGCATGGATCCCGGGGACTCCCTGGTCATCGTCACCGACGGTTTGCTGGAGCGGGAGGACGCGCGGGAGGAGATGTTCGGCGATCCCGGGGTCGAGGCGATCCTGGTCCGGCTGCGCGGCCGCCCCGCCGCGGAGATCCTCGACGCGCTCTTCACCGAGGCGGCCCGGTTCGGCGGCGGCCGCCCCTGGGAGGACGACACCACCGCGGTGGTGATCACGCGGCGGAGGGAACCGGGGGGGGAGTGAGCCGCGGGGTTGACGGGTTCCCGTCCCCGGATGCGGCGCACACAAGACTCGGCGGGCAGTGAGCAAGGCAACCGGTCCGGGGGAGTACCCGGGTACACTTTTTTCCGATCGATGCGAAGATTAATTCAACCTCATGGCACTGCGTTCGCCGCGGCGCTTCCGGATTGAGCCGAAACCGGCCGGGGCTCATGGCCGGGCAAGGCCCCGACGCATCCCTGCTCAGGATATTGTAAATTCCGGCTTTGGCCCTGTAGACTCGCAGGATGTGGACCCACCCTGCGGGCGGATGCCGACGCTCGGCTGCCCCGATCCTTCTCACCCTTTGCGGCCTCTTGGTTGTGCGCTTCGCTCCCGTGAGCACATCCGAGGGAAATCCGATCCCGGATCGCTCAGCCGGGAAGGCGGGGGTTCCATCGGAGGGGCGGAGCCTCGATCAAGCCCTGAACGCCGGCAATTGGCCTCTGAGCGACGTCCGTTGGCCGATGCCCGGGCAGGTTGCGTTCCTGGGAGTCGTGACGGCCATCGAGCGGCCGGGCACGTATGGCGGCGAGTTCTACGGCTACACCTACGATCTCGTCCGTTTCCACGTACTAAAGACACTTCACGGCCAACCCGCCGACTCGGCCACGATCTGTAACGGCAGCGTGCTCAACTTCGATGCGCAAGGCCACCGGGTAACCTATCGGGTTTTCCCGAAGGAGGTCTGGTTCTGCCTGAACGACACCGCCCTGGTGATCGGGAGGCGATACCGGCCGGTCCCTCAACCCGATGCGCTCGGGGTCGAGTTCATCCGCTTCGTGCGCGACCTGGAGGACGGGCGGTGCGTCCTCGCCGAGCCGGCGGGGTGGAGTGCGCACCGGATCTCCGATCGGGCGGAAGAGGGGGCGGACCTGTCTCTGGCGGAGTGGTACGGGTTGATGGACCGCGAGATGTCGACGATAGACTGCCGCCTCTACGACGTCGAGAGCGCCATCCGGGTGAAAATGGGGGAGGTGCCGGAGAAGCTGCTCCGATAGAGACGGATGGCCTAGCGTCGTGGCGGGTCGGACGTGTCCGCCGCCGCGGTATCCGGCGCCGCCTCGAATACGGCCTCCGAATCCTGCCACCCCTGAGTCGTGCCGGAGTCCGGAGCCGTGTCCAGGGGCTCGGGACCGGCCGGCGGGGAGGGTTTCCCCGGGGAAGTCGGGGCCGCGACCGGTTCACCCGGGTGAACTTCAGGCCCACCCGATACGCCCGGTCGAGCCGGCGCTCCGGCGGACGCGCCCCCGGATGAGTTTCCCCCGGACCCCGCACCGCCGCGAACCGCACTCGCCTCACCGGAAGCCGTCCCTCCCCCCGGCGGCCACGGCCCGGCGGGAGCCGGCCGGTTGAGCGCCGGCATCAGGTACGGCGCCAGATCCGCCAGGAGCTGGACCGGGAGGGCGCTGGTGAACGCGTATCGCGCCGCCTCGGGGCCGGGGACGTACGCCGAGATGGACCCGTAGAACCGGTCGCCGATGAAGAAGACGAAGGTGGCGGTGCGGTTCACCACCCGCGACTCCAGGAGCCGTCCGCCCCGGCCGAACGTCTCGAACCGGTGGTCGCCGGTCCCCGTCTTCCCGCCGACCGCAAGGGCGAGCCCGTCGGCGGTCCGGAATACCCCGTTCGCGCGGCGGGCGGTGCCGTTCTGGACCACGTCCATGAGGGCGCCCCGGACCGCGGCGGCGACCTCGGGGTCCATGACCCGCTCCCCGGTCGGCGCGCCGTAGTCGAACACCGTTTCGAACGGCGTGCCCGCGGCGAAGTGCAACCGCTCCAACCGCTGCTGGGGCATCCGCACCCCGCCGTTCACCAGGATTCCCACCAGCTCGGCCAGGGCCGCCGGCCGGTCCCCCGAGCTTCCGATCGCGGTGGCGTAGGACGGGGTGAGGTTCTCGAACGGATAGCCCAGCTTCCGCCATTCCCGTTGGATGAGCTGAAAGGCGTCGATCTCCAGAAGGATCCGGATGCGCTTGTTCTGCTTCTCCAGGCTCCGGGTGGAGAAGAGCCATCGATAGGACTCCTGGCGGGCCCCGGCCGCCGCGTCGGAAGTCTCCGCCCAGGTCGGCGCCGGATGGTCCTGGAGATAGCCCACCAGCCAGAGCTCCAGCGGATGCACCCCCACGATCACCCCCAGGTCCTGGAGGTTGTACTTCCCCGGCGCGTAGTCCTCGTACAGCCGCGCCACGTCGCGGTCCCCGATCAGCCCCGAGGCGATCCTCCCGCGGAGAAAAGCCCTCAGGGAATCCGCCGGCGCGGCGGGATGCACCGTCCGGTAGAGCGCGGCGAGCTTCCTCGGGGTGGGTCGAACCCCCCGGGCCAGGATCCCCTCCGCCTCCTCCGGCCCCTTCCCCCGGTACTTCCGCCAGAACTGCCGCAGGAAATCCTTTCCCTCCCGGTCGGCGAACCGGGCCAGGAGCTCCTTCCGTCCCGGGTGGTCGATCTCCACCAGGAGCTTGGGGTCGTACCCCGGCACCTCGGTCGCGTAGTAGCGCGCCACGTCCCGCATCAGCCGGATGAACACCAGGTTCACCGAATTCCGGAGCCCCTCCTGCACCGTGAGCACCCGGCGGTTGTCGTCGGCGTTGAAGTTCTTGAAGGTGTGGAGGCCGCCGCCGGTGAAGAATTTCTCCGACGGGTCGGCGGAGTAGCTCCGTCCGAGCGCGGCCTGGAGCATCGGGGCCAGGGCGGTGTCGGGGGCCGCGCTCAGCCAATCCAGCGCCCACCGGCTGATCGGGTCCGAGGCCTCGGCGCGGGCTTTCGCCAGGTCCGGGCGGCCCTGGCCGGCGTGCCGGTCGTGAAGCCCGGCCACGATCTCCAGATAGGTGACCAGGGTTCGGAGCTTGGCGGTCGAACCCAGATCGAGGCGCCCCCCCTCGTTGATGTCCAGGGGTTGGTTGTAGTTGTCGGCCTGGACGCGGAGCAGGTTCCCCCGCGGGGTGCTCTCGTACAAGGTGAAGCTGTAGATCACCCCCGAGGGGTCGCCCCGCTCCAGGAGCCGGTAGCCCCTGAGTCCCAGGGAATCGGTGAAGGCCGGCTCCTTGAGCCGTTCCAGGGTGTGGGTGATCCGGCGCTCCAGCGGTCCGTCCAGGGTGGTGGCCGCGCTCAGGTCGATCCGATCCAGCACGTAGAGCTGGTGCAGTCCGAGGAGGTTCAGGAGCCGCGCCCGGACCGCGTTGGCCGCCTTCCGGTCGATATAGCTCGGCCGTACGGATTCGGCCGGAGTGTTGCGGAAGACCAGCGGCAGGGGGAGGGCGGCGTCGCGTAGCGCCGGCGAGATCACCCCCGCCCGGGCCAGAAGGCGCAGATAGCTGTCGGTGTCGGTCCGGAGCGAACTCCGGTCCCCGGCCAGGTACACGCTCGGCCGGCGGTGCGCGATGAACAGGCTCAGCACCTTCTTGTAGGCCGCGGCCTTGGCCGGATCCGCATCGGCCCCGGACCGGAGGATCCGGTTCACGTCGGCGAATTCGGTGTCGTACCACGCCCAGAGCCCGTCCCCCAGGCCGTTCACCTCGCCGAACCCCGCCACCGCGGCCAGGGGCACCGAGTTCACGTAGTCCTTCACGATCCTCTCTCGCGCGGGGATGGTGTTCCGCCCCCCGAGGTAGGCCCGGAGGCTCGCCGCGATCATTTGCCGGAGCTTCTCCTTGGGGGAACCGGTCCGTCCCTCGGGCGAGTGGCGATACTTCTCGAGCTGGGTGGCCAGGGTGCTTCCCCCCGGGTGGCCCTGGTCCTTCCGCACCTCCCCGATCCCCAGATCGACCACCGCCTTGGCCAGCCGGTCCCATTCCACCGCGGGGTTCCTGGTCGCGTGCTTCGGATCCAACAGCTCCCGGTTCTCGATGTAGAGGAGGGTGCTCACCACCAGGGCGGGGATCGAATCGAAATCGGCGTAGACCCTCTGGGGATAGGTCGCCCGATAGAGCACCCCGCCGTCCCGGTCCTCGAGGAAGAGGCCGGCCTGGGTTGCTTCGCGGTAGATCGGGTAGATGCCCAGGTGGGTGAGGCGGGTCATGGCGGGGGAGAGGCGGGCCTGGGCCTCCACCCGGTAGCTCCCGTTCAGGAGGGTGCGGGTGACCTCGGGGAGCAGGGTGTAGCCCCGTCGCTGGTCGTAGGGGCCCTCGCTCGGGAACCAGACCGAATCGCTCGCTCCGGGCTCCATGCGGAATCCGAGGCTCCGGTCGATGCGGGTGAAGACCCGGGATTGGACGGCGGAGGTGCGGGACTCGAGCGCGATCGCGGCGACCAGGACCACGAGGAGCAGCGTCAGGCACCCCAATCGCCGCCACCTGCGACGGCCGCGCCGCGGGCCGCCCCCGGCCCCGCTCCGACCCGGTTCATCCGCCGGACGCCCGTCTCCGGGCACAGCTGTCACTGGACCGACCTCCTCCGGAACTCCACGACGCAGCGCGGGATTCTAGCTCCGGAGGGCGAGGCACGGGAAGATCCCCCGGAGAATCGGGCTCCTAGTCGTACCGGTTCTTCAGGACCCCCCACGAGACCGGTTTCGCGGGCGTCGGCTGGCAGACCGAGCAGGGCTCGAACGACCGAGGGATTCCCCCCGCGCTGATGCAGCAGGCCCAGGGGAGGCTCAGGCACTCGGACCCCATGCAGCAGGTGTTGGGGGCGGAATAGTAGTCCGCATTGCAGGGGTCGTAGCCGTAGGCGTTTCCGAACCCCGCGGCGCCGAGGGCGCCGACGATGGTGGTGTCGCCGGTGCAATCGGTGACAAAGGCGTGCCCTCCGGCCGGGTTCACCACGGTGATCGCGTCGTCGCCGTAGGCGTAGACGTAGACCGCCCCCAGCATCCGGGTGAAGTAGTAGCTCCCGGGCGCCTGCGGATTCGTGTTCTGGCAGGTCGGGTAGGTGAACAGGACGTTGCCCCCCGAGTCCGGCCACCCGTCCCCGGTCACGACCTCGGCCTCGCAGCTCGCGAACCCGTAGATGTCGACCCCCTCCTGCGGGGCCCCGTCGTAGAGGATCCCGAACTTGGCCGAGCGCAGGCCCAGGCTCGTCGAGAGGTTCGTGGCGTAGAAGTAGACCGCGTAGTGCTGGCCCACCGCCCCCTGGATCACGGCGTCGCTTCCGGTTCCTTCGGCGCAGTTGATGTCGGCCGGGGCCAGGGTACAGATCGGGTAGACGTTCTTGGCCGCGATCTGCTCCAGATGGACGGCGATCTTGGCCGCGGCCTGGCAGCCGGCCTCGGCGGGAGGCGCGTCACCCGCATACAAAAGCAGTGCGGTCGCGGCGAGGAAGGGAAACGCGAGGTGGCGAAGCAACCTGGGCGGGGAGGATCGCTGGCGCATGCCGGGTCCCTTTCATCGGCGTCGGGAGTGGGAACGGGGGGGGGTATCCCGGAACGCTCCCCATGACAGGTTCCTATTTTACCAGATTTCCCTGCATTTCCGCCCGGGGGACGGGCAGGGGGTCCAGCTCGGCCCGGAAGCGGGGGAGGCTCTCGGGATGGCGCTCCCGGATGAAGTCGATGAGCTTCTCCCGCACCAGGCAACGCAGGTTCCAGAGCTTCGAGGCGTCGGAGGCGCTCATGAGCGCCCGCACCGCCATCACCCGGTCGGTGGCGTCGGTCACCTGGACGCCCTCGGCCTTCCGGTCCCAGTCGTCGGACCCTTCCAACACCTCGTGGAGAGCGCTCCGGATCTCGTCCACCGGGATCGAGTAGTCCATGTACAGGTACACCGTGCCCAGGAGATCCGCGGAGACCCGGGTCCAGTTCTGAAACGGTTTGTCGAGGAAGTAGCTCACCGGAATGATGAGCCGGCGGAGATCCCAGATCCGAAGCACCACGTAGGTGAGGGTGATCTCCTCCACCCGTCCCCATTCCCCCTCCACGATCAGGACGTCGTCGATCCGGATGGGCTGGCTGATGGCGATCTGAAATCCGGCGACCAGGTTCCCCAGGGTCTTCTGGGCCGCGAAGCCGATGACGATTCCGGCCAGCCCCGCCGAGGCCAGGATCCCGGTCCCGATCTGGCGGAACCGGTCGAAGCTCATGAGGATGGTGGCCGCGGCCAGGATCACGATGATCACGTTCAGGATCCGCTTCAACACCCCGACCTGGGTGTAGAGCTTCCGCGCGGTGAGGTTGTCGGCCACGTCCATCTGGTGCTCGCTCAGGAGCACGTCCTCGATCACCGAGACCAGGGCCATCAGGAGCCATGCCATGGCCACGATGAACCCCACGGTGAGGAGTCCGGTCACGAACGAGGCGGCGCCCGGTCCCAGCCGCTCGACGGCGACGGCACGCACCGCGTGCATGGCCAGAAGCGGGATGATGACCCGGGTGGGCTTCCGGCCGTGGCGAACCAGCGCGTCGTCGAAGGAGAACCGGGTGCGGCGGGCCAGCGGCGCCACGATCTTCCAGAAGGCGAGGTCGAACGCCAGCCCCACGATCCCCGCCGCGACCAGGATGGCGAGGGCGGTGAGCAGGGGCCGCCAGCTTTCCCACAATACGTTCATGTCGGTCCTACCGGTGAGGGTCTCGATCGGGTTCACCCCGCTCCGTCCATTGTGGCGAGTCGTTCCGTGACTGGCAAATCGAGCCTCCCCGATAGGGCCTTGCCGCGCCCCCTCAAATAGGGTAATTTACCGAATCATGATCAAGTTCGGCGAAATAGGTGAATCCAGGTCCGGTTTCCGGGGCGTGGCCCTGATCGGGGACATCGTGGCGTCGCGGGCGCTGGAGGATCGGGCCGGATTCCAGCGCCGGCTGAAGGGACTCCTGGGCGAGCTCAACCGGACCTTGGGTCCCGGGATCCTGGTCGCCCCCCTGGCCCTGACCGCGGGGGACGAGGTCCAGGGGCTCTTCCGGCGGCCCGAAGCGGTGGTGGAGGCCACGGCGCTGCTCGATGAGGGGCTCCGCCCGGCTCGGATCCTGTTCGGCGTGGGCTGGGGGGGACTGAGCACCGAGGCCTCGGAGCGGGTGGCGGAGATGGACGGGGTTTCCTTCCACCGCGCCCGCGCCGCTCTCGCCGAAGCCGCCCGCGGGGACGCCTGGGCGGTCGCCCGGGGGTTCGGCGAAACCGAGGACCGGATGCTCTCCGCCCTCTTCCGGCTGCTGGGGGTGCTCCGCTCGCGGTGGACCGAAAAGCAGGCCGGCTACGCCGCCGCCGCGCGGACCCGGCTCCAGAAGGAGGTGGCCGCGGCCTTCGGGGTGAGCCCCTCGGTGGTGAGCGAGAGCCTCAAGGCGGCCGCCTTCGACGCGGTGCGCGAGGGCGAGGAGGCTCTGTCCGCATATCTGGCCGGGGTCGGGTCGCGTCCCGCCCCCGCCCGCAACGAGGAATCATGAACGACGGATTGCTCCACGCCATGGGGGCCCGCGGTCTCCTGCTCGCGCTGCTCCTCACCGGGCACGTGCTCGGTGACTTCCTGTTCCAGACCGGGGCCATGGTCCGGCGGAAACGGGAGCACCAGGCCTGGGTGTGGCTGCACGTGCTCGTGCTGACCCTGGTTCAGGGGGCGGTGCTTCTCCCGGTGCTCTCCTACTTCGGCGTTCTCATGGTGCTGGGAATCGGCGTCTGCCACGGCCTGATCGACCACCTGAAGATCATCCTGGAGCGCCGTCGGCCCCGGGCCCTGGCCCATTTTCTGGTGGACCAGGCCCTGCACACCGCCGTCCTCTTCGGGGCCTGGTGGGCGTGGTGCGCGGCCATCGAGGCCTCGGCGCCGGCCACCCGCACCTTCCTCTTCCTGCCCCCGGCGTCGGTCCCCACCGTCACCACCCTGGCCGCCCTCGCCGCCGCCTACGTGTTCAACGGCAACGGCGGGGCGGCGCTGGTGGGGGGGCTCCTCCGCCGTTATCACCTCGAAGGGGTCCCGCGGGAGCTGGACCGGGAGCCGGCGGGTTCGCGCGGGTTTCGCCCCCTGGCCATGGGCCGGATGATCGGGATCCTGGAGCGCCTCCTGGCCTTGACCCTGGTCCTCATCGGGCAGTGGGGGGCGCTGGGCCTGGTGATCGCGGCCAAGTCCATCGCCCGGTTCAAGGACCTCGAGCGCCGCCGTTTCGCCGAGTACTACCTGATCGGCACCCTGGCCAGCATGCTGGTGGCCGCGGTGTCGGGGCTCCTGGTGCGCTGGGCGCTGTAACCGCGGGAGGTGGACCATGAACGGCAGGAGCCAGCTCCGCGGCTTCCCCGGGCTCGTCGCCGCGTTCGGGACCGCGCTCCTCGCCGCCGCGCCCCTCGGGTGCGATTCGACGCCGGCCCCCGGACCCGGCGAGGGATTCGCCCTGGTCCGGATGGACACCGGCGACATCGTCCTCTCCGATCGGGACCTGGCGGGCTACGACGCCGACCGCCACTCGCTCGTCCTGAACGACGAGGGCATCCGGCGCTGGAACTCGACCATCCACTTCGACCGGTCCTTCGATCCCCCGATCCCCAAGCTGGGCGGTCTCTACCAGAAGGAGTTCTCGTTCCGGATCGAGGGCGAGGAGATCTATCGCGGGCGCTTCTGGTCGATGGCCTCCTCCCTGGGGATCACCGGCGTCGTGGTGCTGGACGTGCTCTTCCCATTGGATCGCGAGCACGACCGGTTGTTCTTCGTTCCCGCCTTTCCGCCGGGATCGCCGGCGGGGCCGGGGGTCGTGAATCCCCTCGACGACCCGCGGATCGCCGCGTACTTCGGGAAGGCGGGGCTCCTGGAGTAGCCGCCCGGGTCAGTATCTGCGGCGGACGAAGCGCAGGACCCGCCGGGTGAGCGAGATCACCCGCGCCTCCTCCTGCTTCACCACCACCACCGTCTTCTCCGACCGGTTGGCCACGGTGTCGGGGATCTTCCCCAGGAGGTGCCGGGGGCTCACCCAGTCCTGGGCCGCCCCCATCACGAACACGTCCGAGGCGTCGGCCTCGTCCACCAGGTCGTCGATGAAGCTCTCGGACCCCCGGATCTCGGCGTCGAGACTCCCGGCCGCGATCCCCGCTTCCCGGGCCTGCCCCTGGATCCCCGCGAACCAATCCTCCAGGTTCTCCGGCGGGTTCTCCCCGCGGAAGGAGACGATGCGCAGCGTGCTCTGAAGTCCCCGGGCCAGCGACGCCGCGGTGGCCAGCGCGATCTTCTCCTGCGCCCCCGGGGCGATGGCCAGGGTGACCCGCCCGACCTCGTCGGGGAGCCCGCGATCCTTCACGATCAGGACGTCTCCGGGGGAGTCGCGAAGCACGGCGTCGGCGATGCTCCCCTTGATCCGCCGCTCGTAGACCTGCCCGTGCCACCCCAGGATGAGGGCCCGGGCCCCGGTGGACTTCACCGCCTCGCGGAGCACCCCGGAGACCGAGCGCCCCACCGCCACGTAGGCGCGAACCGTGATGCTCTCGCTCTCGGCCACGTCCTCCAGGGCGTCGAGCATCGCCTCGGACTCCACGGGGAGCCGCCTCCCCGACCGGAGCGGGGTCTGCCGCGGGACCTGCACCACGTTCACCGCCATCACCTCCGCCTCCTGGGCCCGGGCCAGGGCGGCGGCGAGGACGATCTGGACCCGGGAGCGCTCCGGATCGTCGATGGCCACCAGGACGCGCTCCTGCTTGGAGAGCCCGGGGGCGCGGTGCACCCGCTTCCGGGCGATCCGGGGGCGGTCCTCCTCCTCGACGCGGCCTCGGACGTAGGCGAAAAACACCCCCAACCCGGCCACGATCCAGCCGGCGGCCAGAAACCACGCCTTGGGGCTGAAGCGGAAGAGATACACCGCGAGAAACGCCTGGAAGGCCATGCCCAGAAGCGGCACCCAGGGATAGAAGGGGACCAGGTAGCCGTACTCCAGCCGGTCCCCGAACTCGCGGCGAATGCGGATCACCGCGTAGTTCACCTGGATGAACAGGAGGAGGAACATCACGTCGGCGGCGGTGGCCACGTCGTCGATGGGGACGAGGAGGACCATGAGGAGCATGATCACCGAGGTCACCAGAAGCGCGAGGTAGGGGGTCTTGTTCCGGGAATGGACCTTGGCGAAGAAGGCGGGAAGCACCTTGTCCCGCCCCATGGCGAACGCCACCCGGGTCGAGGAGTAGGTGGTGGCGTTCAGCGCGGAGAGGGTGGAGAGGAGGCCGCCGATGAGGAGCACGTAGGTGCCGAACGGCATGAACTGCCGGGCCGCCTCCACCAGCCCCAGTTCCTTGTACTCGCCCAGGAACTGCCAGCTCGGCATGGTGCTCTGGATCGCCCCCAACGCGGTGAGCCCGACCAGGACGTAGATCGGGGCCACGATGATGAGCGACCAGAAGACGGCGCGGGGAATGCTCCGGCGCGGGTTCTCCACCTCCTCCCCGGCCTGGACGATGATCTCGTAGCCTTCGAAGGCGATGTAGGTGAATCCCATGGCCAGGAAGATCGAGCCCGTTCCCCTGGGGAAGAACGGCTCGAAGTGTTGGGCGAGGTGCCGGTGGGTCGCCATGGCCCAGAGACCGGCGGCGACGAAGAGGCCGATGACCCCGAGCTTGGCCAGGGTGACGATGTTCCCCGCCTTCCCGGTCTCGGAAGTGCCCCGGAAATTGATGCCCACGAAGATCGCCACCACCAGGATCGCCAGGCCCTTCTCGACCAGGAAGTGGGGGATCCCCGCCGAGGTCAGGTGCAGGTCCTTGAGCAGGAGCGCGAAGTAGGAGCCGAAGCCCAGGGCGTAGAGGGCTCCGGCCACCGCGTGGGAGAACCAGGACATCCACCCGGCCAGAAATCCCTGGGAGTTCCCCATGGAATCCTTGATCCAGAGATAGCCGCCGCCGGCCTCGGGGATGGCCGACCCCAGCTCCGCGTAGACCATGGCGGTGAAGATCGTGACCACCGCGTTGAGGGCGAAGGCGAGGAGGAGCGCCGGCCCCGCGGTTCCCGCCGCCGAGCCGGTCAGGACGAAGATCCCCGCGCCGATCATCGCCCCCACCCCGATCATGGTGATGTCGAACTCTTTGAGGTCCCGGCTCAGGTGGGTCTCGCCCACCACCAGGTTCGGCCGGTCCTTCACGAGCCGGACTCCGGGTCCGGCGGGCGCTTGGCCAGCTCCCGGTCCACGCGCTCGATGGTCCGGTCCACCCGGCGAATCTGCAGGAACGCGGTGACCAGCATCAGGAGGAGAGCGGCCCCGGTGAGAATGAACCCCAGAATCATCGCAACATATTCCCCCATCCCGGCGCGTCCCGTAAACCAAGGAACGGCCCGCCGGAGCGGGCCGTTCCATTCGCTGCGAAACGCTGAAGCCTGCGGCGGAGCCGGTCAGGTGCCGATCAGCGTCCCTCTCCGTTCGTCTTCTGCCGGGACAGTTTCTGGAAGCGTTCGACCTGGGCCGGGTAGTGCTTGCTCTTGGGATCCTCCTGGGATGCCTGCCGGCTGAGCGAGAGCGCCTGATCGCAGTCGCCCCGGGCGTTGCAGATCTCCGCCAGGGTGTCGAGGATCATCGCCTTTTCCCGGCCCGGCGCGGCCAGGTCGACCGCCTTCCGGGCCAGGTCTTCCGCCTCCTCGAGATTCACCTGGTTCTCGAAGCACCACCAGGCGAAGCTGTTGAGCAGGCCCGGGTCCTCCGTCCACGTCTCGGGGAGGATCGCCTTCTGGTAGGCCACGGCCTTCTCCGGGTCCTTGAGGACGTGGAGGGCGTAGTCGGGAAGGAGAATGGCCCGGGATCTCACCACCTCGGGATCGGTGTCCCCCTCGGTCTCCTCGACCGCCCGCTTCACGTAGGGGACGGGGTCGAGCTTCCCGTCGGAGCCCGGGGCCGCGAAACCGATGAGGGTCGCGACGTCCAGGAGGTCGGTGGGCTTCGGCTCGGGCTCCGCGAACACCGCGTCCCCCGCGGCCCGGAGTTCGTCCAGGGAGAAGTTCTTCTCCCGCACCCCGTAGAACGTCGACTCGAAGATCGACATCCGGTAGGCGTCGGCGGAGGAGGGATCGAGGTCGAGGGCGGCGCGGTAGAGCTTCACCGCGTCCGGGTACTCCCCCTTGGAGTCGTGGTAGCCGGCGAGCCGGACCGCGTCGGACGCGGTCGGGTGCGCCTCGTACCGCGCGATCTTCTCGTCGATGGTGGTCGGATCGGCGACGGCCTGGTCCGCGGAGGCGATCCACGCCTTCTTCTGGTAGCCGACCCACCGGTCGAGGGTGGTTCCATCGGCGTTGACCACGATGTAGGTGGGGTAGCCGATGATTCCGTACTTCTTGGCCAGTTCCACGCCCTCACCCTTCTCGGCGTCGACGGGATGGAACACGAACCCGCTCAAGGCATCCTGGATGTTGCTGTCGGAGTCCGCCGCCCGGGCGAACGCTTTACAGGAGCCTCACCACTCGGTGAAGAAGTCGATCAGGACGGGTTTCTGCAGGTCGCCCCCCGCGGCGAGGGCCTCGTCGAAATTCGCGTACTTCGAGGTCGCCGCGCTCGACGCGGCGGGAATCGCGGCGGCCACGACGGCCAGCCCGAAGAGCGGCAGGAGCATTCTCATACGTGTCATCGGGTTTTCCTCTGGGATTGAAGGCCGACACGCGGCCGGCCATTTGTGACCGGGACTGAAGGCAAGGGCAGTCTAGCACATCCCCCTCCCGAAAACCCGCAACCCCATGAACCCCCGTTAGATGGGGATCCAGTAGGTGACCTTGGCCAGGATGGTGTTTTCGGGCTCGTTCCGGAAGAGCGCGCCGGTGCCGAGGTCGTTGTGGAAGGACCCCGGGGGGCCCGCGTGGGAGCCTCGGTCCTCCGAGCTGGAGCGGCTGTGGGTCCAGACCAGGAACAGGGTGCTCCCCGGACGATACTCCCATCGATAGACCGCGTTCACGTTGACCGCGGTGTAGATGAAGTCCGAGTCCTCCGCCCGGAGCCCGTTCCGGTCGTAGGGGAGGAAGTCATAGGAGTCGGGGCGGGCCAGCTCCTTGGCGTCGGTGAAGTTGCCCACGCTGATGTAGGGCTGGGCATAGAGCCCCAGGGACTGGTCCCGGCTGAAGAGGAGGTTGGTGCGCAACGTGACGTCCACCGTCTTCTGGTGGATCTTCCCGAACACGTAGCTCACCCCGCCGATGCCCCCGCCGGGGTTCTCGAAGTTCCCGATATGCTGGGTGTCGTCCACCCGGTAGCTCGCCCCCAGACCGATCTCGTGGTTCACCGCGCTCGACTCGTTCCACTTGAGGCTGAGGCTCCCGTGGGTGGAATGGTTCCGAGCGACGTCGCGGAAGTGGCTCCACTCCGTGTTCAGCACCAGATCCTTGCGGGTGTCGGTGGAGGCGCCGACCCAGCCGCCGTAGGTGGTGGGCTCGCTCATGAGGGGACCGCCGCCGGGGATCGAGACCTCGTCCCCGTTTTCGAGGGTGGCCCGGCTCCGGGTCTCGTAGCGCTGGGTCCCCTCGGGCATCAGCTCCACCCCGAACCAGGCTTCCCGGTAGTTCCTGAACTGGGCCCACCCGTTGATGTTGGTGTCCAGGGACTGGCGGTGGCCGCGGCCGTAGAACCAGACGGGTTCCCCGCCGGCCAGGTCCCGGCCGGCGCGCGCCCCGTAGAGCCAGCTCTTGAAGAAGTTGTAGTTCAGGTTGGCCTGGTTCAGGCGCGCGCTCTTCCCGTCGGGGTTGTAGCGGTACCCGACCCAGAACCCGGTGTTCATCTCGTCGGGGGCGCTCAGGAAGCCGATGTCGTTGAGCTCGAGCCGGTCGCTCTCCCATCGTCCCCAGGCGCTCCACTGCCAGGTTCCCCCGCGCTTGGCCACGTCCAGCTCCCCTCCGGTTCCGTACCGGCGGGAGGCGTCGATGCTCGGGTCGGAGGGAAGGGCCTCCGGATCCACCGCCGAGCCCACGAAGGAGCCCAGGATCTCGTACTTGCGGTCGTGAAAGGTGAGGTCGAAGTCGGCGCCGCTGGTGTAGGCCTCCCGCGAGGCGAAATCGCCGTAGGTCGCCCGGTCGGCGGAGTTCAGCACCGCGGTCTGCATGAGGTTGAACCGGTACTTCCCCTGCTTGAACTCACGGCCCACCCGGCCCACGAAGTACCGGGAGACCTGGTTCCCGCTCTTCAGGAAGTTGTGGGCCTGGCCGTGCCCGGTGACGTCGGTCGAGGCGGCCAAAAACGCCAGCGACACGTCGTCCGAGGTCTTTCCGGTGATCTTGGTCGCGTAGCGGATCCGCGAGCTGGCGTCGCCGGTCCCGATCCGCCGGGAGTAGAAGAGGTTGAAGTTCGGCATCTGGAAGAAGCGGCTTCCCTCGATGAAGAACGGGCGCTTCTCGTCGTAGAAGGTCTCGAAGGGAGAGAGGTTCAGGACCGCGGGGTCCGCCTCGACCTGGCCGAAATCGGGCTGGAAGGTGGCGTTCAGGGTGAGATCCGACGTGACCCCGTACTTGAGGTCGGCTCCGAAGTTCTCGAAGTTGTCGATCCCGTCCTGTCCGGCCGGGGCGGAGGGATCGGTGCTCCGCTGCACCACGTAGGGGAGGATCTCCAGCTGCCGGGGCGCGGGGATGCCCCGGAGGCCGGTCAGGCTTCCGAACCGGCTCACGAACCCGCTCTTCTCCCGGTCCCAGGTGATCCAGGCGGTGTCCTCCCCCCGCCCGTGCATGTAGCGATAGACCTGGAGCCCCCACGTGCCCTGCCCCTGGCGGTAGCGGATGGAGGAGAAGGGGATGCGAATTTCGGCGTACCACCCGCCGGCGTCCCGGTAGGTTTCGGCCTGCCAGACCGCGTCCCAGTCGTCGTCCCGGTTTCCGTCGTCGAACATGTAGGCGTCCTGCTGCACCCCGAGAGGATTCACCCGGAAGTTGTAGCCGGTGGACCGGTCGTGGTAGGGGTCGATGTAGACGCTCACCAGATCGGTGTTGGTCATCTGGTCGCGACGGGAGAGGGCCGCCGATACCTTGGACGGGTCGTCCTCCAGGCAGGCCACCGCGAAGTAGACCGCGGATTCGTCGAAGGCCACCTTGAACACCGTTTCCTCGGTGGGGATCTTTCCCCGGTCGGGCTCCCATTCGGTGAACCCCGAGCCCGCCTCCGCGCGCTTCCAGCCCGCATCGTCCAGGCGGCCGTCCACCTTGATCGCCTCGCCGGAGTCCAGCCGGTGCGCGGCGATGGTGGGGATCGGGGAGAGGCGCCCGTTGGCCTGGGCGGCGGGACCGTCCGAGGCCGGCTGGGGGATGAAGCCGGCGAAGGTGGCCTGAACGGCCTCGGCGGCGGCCCCCCAAGGGCCGGAGGCGATCACCGCGGTCAGGACGACGAGGAAGGCCGGTCGGGCGGGAACGCGGGCCGGGCGCAGATGGATCCGTCGCATGGGCATACCTTCCTGGGGCTGGAAGCGAGCACACAAACGGACCGAGGGGGTTACAAAGGGTTGGACGAAGGGGTGCCCTGAAGCGTTCAAACCATTCTACAGGAAAGTGAGGTGTGGGGGCACCGGTGCCCGCCGGGTCGTCGCGGGGGACCGCCCGATGGGGGGCGGCCCCCGGTCAGGGCTCGAAGGCGCGGGGGTCCCAGCGGAGATCCAGCTCGGAGGGGGGCGCCATGTACCCGGTCAGGGCCGAGGCGGCCACCACCGACGGGCTGGCCAGGTAGCCCTCCCCGCCCAGGCCCATCCGATTCTGCCAGTTGCGGTTGAACGAGGTGATGGCCCGCTCCCCGGGTTTCAGGGCGTCGGGACCCTGGCCGAAGCAGGGTCCGCACCAGGAGTCGCGGATCCGGCCCCCCACCGAGCGGAGGACGTCGGCGATGGACTCGCCTCCCAGCCTCGGGTCGGCGTTCTCGATGGCCCGCTTGACGCCGCCCGACCCGGGGAAGATGACGAGGTCCCGCTCCACCTTCCGGTGGCCGGCCTCCCGGGCCGCGCGCACCACCAGGGCGGCCTGAAGGAGGTCGTCGTAGCTCCCGTTGGTGCAGGAACCGATGTAGGCCTTGTCGAACGCGATCCGCTCCCGGGCCACCTCCTCGGCCGGGTAGGCGTTGGCCGGGCTGAAGGGCTTGGCGATCATGGGCGTGACGTCGGCCAGGTCGATGGTCTCTTCCGCCGCGTACACCGCGTTCTTCCCCGGAACGACCGGCGGGTAGGGGAGATCGGTCATGCCCTTCCTGCGGTACCACTCGAGGGTGGTCTCGTCGGCGGGGAAGATGCCGTTCTGGGCCTCGCCCTCGGCCATCATGTTGCAGATGGTGTTCCGGTAGGCCACGGGGAGCTGGCGGTCCCGGTCCACGAACTCCACCGACATGCCTTCCGACTGGCGGGCGCCCCACCGCTGGAGGAGGGCCAGCACGATGTCCTTGCCGCTCACCCAGGGGTGAAGCCCTCCCACGAAGGTGACCCGGCGCGCGCGGGCGGGGGTGAAGTAGATGTAACCCGTCGACCAGCCGAAGCCCAGGGTGGTCGAGCCGACGCCGATCCCCACCGCCCCGTAGGCCCCGTAGGCCCGGCTGTGGGAGTCGGCCCCCGGGATGAACTGGCCCGGCACCACCAGGCCCTGCTCGGGGAAGTAGAAATGGAAGATCCCGTCTCCGGGGGTGGCGTAGAACGGCTTTCCGATCTCCTGACGGAGGGCGAACTCCCGGCCGATCGCGGTCTGATGGTCGTCCGCCTCGCGGCCGGTGAAGACGAAGTGATCGTTGGCCACCGCGATCCGCCGGGGGTAGATCGTGTCGCCGCCGGTGATGGTGTTGAAGGTGTGGATGGCGAAGGGGGCGGTCCCGTCCGAGGCGGGGAGGAGGTCGGCGTAGACCCGGACCGTGGCTCCCGGCTTCACCTCGGCCTCCTTGTCCACCCGATGGGCCCAGACGATCTGCTCGGTGGCGGTGAGGCGGTCCGCGGTCGCCGGGTCCGGCCATTCCACCCGGGGGACCCTCCGCACCGATTCCCGGAACTCCCGGCGGCCCACCGCGTAGATCCCCCCGGTGCGGCGGATCTCGTCTTCCTTGGGGGAGAGGGGGAGCGGTTGGTACCGCCGCTCCCGGGTCTCGTTGGTGAGAACCCGGGTATCGGGGTCGAAGGAGAACGTGTCGCCGTCCCGGGCGTCGGCCACCGCCTCGGGGGACTGGACGACCTGGAGTCCCAGGTTGAAGGCGTTTCGACGGAAGATGTCCCCCATGTTGTTCCCGCACACGATCACCAGGTCGAGACCGACCTCCTCGGCCACCGCCTTGAGCCCGGCCGGACTCATCTCCCGGGAGGAGCCGATGGCGAACCGGTCCCCGGCCACCACGAAGGTCTCTCCGCGGTGGACCCGCTCCCGGAAATCGGGCATGAGGTAGCGAAACGCCCCCTCCTTCCACTTCTCATCCAGGGAATCCAGGCTCTCGGAGACGCAGTCCCGGGCCGGGGTGATCTGATCGGTGTCGATGGCGTCGAGCTTCCTCCCGGGCCGGTCGGGGTCCCAGAAGATGAGCGCGCGTCCCCGGACGATCCGATCGCCGCCGGCGGGGGACGAGCCCGCGGCGGGAGCATCGGGGATGTCTTCCAGGGAAACCCCGGGCTTCAACCGGGCGGGTTCGACGACGTTGACCGGGGGCTTGGGAGGGGTCTTGGACTCCATGTCCGCTTCCTTGGCGCCCGTTCAGGGCGAATTGGGGGGTGGGCCGGGATCAAGAGGGTGCCGGATGATGAGGTGCTCTTCCACCGGCCGCCCGCCGATCAGGTGCTCTTGGATGATCCGTTCCAGAACCGGAGGATCGCAATGGTTGTACCAGGTGCCTTCGGGATAGACCAGGGCGATGGGGCCTCCCTCGCAAATCCGCAGACAATTGGCCTTGGTCCGGTAGATCCCGCCGTGCTCGGAGAGCCCCAGCTCCTTGAGGCGCTTCTTCAGATAGGCCCAGGCCTCGAGGGAGCGTTCGCGCTCGCAACACTT
>CAYRIJ010000010.1:0-28249 GCA_964424285.1 uncultured bacterium
TGATCAGGTTCAAGCTAGCAGTCAATACGGCCCCCGGCAACCACGAAACCCGGGTGGTCCACCCGGCGGCGTCCGATCGGACGCGGTCCGGCTCCGTCTTGCGTTGCCGTGCGAAGAAGAACCCAGGCTAGGAATCCCGGCCGGAAACTCCCCGGGACCGCTCCTTGGATTCGGGGGCCCGGCGGCGTACGTCGTCGTCGCCCTCGTGGATGATCTCCGATTCGGTGGGCATGTCCGCCGGGTGCTCCTCCTCGTACAGCTCGGCCGGCATCTTCCCGGTGACCCAGGCGGGGTTGCCCGGATAGACCCCCGGCCGGAACACCGTGAAGTAGAAGTGCCAGATGGCGATGGCCAGGGTGGCCAGGACGGCCTCGTAGAAGTGGATCACCAGCATGACGTCCAGGAAACCCTTGTGGAGGATCTTCACCGCGGCGTTGTCGAACCAGAGGGAGAGGCCGGTCAGGGTCATGACCACCGTGCCCCAGACCAGGGCCCAGTACTCGGCCTTCTCGATGAAGCTGAACCGTCCGAAGCGAGGGGGGCTCTTGCGTCTCCCCAGGTTGAAGAAGACCATGTGGAGGAATTCGAGGACGTCCTTCATCGAGGGAAGCATGCCCTTGCCGAAGCGGCTGCCGTTCCGGGTCCGGAGGTAGAAGAGATGCCAGACCGAGGAGAAGATGAGCACCACGGCGGCGGAACGATGGATGAGGCCCCGGACCCGGAACCCGCCGTCCCACCCGAAGAGGCTCCGGAAGACCCACCCCTCGGAGTAGCGCAGCGCGAAGCCGGTGACCACCAGGACGATGAAGGACACGGTCAGAAGGCTGTGCTGGAAGATGGCGTTGGCGTCCATTCGCCGGACCATCGGCTTGGACAGCATCTCCCGGTTCTTCTTCCGGAGGTCCAGGGTGACGTAGGCGACCATTCCGCCGATGATCAGGACGATGAGCACCAGGTAGAGCTTGGTGAAGAATTCCGCCCAGCCCGTCCGCATCCCCGCGTTGCTGACGTGGATCTTGGTCTGGGCGATCTGGGCGCTGATCGCCGGGTGGCACTGGCCGCAGGTCTTCTGCAGGTTGGCGGGGTTGATGGAAGAGGTGGGGTCGCTGCTGGGCAGGATGCGGTGCGCCCCGTGGCAGCTCGCGCAGTTGGCCACCGTGATGTCGCCGGCCCGGCTCTTGAGTCCGTGGAAGGAGTCGATGAACGTGGCCAACCGGCCGGCGGGGATTCCGTACTTCTCGTTGAGCCGGGCGGATTCATGGCAGGGGGCGCAGGTGGCTTCGGCCACCTGGGTCGGGCTCACGTTGGACCGCGGATCGGTGGGAGGCAGGATCCCGTGCTCGCCGTGGCAATCGGTGCAGACCGGGGTGTCGGTCTCGCCCCGGGCGGTGAGCTGGCCGTGAATCCCCTCCCAGTAGTCCTGCTCGATCCCGCGATGGCACTGGCCGCAGGTGTTGGGGATGTTGAAGTGATTGATGCTGGACCGGGAGTCCCCGGGGCCGAGGATCTGGTGCGCGGTGCCCTCGGTGGAGTGGCAGTCGGTGCAGGTGGCGGCCACGTAGACCCCGCCCAGCGCCGCTTTTCCGTGCACGCTGGACTCGTAGACCTCGACCGGCCTCTTGAGCATGATGTCGTGCTTCTTGGCGAGGTCGAGGTCCTGGTGGCACCTGCCGCAGGTGGAGGAGAGGTGGGTGGGATTGGTCGATGAGTCCCGCTGGCTCGAGGGGAGGATCCCGTGGGAACCGTGGCAGTCGGCGCAATCCGGAATGTCTTCGGTCACCCCGACCACGCCCCGCCCGTGCCGGGTGTACATGTCGGACTCTTCGCTGTGGCAGGACCGGCAATCCACCTTGGCCAGGGCGTCGGGATGGGGGATCTCTTCGATGTCGGCGTGGCAATCGGTGCAGGCGAAACCCGCGTGGGAGGACTTCCCCAGCATCTCCGCCGTGACCTTGGGGACGGCGGGGTCGTCGCCGTTGTGGCACATGGCGCAGTCGTCGTTGGTGATCTCGGCCGCGCTCGAGAACGACCCGGTCGTCGCCCCGAAGACCGCAACCCCCACGAAGACCGCGGCCGCGATCCAGGTCCACCGCCTGAAGTTCCTCATCCCATCATCTCCTTGTCGCTTCGGTTCGCTTCGCCGTCCGCGAATGGAGGCGGCCTCGGCGTCACCCTCCGCGCCCACGGTCCGCCGCGGACCAAAGCATGGATTCCCGCTCCGCCTGGAGTGTATCGACGTTGGAACGTCCTGTTACCATCCATTCTCAGGATAAACGTGATCTATGACTGCCCGAACTCGCGTGGTTTCAAAGCATTGGGCCAGTGGGGGATGGGGGAGGGCGAAGGCGGCGGGAGCCTCGGTGGGGTCAGCGGCCACGAATCGGGCGGGACCGGAATCCCGTCCAGCTTCCCTCCCCGTTGAAACAGGTTGTTTCGCCGCCGCCGCGGGACGACCACGGCGGCCGGGCGGAAGCCGTTCTCCCCCCCCGGCCCGACCCCGCGCCGTTCGCCGGGAGCCCACATCCCGGCGCGGACCCCCGGGGCCTGCTAGACTATGTGCACCCCTCTCGAAGACGCGCCCCCCGAGTCCCGCCCGTCCGGCCGGCCCAAGGCCCCCGGGCCGCGGGAACCGCCGGGGTTGCGTTCCCACGGCCGGGGCTTGCCGGTGAGGACCCCTTTCATGCATCCCATTCCTGTCCCGCCCCGGATCGGCGGCATCGCTCTGATTCTCGTCGGGCTCCTGTCGTCCTCGGTTCCTCTCGCGGCCCAGACCGCTTCCTGGGACGATCGCTTCGGCTTCCCGGGGACCGACGGCCCCGTGCTGGCGGTCGCCTACTACCAGGGGGATCTCTATATCGGGGGCCGGTTTACCGAGGTGGGGGGGACCCCGCTTCCCGGGCTCGCCCGTTGGGACGGCCGGAAGTGGGCGGCGGTGGGCGGCGGTCTCACCGCGGGGGGGACGGTGATTCCGACCGTCGACGCGTTGGCGGTGTCCGGGGACAGCCTGGTGGTCGGCGGGTTCTTCACCCATGCCGGCGGGGAGGAGATCCACAACCTGGCCGCCTGGGACGGCGGCGCCTGGCGCGAGATCGGCGAGGGCACCGGGGACGAGGTCTACGCCGTGGCCTCCGCCGGAGGGGCCCTCTACGTCGGCGGACGCTTCCGGTCGGTCGGGAACGGGATCCCGGTGATGCGGGTGGCGCGGTGGGACGGGGGCGAGTGGAGCGCCCTGGGCTCGGGGTTCGGCGACCCCGGCGACAACTTCTCGGTCTACGCGCTCGCCGCCGTGGGGGACACCCTGTACGCGGGGGGTGATTTCACCACCTCGGGAGGCGCCCCCCTGCGTCGTCTCGCCCGCTGGGACGGTGCGGGCTGGACCGAGGTGGGAGGGGGCGTCGACGCCTCCGTCCGGGCGCTGGCCCTTTTTCAGGGCGATCTCTACGCGGGCGGTTTTTTCATCGAGACCGGGGGAGAAAATCAATTCTACCTGGCGCGCTACCGCGACGGGGCCCGGGTGGGGATCGATCCCGGGCCGGACCGGCCCGTTCACTGCCTGCTCGCCGCCGGAGACCGGCTCTACGTCGGCGGCGACTTCTACAACCTCCCCGCGCCGGGGAGCGCGTACTTCGCCGCCTGGAACGGATCGGGGTGGGAATCCCTCGGGGATGGGGTCTCCGGTTCGGTGTACGCGGCGGCCTCGGACGGGGAGGGACGGGTGGCGGTGGGGGGGGAGATCACCCAGGCGGGTTCACGCTTCGTGCACGGGGTTGCGGAATGGAGCGGCCTCGAGTGGGGAGCGCTCGGACTGGGGGTCGCGGGGACGGTGCGGGCGGTGGCGGCGGGGCCCGGGGGAGTCTACATCGGCGGCGATTTCAATCTGGTGGCCGGGATCGCGGCCCGGCGCGTGGCCTTCTGGGACGGAGCGTCCTGGCACGCCATGGGGGAAGGGCTCGGGGGGACGGTCTTCGCTCTGGCGGTATCCGACGGCGTGGTCTACGCGGGGGGCGAGTTCGAGTTCTCGGGGTCGACCCAGGTCCGGAACGTGGCCCGCTGGGACGGCGCCGAATGGGTGCCCCTGGGCGGCGGCCTGGACGGCGCGTGCCGGGCCCTCCTGCCGGGCAGCGACGGGTTGCTCTACGCCGGCGGATCCTTCAATCAGGCGGGCCAGGCCGCGGCCAGCAAGATCGCGAGCTGGGACGGCAACTCCTGGTCGGGCCTCGGAAGCGCGGTGAGCACCCCCTTCTACGTCGACGCCGTCGTCGAGTTCAAGGGAGACCTGGTGGTCGGAGGGCGGTTCGACGGGATCGGCGGCGTGTCGGCCAGGAACGTGGCGTCCTGGGACGGCTCGACCTGGCGGCCCCTTTCGGACGGGCTCGACGCCGACGTGACCGGGCTCCTTCCCCTGGGGGACGAGCTCTACGCGGTGGGAAAGTTCACCGGCGCCGGATCGTTCGGTAGCTCGGGGATCGCCCGCTGGAACGGCGACTCCTGGTCCGGCCTCGTCACCGCCGGCGCCGACGTGCTCCCGGTCGAGGCGATCGCCGCGTACGGCGACAGCCTCGTGATCGGGGGGTCCTTCACCCGGGTGGGTGAACGCGCCGCGAACGGGCTCGCGCTCTGGGACGGATCGGAATGGCGCAGCTTCGGATCGGGAGTCGGCGGGACCGTGCTCGCGTTGGCCGGCGCGGACCGGGATCTGTACGTCGGGGGGGACTTCCACGAAGTGGATGGGGTGAGTTCCTCCCGGTTCGGGCGCTGGACGGGAGACGGGATGGTCCCGGTGCGCCTCCTGTCCTTCACCGCCCGGCGGGAAGGGGGCGCGGTCGCCCTGGATTGGGAGATCGAGGCGGCCTGGGGCGGTCACGCCGGTTTCCACGTCTATCGCCAGGACGGGGAGGGGGAGCGCGCGCGGCTCACCCCGGCCCTCCTTTCCGGCCTCCGGTCCTATCACTATGTCGATCTCCGGCCGTCAGACCGTCGCGCCCGCTATTGGCTGGCCGAGCTGGACCGCGCGGGCGGGGTTTCCTGGTTCGGTCCCCGGGAGGTGGCCGGGATCGCGCCGACGCCGGCGGAGCTGGCCCGGAGCCGGCCGAACCCGTTCCGGGAGACCACCGTCATCCCGCTGCGGACCGGGGCCTCGGAGCCGGTCACCCTGCGGATCCTCGATGTTCGGGGGCGGGTGGTGCGGACGCTCCTCGACGGCGTCTCCTCCCCGGGGGAGGTCCGGATCACCTGGGACGGACGGGACGACGAGGGACGACAGGTTCCCGCCGGGATCTACTTCTACCGGTTGGCCACGCCCCGGGGGACGGCGGCGCGGAGGCTGGTGCGACTCCGGTGATCAGGGCCGCCGAGGCTCCGGCGCCCGCGGGCTCGCGGTCCTCCGGCGCCGGCTCCGGTCAGGACGCGGCGGCGGCGCGCCGGAAGGCCCGGTAGGCCCGCCCGGGCAGCGCGGTCCCCAGCGCCTCCTCCAGGTAGGCGGACGCCTCGACCAGGGCGGCGAGGTCCACGCCGGTGGCCACTCCCAGGCCGTGGAGGAGGTAGACCAGGTCCTCGGTGGCGAGGTTCCCGGCCGCGCCCGGGGCGAACGGGCAACCGCCCACCCCTCCCGCCGACGTGTCGAAGGTGGTGATGCCCAGGGTGAGGGCGCGAACGCAGTTGGCCAGCGCGCCGCCCCGGGTGTCGTGGGCGTGCAGGGCCAGCCGCTCGGGGGGAAAGGCCCCGAGAAGCCGCCCGAACACCGCCTCGATCTGGCCGGGATGGGCGACCCCGATGGTGTCCCCGATCGAGAACTCCTCCACCCCGATCCCGTCGAGGCGGCGGACGACCTCGACCACCTTCTCCGGGTCCACCGGTCCCTCGTAGGGGCAGCCGAAGCAGGTGGAGACGTAGCCCCGCACCCGGAGTCCCTCGGCGCGGGCGCGCCCGGTGACCGGCCGGAAGCGATCGATGGACTCGACGATCCCCGCGTTGGTGTTCCGCCGGTTGAAGGTCTCCGAGGCGGCGGTGAAGACGGCGATCTCCCGCGCCCCCGCGGCCAGCGCCCGCTCCAATCCCTGGAGATTGGGGACCAGGACCGGGTAGCGCACGCCCTCCCGCCTCTCGATCCGGCGAAGGACCTCCTCGGAGTCGGCCATCTGGGGAACCCATTTCGGGCTCACGAACGCTCCCGCCTCGATCACCGGCAGGCCGGCTCGGCCGAGGCGGTTCACGAACTCCACCTTCCGCTCCACCGGGATCACCGTCCCCTGGCTCTGGAGGCCGTCGCGCGGCCCCACCTCCACGATGAGGGCGCGTCCGGGGAGCCGGTCCGCGGGAGGGGCGACGACCGGCCACGACGAGGGGTTCACGGGGCGTCCTCCATCTCCACCAGGGGCGCTCCCGCCGCGACCTGGTCCCCCTCGGCGGCGAGCAGGCGCTTCACCCGGCCCGCGCGCGGGGCCTTGATCTCGAGCTGCATCTTCATGGCCTCGACCACCACCAGCGGCTGGTGCGATTCCACCAGGTCCCCCGCCGCGGCCAGCACCTTCTGCACCTGTCCCGGCATGGGAGACGCCAGGCCTCCGCCCGGGTCCCGGACCCGCCCCCGCCCGCGGTCCATCTGGAAACGGTAGGTGCGTCCCCGCCAGCGGACCCATACCGTCTCGCCGTCCCGGACCGCTTCGGCGTGATGCCGTCCGGTCGGGGTCTCCACCGCGTAGCTCCCGTCGGGGAGCCGGAGCACGGTGATCGATCGCGCGGGTTCGTCCGGACCGAGCACCGTGACCTCGCCGGGCCCGTCGCGGCGAACCCGGAAGGCCTCGCCTTCCCGGTTGAGCTTCACCTCCACGTCATCGCCCTCCCCAGGGGGACCAGCCCCCGAGCGCGGTCCAGGGAGTGGGGGAGGGGGCGCCGGCGCCGTTCCCCGGGCGCCCCGCGCCCATGACCGAGGCCTCGGCGGCCAGGGCCACGACCTCCGGCGGGGTCGACTCCGGGCCCCGCCACCCCGGAAGGTGCTCCCCCAGGAAGCCGGTGTGAAGCCGGCCGCTCCGCCAGGCGGGATGGGCGAGCACGTCCATGAGGAAGTCCACGTTGGTGGTGACCCCGAGGATCACCGTCTCGCCGAGGGCGCCGTAGAGCCGGTCGATCGCCTGCCCGCGGTCGGGCCCCCAGGCGATCACCTTGGCCAGGAGGGGGTCGTAGTGGACCCCCACCTCGCGGCCCGGGGCCAGGCCGGAATCCACCCGGACCCCGGGACGGTGGGGGAGGTGGAGCCGGAGCACCCGCCCGGTCTGGGGGAGGAAACCCCGGGCGGGATCCTCGGCGTAGATCCGGGCCTCCACCGCGTGGCCGCGGGGGACCAGCGCGGCGGGATCGAACGCGAGGACGTCCCCCGCCGCGGTCCGCACCTGGGCGGCCACCAGGTCCACCCCGTACACCATCTCGGTCACCGGGTGCTCGACCTGGAGCCGGGTGTTCATTTCCAGGAAGTAGAACGCGCCGTTCTCGTCCAGCAGGAACTCCACCGTGCCCGCGTTCCGATAGCCGACCGCGCGGGCGGCGGCGACCGCCGCCTCGCCCATGCGCGCCCGGAGGTCCGGATCCATGGCGGGGGAGGGGGCTTCCTCCAGGATCTTCTGGTGGCGGCGCTGCACGCTGCACTCGCGTTCGCCGAGGTGAAAGACGCGGCCGTCGCGATCGCCGAAGACCTGGATCTCCACGTGCCGGGCGCGCGGGAGGAGCCGCTCCAGGTAGACCCGGTCGTCGCCGAAGGCGGCCCCGGCCTCGCCCCGGGCCAGGGCCAGGGCGGAGGCCAGCTCCTCCGGCCCGCGCACCGTTCGCATCCCCTTCCCCCCTCCCCCCGCCGAGGCCTTGACCAGGATCGGGTAACCCAACCGGTCCGCCGCCGCGGCCAGGGTCCGGTCGTCGGCGCCCGGCTCCTGGAACCCGGGGACCACCGGCACCCCCGCCCGCTCCATGGCCGCCCGGCTCTCGGTCTTCGAGCCCATGACGCGCATGGCCCCGGGGGGCGGCCCGATGAACACGATCCCCGCCCCGGCGCAGGCCTCGGCCAGGGCGGGGCTCTCGGAGAGGAACCCGTAGCCGGGATGGAGGGCGTCGCACCCCGCCCTCCGCGCGACCTCGATCAGGGCGTCGATCGAGAGGTAGGAGCGGGCGGCGGGGGCGGGACCGATGACGTGGGTTTCCGCGGCGGCCAGCGCGTGGGGGGCGTCGCGATCGGCTTCCGAGGCCACCGCCACCGACTCGATCCCCATCTCCTCGAGGGTCCGCATCACGCGAAGCGCGATCTCTCCCCGGTTGGCCACCAGCACCCGGCGAAACATCTCAGCCGTCCTCCCGCCAACGCGGGGGGCGGCGTTCCAGGAAAGCGCGCATGCCCTCCTGGCCCTCGGCCCCGGCCCGGGCCCCGGCGATGGCTTCGGCGGTCACCGCGCGGGCGTCCGCGGGGGAGCGCCCCGCCACCTCCGGGATGAGCCGCTTGATCCGGGCCTGGGCTTCCGGTCCCCCGTGGAGGAGCGAGGTCACGATCCTCTCCACCCCGGCGTCGAGGGCCTCGGGATCGGTCACGCGCTGGACGAGGCCGATCTCGCGGGCGCGGGCCGCGTCGAAGCGGTCGCCGGTCAGGAAGAGTTCGCGGGCGGCGGCGGCGCCGATCTTGGCCAGCACGAAGGGCGAGATCACCGCGGGGAGGATTCCCAGCCGCACCTCGCTGAAGCCGAACACCGCCTCGGAGGATGCCACCGCGACGTCGCAGACCGCCACCAGACCGGTCCCGCCGCCGATGGCCGCCCCGTGGATGCGGCCCACCACCGGACGGGGCAGGGCGTCCAGGGCCTCGAACATCCGGGCCAGGGCCTCGGAGTCGCGACGGTTCTCCTCGGGGCCGTAGTCCACCATCCGTTTCATCCAGTTGAGATCGGCTCCCGCGCAGAAGGATTTCCCCTCGCCGGCCAGGACCACCACCCGGACCCCGGGGTCGGCCCCCAGGTCGCGGGCGGCCGCGGTCAGGGAGCGGACCAGGACGTCGTCGAAGGCGTTGTGAACGGCGGGCCGGTTCAGGACCACCCGGGCCACCGGGCCCCGGCGGTCGATCCTCAGCGGTTCGCGGTCCGGCATGGTCGGTTCCTCACATCCGGAAGATGCCCATCCGGGGATCTTCCCAGGGGCCGTTGTAGGAGGCGGCGATGCCCAGGGCCAGGTGCCCCCGGGTCTCGGCGGGATCGACGACGCCGTCGTCCCAGAGCCGGGCGGTGGAGTAGTAGGGGCTCCCCTCCCGCTCGTACTTCTCGAGGGTCGGGGCCATGAACGCGTCCCGTTCCTCGGCGGTCCAGGTCCGGCCGGAGCGGGCGAGCTGATCCTCCTTCACCTGGGCCAGCACCATGGCCGCCTGTTCTCCTCCCATCACCGAGATGCGGGCGCCCGGCCACATGGTGAGCTGGCGCGGCTGGTAGGCCCGCCCGCACATCCCGTAGTTCCCCGCCCCGAACGATCCGCCGATGATCACGGTGAAGCGGGGAACGGTGGCGTTGGCCACCGCATGCACCATCTTGGCCCCGTCCTTGGCGATGCCCCCCTCCTCGTAGGCCTTTCCCACCATGAACCCGGTGATGTTCTGGAGGAAGACCAGGGGGATGCGGCGCTTGTCGGCCATGGTGATGAAGTGCGCCGCCTTGAGCGCGCTCTCGGAGAAGAGAACCCCGTTGTTGGCCAGGATGCCCACCAGGTATCCGTGGATGCGGGCGAAGCCGGTGACCAGGGTGGTGCCGTAGCGCTCCTTGAACTCGTGGAACCGGCTTCCGTCGACCATCCGGGCCACCACCTCCCGCACGTCGAAGGGCTTTCGGAAGTCGGCGGGCATGATGCCGTAGATCTCCCGGGGGTCGTAGAGGGGGTCCTCGGGGGGACGGCGGTCCTCGGGTTCCCGGGGCTTCAGGTTGAGATCGGCCACGATGGTGCGGACCAGGTGCAACGCGTGGTCGTCGTCCACCGCGTAGTGGTCGGCCACCCCGCTCTTCCGCGTGTGGACCTCGGCTCCCCCCAGCTCCTCGGCGGTGACCTCCTCCCCGGTGGCCGCCTTCACCAGGGGCGGCCCGCCCAGGAAGATGGTCCCCGTGCCCTTGACGATCACCACCTCGTCGCTCATGGCGGGGACGTAGGCCCCGCCCGCGGTGCAGGACCCCATCACCGAAGCGATCTGGGGGACTCCCGCCGCCGACATGCGGGCCTGGTTGTAGAAGATGCGCCCGAAGTGGTCGCGATCGGGGAACACCTCGTCCTGGAGGGGGAGAAAGGCCCCCCCCGAGTCCACCAGGTAGACGCAGGGAAGCCGGTTCTCCAGGGCGATCTCCTGGGCCCGGAGGTGCTTCTTCACCGTGAGCGGGAAGTAGGTCCCGCCTTTGACGGTGGCGTCGTTGGCCACGATCATGACCTCGCGCCCGCTCACCCGGCCGATGCCGGTGACCAGCCCGGCGCCGGGGGCCCCTCCGTCGTAGAGCCCGTGGGCGGCGAGGGGGGAGAGCTCGAGGAACGCGGTCTCGGGGTCGAGGAGGCGCTTCAGGCGCTCCCGCACGAAGAGCTTTCCCTGCTCGGAGTGCCGGCGGTGGGCCTTCTCCGAGCCGCCCCGCCGGGCGGTCGCCACGTACTCGCCGAGCTCGGCCACCAGGGCCTCCATGCGGGCGCGGTTCTCCCGGTAGCCGGGATCGGCGGTGTTGACGTGGGTCTCCAGGACGTCCATGGAACCTCGGTGCGGGCGGATGGGGCGCGGCGCGGACGATCCGCCCCTAAGTTCAAGGGGAATAAACTGTTACTGCCGAGGACCCAGGATACCATTCCCCGGCCAAAGATGACAATGTGGATCGGGTTGAGGGGAGAGGCCGCCGCTCGCGACCCGGGGCGGGCCCCCCGCGGCCGGAAGCGCTTGCGCCCGGGAGCTACACCGGCTTCAGGATGACCCCCTCGCCCTTCTTTCCGCTCATCTTCACCACCAGCGGCCGTTCGAGCCGGACGTGGCGGACGCAGTCCTCCTCGTCCACCGCCGGCTGGTCGTTCAACCAGTCCCAGTCCAGGATGCCGTCGCCGGCCTCGGGGTTCACCGTGAAGTACCCCACGTTGCAGCTCGTGATGTTCTGGAAGAAGTGGGTTCCCTGGGAGGGGGTGACGCGAATGTCCTTGAAACCCGCCTCCACGATCACCCGCGCGCCGGCGATCTGGCTCCAGGAAACCGGAATGCCCAGGTACGGATCCGCGGAGCCCCACCGGCCCACGCCGATGAGCAGGTAGGGAAGGCCACGGGCGTGCAGCCGGGAGTTGACCCGGGCGAGGATCTCCGCCACCTCCACGCTCCGCGCGCGCTCGAAGCGGTGGTAGTCCACGACCACCACGTCCTTGAGATCGGTGACCTTGCCGTTTCCCAGCACCTTGGTGCTCCGGCAGATCAGGTCCGAGGGATCCACGTGCCCGATCTCCAGCTCCTCCAGCTCCCGGGACAGGGCCAGGGGACGCATCTGGAGAAACCCGAACTCCACCGGGGATCCCGGGGGAACGGTCAGGTTGACCGCGAACTCCACCTCCACCGGCGCGCTGCACCCGCGGGCGCCCAGGCGGAGCAGCTCGTCCAGCAGCTCGGCCAGGGGAAAGATCTCGTGCTTGAGGATGGGGGCGAAGCTGACCACGCGGATTCCGGGACGCGAGGTCCCGTCGTACACCGCGTTGTTCTCGGGGGAGTAGGTGGAGGCCAGGGCGCCCAGGGTCCCGTCCTCCTCCGCCATCTTCAGATCGTAGGCGGTCAGCTCGGACCCCGGGTTCGCGGTCCCGTCCGCGGGCGCGTCCAGGTCCAGCGCGTAGAACTCGCGCTGGGAGTTGTTGAGCACGTCCTTGACGTTGGACTGGGTGACCAGGTGACGCGGATACCGGGGGCTGAATCGGAGGCTCGATCCCCCGTCCACCACCGTCTTTCCCATGCCCAGGGCCACCGCGACCACCCCGTCCTCCGCGGTCTGCGGCGGCGTCGGGTAGAAGTTGTACGAGCGTCCCACCCCGGCGAAGTCCGGATAGAACCGGCTCCCGTGCCGGGTGCCGACCAGCTTCTGGATGATCACCGCCATCTTCTCCTCCTCGAGGCGATAGGGGGTCATCTCCAGGAACGATTTGGCCGCCGCGCAGAACGTCGAGGCGTAGACGCTCTTCACCGCCGCCACCAGCTGACCCAGGCGGTGCTCGTCGCTCTCGTCGCTGTTGGGGATCATGAGGGTGCGATACACGCCGGCGAAGGGCTGGTTCGGGGAATCCTCCAGCAGGCCGGAGGAGCGGACGGCCAGGGGGCAGCGGACCTCGCGGAGGAAGGCGGCCAGATCCTCCACCGCATCCTCGGGGAACGACGCGGCCAGGAAGCGTCGTTCGATCGCCTCGTCCGAGGCCTCCCCGATGGCGAAATCCCGCAGGTCGTTCCGTTCCAGGAACTGGTCGAAGATGTCGGTGCCCAGCACCACGCTGAACGGGACCAGCACCCGGACCCCCGGATACTGCTCGCCCCAGTCGGACTCGCTGAGCAGGCGGTTGACGAACGCCAGCCCCCGCGCCTTTCCCCCCAGCGAGCCCCCCCCGATCCGGGCCATGCTGATGAGGGGGTCGTAGCGGTTCCGGTCGAAGTCGGCCACGATGACCCGCTCCCACTCCTGGCGGTACTCGGTGATGCTCCGCACCACCTCCCGGCGCATGGACTCGAGGTCGGGAAAGTCCGAGACCTTGCGGGGACGGAGGGCTTCGGCCAGCGCGAACTCGGTCCGCGCCTTCAGCCAGTTGGAGATGTGATTGCGCTCGCCGTGGAAAGCGAGGCTCTCCGCGGGCACGGTCCGGAGCTTCTCGATCAACGAACCCAGGTCGTGGGCGCGGTCGATCTCCCGGCCGTCCGGGGTGCGGAAGACGAAGTCCCCGAATCCGAAATGGTCCTTGAGGATTCGCCGCAGGTCGTGAAGCAGCACCGGAGAGCCCTTGAGCAGAAAGGAGGCGCCCGCCGAACGGGCCAGCTTCTCGTTCTCCGGGATGCTCGATTGCAGGACGATCGGCACGTCGGGCTGAAGCGCCGAGATCCTGGTGATCAGGTCGAGGCCCGCGCGTCGGTCGAGCTTTCCGTTGTGGGGGAACTCGATGTCGGAAATGACCCCGAGCACCTGATCCTCGTAGGCGGAGAAGTACTCCCAGGCCTCCTCGTAGGTGGTGCAGAGGAGAACCTTGGGGCGCGCCCGGATGCGCATCATCTTCTGGGCCAGGCTCAGCCCCTCGCGGATCAGGTTGTGGGTATGGTTGACCAGCTCGGAGTAGATGACGGGGAGAAAGGACGAGTAGAAGCGGACGTTGTCCTCCACCACGATGACCACCGGGACCCCCAGCTTTCCCGAATCGTGGGCGACGTTCCGCCGGTCCTCGACGTACTTGACCATGGCCAGAAGCACCCGGACGTCGCCCTGCCAGAGGAAGATCCTGTCCAGCGGGGTGATGTCGTGACGGGCCACGAAATCGGTCAGGGAGCGATTGTTGTAGGCCAGGACCACGACGGGGATGTCGAGACCGACCGCCCGGAGGTTTCGGGCGAGGTCCACCGCGTTCATGTCCTGCACCCGCAGGGTGGTGACGATCAGGTCGAATCGCGGGTTGGTGCGGGCCAGCTCCACCGCCTCGGCGCCGGTGGAAACCCGGGTGAGATCCGGGTTCTGGCTCAGGTTGAGCTCGATGTACTCGCGGAGGAGCGCCTCGTTGAGCTGGCCGTCCTCCGCGAGGATGAACGAGTCGTAGAGGCTCGAGACCAGGAGGATGTTCTGGACCCGCTGGCGCATCAGGTCCTGGAACCGGCGCAGCCGGGGCTTGCTGTGAACCTGCTCCAGGTCCCGAGAATCGGTCGGCATGTCGTTTCCCCCGAACATGAACGCGGAGTGCCGATCGTTCAGATGGGCACTCCGCGATGATACAGGTTCAGATCCGGGCGATCAGACGATTCCCTGATCCATCATGGCGTCGGCCACCTTGAGGAAGCCGGCGATGTTGGCTCCGTTCACGTAGTTGCCCGGCGTGCCGAAGCGCTCCGCGGCCTCGACGCACGAGGTGTGGATGCTCTTCATGATCATGCTCAGGCGGTTGTCGACCTCTTCCCGGGTCCAGGAGTAGCGCATGCTGTTCTGGGCCATCTCCAGTCCGGACACCGCCACCCCGCCGGCGTTGGCCGCCTTGCCGGGTCCGTAGAGGATCTTCTCCTTCACGAACAGCTCGACGCCGTCCGGCGTGGTGGGCATGTTGGCGCCTTCGGAGACCACGGTGACGCCGTTCTTGAGGAGGTTCTTGGCGTCCTTCAGGTTGATCTCGTTCTGGGTGGCGCTGGGGAAGGCGCAGTCGGCCTTGTGGTCCCAGAGCGGGTTATGGTCCAGCTTCGGGTCGACCGGGGTGTAGACCGCCTTGGGGAACTTCTCGGCGTACTCGCTGATGCGGCCGCGCTCGAGATTCTTGAGCCTCATGACGAAGGCCAGCTTGTCGCGGTCGATGCCCGCCTCGTCGTAGATGTAGCCCCCGGAGTCCGAGACGGTGAGCACCTTGCCGCCGAGATCGAGGATCTTCTCGGTGGTGTACTGGGCCACGTTGCCCGATCCGGAGACCAGGCAGGACTTTCCCTCCAGGGTCTGGCGGCGGGTGGACAGCATCTCGGCGGCGAAGTAGACCGCCCCGTAGCCGGTGGCCTCGGGCCGGATGAGGGAACCGCCCCAGTTCAGCCCCTTCCCGGTGAGAACGCCGACGAACTCGTTGGCCAGCTTCTTGTACTGACCGAAGAGGAAGCCGATCTCACGCCCGCCGACTCCGATGTCGCCGGCGGGAACGTCGGTGTTGGGCCCCAGGTGCCGGTGCAGCTCGGCCATGAAGCTCTGGCAGAAGCGCATGACCTCGTTGTCGCTCTTGCCCTTGGGGTCGAAGTCGGAACCGCCCTTGCCGCCGCCCATGGGCAGCGTGGTCAGGGAGTTCTTGAAGACCTGCTCGAAGGCGAGGAACTTGAGGATTCCGAGGTTCACCGAGGGGTGGAAGCGAAGGCCGCCCTTGTAGGGACCGATCGCGCTGTTCATCTCGATGCGGAATCCCCGGTTGATCTGCACCTTGCCCTGATCGTCCTGCCAGGGCACCCGGAACATGATCACGCGCTCGGGCTCGATGATGCGCTCCAGAATCCTGGCGCTGCGGTATTCGGGGTGACGCTCGAGCACCAGAACCAGGGACTCGGCGACTTCCTGCACCGCCTGGTGAAACTCGGGTTCGGCTGGGTTCTTGGCCTTCACATCCTCCATCAAGGACGAAACGTGGTCGCTCACTTGATCTTCCTCCCGGGCTGGCTAAGCCCCTTGAAGTACCCGCCGGCCCGACCCGGGTCGCGGCGGCTGTCGTTCCAGTGGTTCCGGCCCCAGCTCGAATCCGATCCCGCCGGTGGACCTCGGTCCGGAGATTCCCGTACCCAACCACCCGTCGCCGTTTCCGGATCTCGGAGCCCGGTTCGTGGAACTACCCTACGAATTATAACCAACGGACCCTAGCGCCCGGCGCAAGCCATGTCAACGCGATAGGCGCCCGTTCTTGTCATGAATGAGAGGGCTTTCGCCGGGCACGGGGCCGGCGGGCGCACGGGACGGCGCATGGCGTAGGATGATGCGGTCCTTCGACGCGATCGCGCCCGGGCGTCCGGGAACCCGCCCGGCCGCCGGCCGCGCCGGGAAAGGAGACCGCCGGTGGAGACGCCCATGGAACCTCGAAACAGCCGTTGCCTCTTCGTGTCGGACCTCCACGGCCGGGTCGACCGGTTCCGGAAGCTCTTCGGGGCGATCGAGACGGAACACCCGGGGATGGTGTTTCTCGGCGGGGATCTCCTCCCCTTCGGCCAGGGCGCCGGTTTCGCCGTGGAGACGCGCTATCCGGATTTTCTGCACGACTTCCTGCTCCCCGGGTTCCGACGGCTGCGGGAGGGGATGGGACCCGGGTATCCCCGAATCTTCCTCATCCCCGGAAACGACGACGCGAGGATCGAGGAGCCCACGTTCCGGGAGGGGGAGACCGAGGGGCTGTGGACCTACGCCCACGGCGGCCGGTTTCCGGCGGGCCGCCGCATGGTCTACGGATACGCCTTCGTCCCTCCGACCCCGTTCCTCCTCAAGGATTGGGAGAGGTACGACGTTTCCCGGTACATTCCGCCGGGGTGCGTCTCGCCGGAGGAGGGCCGGCGCACCGTCCCGGTTCCCGCCAACGTCGTCCGGTACTCCACGATCCAGGAGGACCTGGTGAAACTCGTCGACGGGCGATCCCTGGAGGACGCCGTGTTCCTGTTTCACTCGCCGCCCCACGAGACCGCGCTCGACCGCGCCGCCCTGGACGGAAAGTCGGTGGATCACGTTCCCCTCGACCTCCACGTGGGAAGCCTGGCCATCCGCCGGTTGATCGACGAGCGCCAGCCGCTTCTCACCCTGCACGGCCACGTTCACGAGTCGGTGGGGTTGACCGGGAGGTGGCGGCAGAAGCTGGGCCGGACCTCCATCATGGGGGCCGCCCACGACGGGCCGGAGCTCGCCCTGGTCCGGTTCGACCTGGAGGATCTCGATGCGGCGTCCCGGGCCCTGATCTAGACTTTCCGGCCGCCCGGGCCGGGTCAGGTCCCCTGCGGCCCCAAGGGCAGGGCCTTGGCGCTGTCGGTCACCGCCCCGATCTTCGCGGCATAGCTCGTCCTGTCCGCGATGTCCTGGTTGGTGACGAAGTGGGGATCGAGCAGGCCCTCGGTGGCATAGCCGGTCCGCAGGTAGTTCATCTCGGCCAGGGCCCGGCTCCAGCCGTCCAGCCAGGTGGTGAGGGCCTCGGACTGCGCCTCGCTCGCCTCCACGTGAATCAGGAGATCGATGTCGCTCTTGGGGCCCGCGGTTCCGTTCTTCGTGCTGCCGAAGATGTAGATCGCCTTGACCCCGAAGCGCTCGGGGTCGAGGTGCCGGGCGATTCTCCGGGCCATGCGCATCCGCCACCGCCAGTGGTTCTGAGGCGACGGGGTGGAGGCGTCGTGGGTGACCAGAGGCTCCTCGCCGGCCTGGCCCGGCCGTCCGAGCAGCCCGATCGCCTCGTCCAGGTCGGCGTTCATGAGCACCTCGATCACGTTCCCGCCGGTCTCCTTGGGGACGTCGATGACCCGCACCGTATCGGCGACGTGCGCGAACTGGGGGAGGATATCGGGCAGGATGTTGCGGGACCGGGTGAAGAACAGCTCGTTGAAGGTGATGCCCTCCTCGTCCGGGTAGAGGGGGAGATAGCGGATGTCCGATTCGACCAGGTCCTGGAAGAAGTGCGTTCCGAAGGAGAGCTCGGGAACGTAGTTCCCCTTCCGGCGCGCGATCTCCATCAGGATCGCGGTGTTGTTGATGTCCGAGTAGGTCACGCCGACCCCGAGCTTGATGTCCCCCCGGCTGCCCCAGCGCCCCGGGCCCATGAGGATGAACTGTCGCTTGGGGAGGACGGTGTTGAGCTTTCCCACCGCGCGGGCCACGTCCCTGAGCGTCTGCCGGTCGGAGATTTCCCCGTAGGTCTCCGGGTTCACGTACACCACGTGGGTGATGTTGGATATGCGTCCGTTGGTCACGTACCGCCGGGCCGAGAACAGGATCTTGTCCCGGGGGAGGTCGCGGGGGATCGAAGCCGGGGCGTGCTCCTCGGAACCGCTCTGGCTGCGGCACTGGAGCAGGTAGAGATCCTGGCCGTCGTGGGCGAACTCGATGTCCACCGGCATTCCCAGCTTCTCCTTGAGGAGCTTCAGCAGGGCGTGGATCTGACCGATGAACGGGGTGCGGGAAAGAAGGGTCTCGAAGGTGACCACCAGGTCGTCCCTCTTCCAGTCCGGCTCCAGGCCCCGGGGCTCCCGGATCCGGTCCTCCTCGACCATGGACACCAGCCGGCGCGCCCCCGGGTAGGAGTCCCCGTACTCCCGGAGCACGTCCCTCACGTCCACGGTCTCGAAGGAATTGCTCTCCAGGTTGATGACGTCCATCATCTTGGGGGAATAGCGGAGGATCTCGTCCGGCGTCACGTTGATCCGCAACCCCGGCTGTCCCGGGGAGATCAGCACCGGATAGTCGTCCCCCAGTCGATCCACCGCCCGGGTTCCCAGCCCGGGGACCATGCGCACCAGGCCGTCCTCCATCTTGATTCGCGGGGACCACCGGAATTCGTTGTTGCAGAAGGCGACCCCGGAAAACGCCGGAAAGAAGTACCGGCCGACCCGGGTGCCCACGACCTCCTCGATCATGATCCCCATCTCCTCCCGGAAGTCGAGGAGTCCCCGCTGGGCCCGGTATTCGATGGGATCGGGTCCGAACACCGAGGCGTAGACCTCGGCGATGGCGTCGAGGAGCGCTTCCAGGCGCGCCTTCTTCGTCCCCTGATTGGCCAGGAAGAGGCTCTTGTACTTTCCCGAGAAGGACGATCCCACCCGGTCCTCCAGCATGCTGGAGCTGCGGACGATGAGGGGCCGGTCCTCGAAGTCGTCCAGGGCGGCGGCCAATCCCTTGACCAGTTCGGAGGTGAATTCCGAGTTCTTGAACAGCTGGATGATGTGCGGATAGTCCTGGCGAACCCGCTCGATCTCCATGTACTTGCGGTTGTAGACCTCGTTCAGGTTGTTGTGCTGGATGAAGTCGAGGATCCCGTCCGAGGCCACGTACCAGGTCTTGGGAACCTTGAAGTTCTTGAGCACGTCGGCGAACTCCTCCGACTTGCGGATGACCTGGACCGCCAGGAAGAGTCCCGCCCCCTTCCCTCCCAGCTTCCCCTGGCTCCGGGACGGGTAGATGATGCGCTGTACCAGGTCGTAGAAGTCCTTCACCTCCACGTAGACCTTGGCCACGTTGATGAACTCGAGCTGGTCCACGAAGAACCGCCGGAGGAGGGCCACCCGGAGGCTCATGGCCACCGCGGGGGCGAGCTCGGACTCCTCGATCCCCGCGTTCTGGAAACGCCGGACCGCCTCCGCCAGCTCGGCCAGGCCGGTCCCCGGGTTCTCCAGCGACTTGATGAGGAAGGTCGAGTTCTCCTCGTTGATCCAGGCCTGGATGTTCCGGACCACGTCCTCTTCGCGGAGATGTCGGAGGGCGATCTCGAAGGTGCGGCGGGTGAGATCCTTGGAGTCGGTGAGCCGGCGCTTCTGCTGGGGCCAGTTCTCGTCCTTGTCCTCGGTGGAGGGTCGGGTCTCGTCCAGCGCCCCTTCCTGGAGCAGGGCGTTGGCCTCGGTCACCCCGTTCCAGCACAGGTGGTTGATCATCTTCCGGGTGATGCGCTGGAGGAGGCTGGGGTCGGTCTGCTGGAGGAAGTCGAGCAGCACCGCCCACGGCTTGCGCTCGGTGGACGAGAGCTCCTCCACCGCGGTCTGCCAGCTCTCGTGATGGGTGCGGACGCGCTTCTGGATGAGAAAGAGAGCGATACGCTCGCTGATGGCGTCGATGAGCCTGAGCTCCTCCTTGAGGAAGGGTCCCTCGTGGGAGGGGGGCTTCTCCTCCGTATACGAGACCGCGATCTCGCCCACCACGTCCCCCTGGACCTCGATCTCGTTCCGCATGGTCCAGGGGGATTCCCGGTAGCCCTCGACCTGGTAGACCTCGGATCCGATGGTGATGCGGGCCTGGCAGACCTCGGGGTACTGCCAGCCGGGGGGGAGCGCGTCCACCAGCGCCCGGTAGACGGTGTCTTCGGGGGCGTCCTGCCAGCTCAGGATCTCGTCCACCCGGTAGAGGCAGTTGAGTTCCTTGGCCCGCTCGTGCAGCGCGGCCAGGAGTTTTTCGGTCGACTTGTCGGTGTCTGTCATCGTGTCCGTTTCCGGTTGGGGCGCGTGAACGCCCGGGAAGGTCGCCGAGGCGGGCGGGCGGCCCGGCCCCCGGTCGTGATCACGGTTCGGGGGAGCGCCAGACACCCCCCCGTCCCGTCCGGCCGTCCACCTTGACCCGGAGGGGGGCGGCCAGCCGAACGTGTCGGACGAATTCGGTCTCCGCGACGCTCTCCTTCGCTTCCAGCCAGTCCCAGTCGATGCCCGGCGAGCGGGAATGGCTCACCATGAAATAGGGGACCTCGAAACTGGAGATGTTGTGGAAGAAGTGCGAGCCCTGGCTGGCCTCCACGTTCATCTCCGGCAGCGTCGCCTCCACGATGACCCTGGCCCCGGAGATCTGTCCCCAGCGGACCGGGATCCCCAGCCAGGAATCGGAGCTTCCCCAGCGGCCGAAGCCGATCAGCAGGTAGGGGCGGGCCTCGGTCAGGAGGGGGAGGTTCAGCCGTTCCAGCTCGTCGGCGATGATCCTGGTGTGCCTCGCCTCGAAGTTCCGGGGCCGGACGTAGACCACGTCCGCGACGGTGTCCACGATTCCGTTTCCCATGACCTTGTCCGAGGCCAGGAGGAGATCGGGGCGGGCGAGCTCCTCCTCGGTGATTTCGACCGGCTCGTCCGAGACCAGCATCGGCCGGACCTGGAGGAACCCGAGCTGGGCGGGCCGGGAGGCATCCGTCCGGGGAAAGGTCATGGCGAACTCGATTTCCACCGCCTTTCCCACCTTCCGCTCCGCCGCCTTCAGAAGCGCCCGGATGGCCCGGTTGAACGGGTACTCCTCCAGCACGAGCAGGGGGGCGAAATTGAGGACGCGCGGGCCCGGGCTCCCGACGCCGGGAGACAGGCGTCCGGAATCGGGGAGATACGTCGAGCAGAGGAAACGCAGGGTCCCGTCGTACTCCGCCTCCGTGAGTCCGGCCTCGCCCAGGTACTCGGTCTCCAGGATGGGGTTGAAGACGGGGGGGCTTCCCATGTTCACCGCCCAGAACGTCTTCTGGGTGTTTCGCATGAATTCGGCCGGAGACGCGAAGGGGGGAGGGGACTGGGGCCGGGCGGGGGAGTACGAATAGCAGAGACCGCCGTCCACGATGGTCTTGCCCAGCCCCAGGGCCAGCTCGACCACCCCCTCGTCGCGAGCGGCCCCCGGGCCGGGGTAGAAGTTGTAGGAGCGCCCCACCCCCGAGAGGGTGGGGTAGAAGCGCACGTCGTAGCGGGACCCGACGACCTCCTGGAGGATCACCGCCATCTTCTCCCGCTCCACCGGCTCCCGGGTGGCCCGGATGTAGTCCTTGGCCGCCTTGAAGTAGGTCGAGGCGTAGACGAACTTGATCGCCTCGGTGAGCTTCTGGAAACGAAGGTTGGGATCGGGCTGGTCGTTGGGGGTCATCTTGGTTTCGTAGACCCCGGCGAACGGCCGGAAGAGAGCGTCCTCGAGGAGGCTGGAGGAGCGGACGGCCATCGGGAGGTGAAGCTCCTCCACCAGGACCCGGAGATCCCCCAGAATCTCGGTGGGGAGCGACGCGGCCTGGAACGCCTGGGCGATCTGCTCGTCGGGAAGGTCCGCCGCCGCCGTCTCACGCAGGCGGTTTCGTTCCATGAACGCGTCGAACACCCCGGTGGCCAGGATCACCAGATGGGGGACCCGGATCTCCAGGTTGGGGAACGCGGTCGGGGCGAACTCCTCCCGCAGGAGGTCCCGGGCCAGGACGAGGCCTCGCGCCTTGCCGCCGATCTCCCCGTCCCCGATCCGGCTCACCGGCTCCCCGGACCGGAAGAAGCCCCGGCGGAACGGGGGTACCGCGGGTCGGTCGGCGCCGTTCGCGTTCATGACCTCATCGCCTCCTCTCCCGCGGTCCCGTTCCCGGCTTCCCGATCGGGGAAGCCCTGACGCCGTCGTCCCGGATATCCTTCCCTCCCGCTCGAGTTCCTGCGATTCCGGATCTACAGCCAGCCCCGGTCCCGGCAGGCCTGGGCCACCCGGTCCACGGCGATGACGTAGGCGGCCTTCCGCATGTAGAGGTCGCGCTCCTTGGCCAGCCGGCTCACCGCGTGGAATGCCGCGGTCATCTTCATGTCGAGCTTTCCCAGGACCTCTTCCTTGTCCCAGTAGTAGTTCATGTTGCTCTGGACCTGCTCGAAGTAGCTGCAGGTCACGCCGCCGGCGTTGGCCAGGAGATCGGGGATGAGGAAGATCCCCCGGGCCTTGATCACCTCGTCCGCCTCGGTGGAGGTGGGCCCGTTGGCGCCCTCGGCGATGAGCTTGACCCGCGGCTTGATGTTGCCCACGTTCTCCTCGGTGATCTGGTTCTCCATCGCGGCGGGGATCAGGATGTCCACGTCCTCCTCCAGCCACGCGTCGCCGGGGAGCGCCTCGTAGCCCAGCTCCTGGGCCCTTCCCGCGTGGATCTCCCCGAACCGGTCGGTGATCCCCAGAAGCTCGTCCAGGTTGACGCCCTCGGCCTTCCGGTAGGTGTAGCTGGTCTGATCCGCCTGATTCCAGCAGGAGACCGCCTGGGTTCGCCCGCCGATCTGATCGAACAGCCGGATGGCGTACTGGGCGACGTTCCCGAATCCCTGGACGCTGGCCACGGTGTCCTGGGGGCGGAGCCCCAGCTCCTTCATGGCCTCGCGCAGGGTGAAGACCACCCCGAAGCCGGTGGCCTCGGTTCGTCCCTGGGAACCGCCCACTCCCACCGGCTTGCCGGTGATGAAACCGGGCTGCTTGGAACCGTGGATCGCCTCGAACTCGTCCAGCATCCACAGCATGTGCTGGGAGGAGGTCATGACGTCGGGGGCGGGCACGTCGCGGTTGGGCCCCATCTCGTAGGCCATCCGCCGGACGAACCCGCGGCAGATCGACTCCTGCTCGCGCGCGCTCAGGTTGTGGGGATCGCAGATCACCCCGCCCTTGCCGCCCCCCAGGGGGATGTCCACCACCGCGCACTTCCAGGTCATCCACATGGCCAGGGCGCGGACGGTGTCCAGGGTCTCCAGGGGGTGGAAGCGGATCCCGCCCTTGCACGGCCCCTTGGCGTCGTTGTGCTGGACCCGGAACCCGTGGAACACCTTCATCCGCCCATCGTCCAGCCGGACCGGGATGGCGAAGGTGTATTCCCGCATGGGGAAGCGGAGCAGCTCCCGCGCGGCCTCATCGAGGTCCAGCAGGGCGGCCACCGAGTCGAACTGTGCCTGGGCCATTTCGAACGAGTTGAACGGCTTGGTCATTCCCGACACTCCTTGTCCGCTGCCGCCGGCGCGGCCGGCGACTGGATCGCACCTCCCGCCCTTGACCGGGGACCCGGCAAACCGCTGGAGCCTTGCGTGCGGCCCCGATTGTATACCGGCGATTCGGGCAGTTCCATGGACGGGAGGCCCGATCGGGAACGAGAGATTGGATAAGTCAATTACAGCCGGTACCGGACCGGACCACGGCGGCCCCCCCGGGGGGGGGCCGGGGTGTATACTGGTGAGCGGTTCCGAGGCGCGAGCCGCCGGGAGTAACCGAGCGAAGAGACACCGACAACCCATCCCCCTCGTGATTCGTGGTCGCGCACGTTGCGCGCCGCGTTTTTTTTAGGGATCGGGTCCGGTTCGAGGCGCCGAGCGGGCACCGGGATCCCCCGGAGCCCGGACGGCGCCGACCCGCCGGATTTCGGCGGACGGCAACGGTCGGGAGGCCGGCCGGCAGTCTCCCCCGAAGGAGGGGGGGTTCGATGAGCAAGCACGCTGGGGTCGCGGGATGCGGTCTGGCGGCGGTTCTTCTCTTCGGCAGCCCCGCGGATGCGGCCACCATCCAGGGGTATGCGTGGCCCACGTCGGTGGCGCCGGGGGACTCGGTCGGGATCCAGGTCTCCACCGACGCCGCCACCTTCGACGCGACCTTCATCCGGGAAGGGGCGGCCGGCGTGGTCTACCTGACCGTTCCGGGGATTCCCGGCGCGCTCCAGCCGGTCCCCGACCGGCCCTGGGACGAGGGGTGCGGCTGGGCCCCGTCCCTCGGGATCCGGGTTCCCCTGGATTGGCCGAGCGGGGTCTACACGGTCCTCCTGAACGCCTCCGGAGCCGCCCCGGCCTATGCGATCTTCGTGGTCCGGGAGGCCAAGCCGGGCCGGGACGCGACGATCCTCTTCCAGACTTCGCTTCTGACCTGGGAGGCCTACAACGACTGGGGCGGGTTCAGCCTCTATACCCCGCTCACCCCCGGCGGCATGAACAACTACGTGGTGTCGTTCCAGCGGCCGTTCAAGGGCCAGGACGGGCGGGGCCAGTTCCTGAGCTGGGAACTCCCCATGATCCGGTGGCTGGAAAGCTCGGGCTACCGGGTGGCCTACTGCACCGGGGTCGACCTCCACGACGATCCGGATCTCCCCGGCCGCTACCCGCTGTTCCTGAGCGTCGGTCATGACGAGTACTGGTCCTGGGAGATGCGCGACCACCTGGAGGATCGAATCGCCGCCGGCGGGAACGTGGCCTTCCTGAGCGGCAACGTAGCCTGGTGGCAGATCCGCTTTTCGGACTCCCGGGACCGGATCTACTGCTACAAGGACAAGAACCGCGATCCGCTCTACCGCACGGACAGGCCCCGGGTCACCGTCAACTGGTACGCCGATCCGGTCTTCCGGCCCGAGAACGCCATGACCGGGGTGAGCTACCGAAACGGCGGCTACGTCAACGATCACGGGTTCTATCCGGCCTCCGGGGGCTACGGCGGCTACACCGTCTACCGCTCGGACCACTGGGTCTACGAGGGAACCGGTCTCTCCGACGGGGATACCTTCGGCCGGGCCGCCACCATCGTGGGGTACGAGACCGACGGGGCGCTTTTCACCTGGGAGGGCGGTCTCCCGGTGGCCACCGGCCTGGACGGGACGCCCCCTGGCTTCACCATCCTGGGGCTCTCTCCGGCCAGCGCCGGGAACGCCACCATGGGCCTCTACGTCCACCCGGGCGGGGGGACGGTGTTCACCGCGGCCACCATCGACTGGGCCCAGGGGCTGGCCGCCGACCCCGCGGTGGCCCGGATCACCGCCAACGTGCTGAGCCGGCTGGCTCCGCCGGCCCCCGGAGGGGGGAGCGGGGT
Source organism: uncultured bacterium (assembly GCA_964424285.1). Lineage (GTDB taxonomy): Bacteria > Eisenbacteria > RBG-16-71-46 > JABDJR01 > JABDJR01 > CAVSKL01. Next base: position 24,948 of record CAYRIJ010000010.1, read on the forward strand.
GATCCTGCCTCCGGACGACGGGGGAGTGGCGGGGCACCTGGTCCGCGCACTTCAGAACCCGGCCCGGGGGCGGGTGGAGCTGGAGTGGGCGGGATTGGCCGGGCTGGACCCCTCGGTGGCGGTCTACGGGACGGACGGCCGCCTCCTCTCCCGGCTCCCGGTGATGAGCGGGTTCAGCCATGGGACGGTGGTCTGGAACGGGCGCGATCTGGCCGGCCGCCTGGTGCCCGCCGGAGTGTACGTGGCCCGGCTCGAAGGGTTCCCGGCGCCCCACCAGGCCAAGTTCGTGCTCCTCCGGTAGGATCCGCGTCCCGCGCGCCGGCGGCGGCGATCCGGCCCGGCGGCAGGGGGCCTCCCCGGGTCCCCACCCGCCGCGCCGGGGCCTCGGCGGTTCCGCGCCCCATGCGATACCATGGGCGGCTGCCGCCCCGGATCGCGGGCGGCCGGGGGAATCCAATCACCATGGACGCGCGCGACATCACCGTCCGGGCCCGCGGGCTCAGCAAGCACTACGGCTCCTTCGCCGCGGTGGACGGCATCGACTTCGACACCCGCGCCGGGGAGTGCTTCGGGTTTCTGGGCCCCAACGGGGCGGGGAAGACCACCACCATGCGCATGGTGGGGTGCTCCACGCCGGTGGGGGCGGGGGAGCTTCGGGTTCTCGGGATGGAGGTGGCGCGAAGTCCGCGGGAGGTGAAGCGGCGCCTGGGGGTGGTCCCCCAGGAGGACAACCTCGACCTGGACCTGAGCGTGCGGGAGAACCTGGAGATCTACGGGCGCTACTTCGACCTCCCCCGCGCGGTGGCGCGCCGGCGGGCGGAGGAGCTGGTGGAGTTCATCCAGCTCCGGGAGAAGATCGACGTGAGCGTGCGGGTGCTCTCGGGGGGGATGCGCCGGCGGCTCCTCATCGCCCGCGCCCTCATGAACGAGCCGGGGGCGGTGATCCTGGACGAGCCCACCACCGGCCTCGACCCCCAGGCCCGCCACCTGGTGTGGGAAAAGCTCCGCCAGCTCAAGGGCCAGGACCGGACTCTCCTCCTCACCACCCACTACATGGACGAGGCGGAACAGCTCTGCGACCGGCTGGTGGTGATGGAGCGGGGAAAGATCGTGGCCCAGGGCACGCCCCGGGAACTCATCCGCGCCAACGTGGCCCGGGACGTGGTGGAGATCATCGCGCCCCCCGAGGTGCGCCGCCGGGTGCGCGAGGCCTACGCGGACAAGGTGACGGGGGCGGAGATGCTCGAGGAGCGCCTGCTCCTCTTCACCGACGACGCGGAGGGCCTCCTTCACGATCTCACCGGCCGGAAGCTGGACCACCTGGAGCTTTACGCCCGCCGGGCCACCCTGGAGGACGTGTTCCTGAAGCTCACCGGAAGGAGGCTCACCGAGTGAACGGAACCGGGCCGTTGATCTCGTTCCGGGGCGCGGGGCACGTGTGGATGCGGAACTTCACCGTGTACCGGCACACCTGGAAGCTCAACATCCTCCCCAACTTCTTCGAGCCGGTGATCTACCTGGTGGCGATGGGGATCGGGCTCGGCGCCTACATCACCCGGAACATCGAGGGGTTCAGCTACCTCCAGTACATCGCCCCCGGGTTGATCGCGGCCAGCGCCATGAACGGGGGGAGCTTCGAGACCACCTACAACATCTTCGTGAAGATGTACTTCGGGAAGAACTACGAGGCCATCACCGCCACCCCGGTGAACCTGGAGGACGCCATGGTGGGCGAACTCCTGTGGGCGGTGACCCGGGGGATCGCCTACGGGGGGATCTTCGCCCTGGTGGTGGCGGCGATGGGGCTGGCCCGGAGCTGGACGGGACTCCTCATCGTCCCGGTGATCGTCCTCACCGCCTGGCTCTTCGCCGCCTTCGGCCTGCTCTTCACCAGCTACGCCAAGGTGATCGACGTCTACTCGTTCTACTACACGATCTGGCTGACCCCGCTCTTCCTGTTCAGCGGCATCTTCTTCCCGGTGAGCGGGCTCCCGCCCTGGGCCCGGGTCGCGGCCTGGTTCACCCCGCTCTACCACTGCGTGAACCTGGCCAAGGGGACGGTGCACGGAACCTGGAGCGCGGGCAACTGGGGGGACGTGGCGTGGATCCTGGCGGCGGCGGCGGCGGCCTCGGTGTGGGCGGTGGCCCGGATGCGCCGGCGGATCTTCCGGTGAGCGCGGGGGCCGGGAAGGGATCCGCGCGAGGGGACGTCCGGGAGCGCGGGCGGTGAGCGGCGCGTTCGTCCGCCCCCCCGAGGTGGAGCGCGCCCTGGCCCTCATCCGCGAGCCGGCCTCGGACCGGTTCGAGGAGGCGGCCCTGGCGGTGTTCGGCTTCCAGTACCGCGAAAACCGACCCTATCGCCGCTTCTGCGATCATCGCGGGGTTTCGCCGCGCACCGTCGTGAGCTGGGAAGACGTGCCCGCGGTCCCCACCGCCGCGTTCAAGGAAGCCGTGCTCGCCTGCGCCCCGGCGCGGCGGGTGTTCCGGACCAGCGGCACCACCCGGGGGGAGGCGGCGCGGGGGGAGCACCACCTTCCGGAGCTGGCGCTCTACGACGCGGCCTGGGTGGAGCCGTTCCGGACGCATCTCCTTCCCGAGGGGGGGGCGATGCGCGTCCTCTCCCTCATCCCGGAGGGCCGGGAACTCCCGGATAGCTCGCTCTCCTACATGGCCGACGGCATCGTGGCGCGGTTCGGGGCGCCGGGGAGCGGCGTGTACCTGGACCGGGGGGGGCTTCGGGCGGCGGAGCTTCTCGCCGCGCTGGAGCGCGCCGGGGACGAGGGCGAGCCGGTGATGCTGCTGGGGACCGCGCTCGGCTTCGCGGAGTTCCTGGGGGGGCTGGACGCGGAAGGCGCGCGGCTCACGTTGCCCCCGGGGAGCCGCATCATGGACACCGGCGGGTTCAAGGGCCGCGCGCGGGAGATCACCCGGGGGGAGCTCCTCGATCGCTACCTGGAGCGCCTCGGGGTTCCTCCCTCCCACGTGGTGGGGGAGTACGGGATGACCGAGATGAGTTCGCAGTTCTACGAACCGTCTCTCCGGAGGCATGCGGAGACCGGCGCGCCGGTGGAACGCATCTACGAGGCGCCCCCCTGGGTGCGCAGCCGGGCGCTCGACCCGGACACCCTGGATCCGCTGCCCGCCGGGCGCGCCGGCCTCCTGGCCCACTTCGACCTGGCCAACGCGTGGACGGTGGCGGCGATCGTGACCGAGGACCTGGGGGCCGAGGCGCCGGGCGGGTTCGTCTTCCACGGCCGGGCCCGGGGGGCGGCGCTTCGCGGGTGCTCGCTGGCCACCGAGGA
>CAYRIJ010000011.1:0-26809 GCA_964424285.1 uncultured bacterium
GCCGCGCGTTCGGGGCGGGCCTCGGCCTGGGGCGGGCTCGACGGTTCGGTTCGGGATTCGGCCGGGGTCGCGGTAGGGCTCTCCGCCGCCGTCCGATCACCGGGAGCGGCTTCGGATGCCGAGCGATCCCGGGGGCGTCTCCGGGACCGGCGCCTCCGCCCACCACGTTCGCCGCGCTCGCGGCCCGCGCGGGGGTCGCGCCCCTCCTGCTCTCCCGGCCGGGGTTCCCCTCGGCCCTCGTCCCCTTCGCGAAGGGCATGGCGTTCGGGGCCGGCCTCGCGATCGTCGCGGGGTTCCGGGGCGGTCCGGCGGTCGCCGCGAGGTTCCCGGCCGCCTTCGCGGCCGCCTTCGCGGGCGTCCCGTCGCCCGGACCCCTCGGGCCCGGCGTCGGCCCGCGATCCCTCGCCGCGGCCTCGATCCCCGCCCTCACCCCCCGAACGGTCCTCGCGGCTCCGCCGGGAGGGTCCGCTCCCCCCGCTCCCGCCGCTTCCGCCCGGCCGATCCGGCTCCCGGTCGTCGTCCCGGCGTGGGGGCCGTCCCCCTCCGGCCGCGGCCGGAGGCGGCGTCTCGGACGGGCGATCGCGCCCTTCGGGACGATCCCCGCCGTTCTCGCGCTTCCACTCCGGCCGGCCCTCGTAACCCCGACGGGCCCGGCGACGGCGGCGGCCGCTGCGCTGGCCCGGGGAAGATTCGTCTGCCGACCCTTGGTCGGCGGCAAGCCCCGTGGGGGCTCCTGGTTCGCGTTCGTCAGACATTTAGTCCTGCTCTCCAATCCCCACCAGGAACGTCGAATCGCCCTGGGTGGCGATGTTGCCCAGAATTCCCAGGGAGAAGAGCATGACCAGGACGGCGGAGCCGCCGTAGGACACGAGCGGCAGGGGAAGCCCGGTGGTCGGAAACAATCCGGTAGCCACCAGGAGATTCACTCCCGCGTAGACGGCGATGGTCGCGCCGATCCCGACGGCCAGGAGCGACCCGAATCGATCGGGCGCCCGGCGGGCCGCTTCATACGCCCGCCAGAGCAAAATCACGAACAGTCCGATCAAAAAAACCGCCCCAATCAGGCCAAGCTCTTCTCCTATGATCGCGAATATGAAATCGGTGTGGGCGTCGGGCAGAAAGAACCACTTCTGCCGGCTCTCCCCCAACCCCCTCCCCCACCACCCCCCCGAGCCGATGGCCAGGATGGACTGGTGGAGCTGATAGTTGCCGCCCTGGAGATCCCCTCCGTCGAACCAGAAGGTTCGAAAGTTCACCAACCGCGTGAACTGATAGCTCTTCAGGATGAAGGGCATCGCCCCCGCCACCGGCGCCGTGAGGATCGCCAGGTGCCGGAAGGGAATCCGCCCCGCCACCAACATGAGGGCCGTGATCCAGATCAGGGCCAACGTGGTGCTCAGATTGGGCTGCTTGATCACCAGGACGCACATGAGGCCCAGGGCGATGAGACACGGCAACAGGCCGGTCTGGATCCGCTCCAGGCGCGCTCTCGGTTTGGACAGCAGAAAAGCCAGGTAAACCACCAGGCCCAGCCGCGCGAAATCCGCCGGCTGCAGAGTGATCCCGCCGAACGAGAGCCATCGGCGCGCACCGGCCGCGCTGTGCCCGATTCCCGGCACGTAGACCAGGAGGAGCAGGACGAGGCCGATGACGTAGGCCCAGGGGGCCCACCGACCCCATCGATGATAGTCGATCCGGCTCCCCACCGCGAAGGCGAAGACGCCCAGAAGCACCTTGAACCCCTGGTTTTCCAGGTAGGCGGTGGGGCGGGCGGCGGTGACCGAGGTGGCGGAATAGACCATGGTCAGCCCGAACAGGACCAGGGCGAAGGTGGCGAAGACCAACCACTTGTCCCATCCCCCCCCCCGCAGCTCGGAGGGAAGGAGGGTGGCGCCTCCCGTCTCCCCCCGCCACAGGGAGGCCCCCAGATGCTTCAGGGACGCCGTGAGGGCTCCGGGCCGGGGCGCGCTCATCGGCGGGCCTCCCGGTCCCGGACCAGGGCGCGGAAGCGGTCCCCCCGGTCCTCGAAGTCGCGGAACATGTCGAAGGAGGCGCAGCCCGGGGAGAGGAGGACGGCCAGCCCGCGGGGGCGGGCCAGGGCGAACGCCGCGTCCACCGAGGCCTCGAAGTCGGTTCCCCCCCGGGTCATGGGGGCCCCGGCCGCGCGCCAGGCCGATTCCAGCGCCGGGGCCGCCTCCCCGATCAGCACGATGGCCGCGACGCGGTCGCGGATCAGGGGGACCAGCCGGGCGTAGTCGCTCTCCTTGGGCCGCCCCCCCGCGATCAGCACCACCGGCTCGACGAAGGAGCGGAGGGCCACCTCCAGGGACTCCGGGTTGGTGGCCTTGGAGTCGTTGTAGAAGACCACCCCCTCGATCTCCCCCACCCGCTCCAGGCGGTGGGGAAGACCGCGAAGGGTCCGAAGCGCGGCGGCCACCCGCGGGTCGAGCACGTCGAACCCGAGGCCGTCCAACAGGCACAGGGCCGCGGCGGCGTTGGCGTGGTTGTGGGGGCCCGCGAGCGACAGCTCGCCGAGGGGGAGGACCTCGCGCTCCACGCCCCCGGCCCGCCACAGCAGCCGCCCCCCGACCGCGGCCGCGCCCTCCACCACCAGGGCGTCCACTCCGAAGCGGATGAGCCGCGCGGCGAGCCGGGGCGCGGCGGGTTCGAGCCACGGATCCCCCAGGGGAAGCACCGCGGTGTCGGCCGCGCTCTGGCGGTCGAAGATCCGGAGCTTGGTGTCGGCGTAGTGCCGCATGGAGTCGTACCGGTCCAGGTGGTCGGGGGTCACGTTCAGGACCGCCGCCGCGCGGGGGTGGAACCGGTCGACGTCCTCGAGCTGGTAGCTCGACACCTCCACCACCAGCGCCCCCTCCGGGGGGACCGACTCCACCACCTCGCTGAGCGCGGTGCCCACGTTCCCGGCCACCGCGGCGGGACGGCCCAGCGCCTCGACCAGAGCCCCCAGGATGGTGACCGTGGTGCTCTTTCCGTTGGTGCCGGTGACCGCGGCGATGGGAGCGCGGGCGAAGCGGGAGGCCACCTCCAGCTCGGAGAGGAACGGGATGCCGCGACCGCGCGCCTCGACCAGGATCGGGGCGCTCTTGGGAATTCCGGGGCTCACCACCGCGACGTCGATCCCGTCCAGGTCCCGGGGGTCGTGCCCCCCCAGGCGAAGCTCGATCCCTTCGGCGGCGAACGCGCCGGGATCGAGCCCCAGGGCTCCGGGATCCTTCCGGTCCGCGCCCCGGACCGTCGCGCCATGGCGGGCCAGGAGCCGGGCCACGGCGCGGCCGCTTCGGGCCATGCCGATCACCGCCACCCGCTTTCCCCGCCAGTCCGGGCGGGCGTCCATCCTCGGTTCGGTCATCGTCGTCGGCATCCGTTTCCTATTGCAGCTTCAAGGTGCTGAGCGAAAGGAGCGCCAGAAGCACCCCCACGATCCAGAAGCGCACCACCACCCGCGACTCCGGCCAACCCTTCAGCTCGAAGTGATGGTGGATGGGCGCCATGCGAAACACGCGTTTCCTCCGGGTCTTGTACGAGGTCACCTGGATGATCACCGACAGGGCCTCGGCCACGAAGATCCCCCCGATCAGGAACAGCAGGAGCTCCTTCCGGAGCATGACCGCCACCGTCCCCAGCGCTCCGCCCAGGGCCAGGGAACCGGTGTCCCCCATGAACACGTCGGCGGGATGGGAGTTGAACCAGAGAAATCCCAGGGCGGCTCCGAACATGGCGGTGCAGAAGATGGTGAGCTCGCCGCTCCCCGGAAAGTAGGGGATGTTGAGGTACCCGGCGATCTTCACGTTCCCGCTCACGTAGCTCAGGCCGGCGTAGGCGGCGGCGGCCAGGGCCATGAGTCCGGCGGCGAGGCCGTCCAGGCCGTCGGTCAGGTTCACCGCGTTCGAGGTGGCGGTGATGACCAGGGCCACGAAGGGAATGTAGAACAATCCCAGGCTCAGGACCCGGGTCTTCAGAAACGGCACCGACGTGCTGCCGGCCATCTGGGGATCGACGGGGTAGAAGTAGAGGATCGCTCCCACCACCAGCCCCACCCCCACCTGGGCCACCAGCTTGTACCGCCCCAGAAGCCCCTTGGGGGTCTTGCGCACCACGTGGAGGTAGTCGTCGAGAAAACCCAACCCGCCCAGGATCACCGTGACGCCCACCGCCAGGATCACGTACCGGTTCACCAGCGACGCCCAGAGGAGGGTGGGCACCACGATGGCGGCCACGATGAGGATCCCGCCCATGGTGGGGGTGCCCTCCTTGGTGCGGTGGGTGCTCGGCCCTTCCTGGCGGATGATCTGCTTGATCTTGAACTGGCGGAGCCGGCGCACCAGGGGCGGTCCGAAGATGAAGCAAAGGAGGAGCGCGGTCACGGTGGCGTAGGCCGCGCGAAAGGTGAGGTACCGGAACACGTTCAGGGGCGAGAAGAGCTCGTGGAGGGGGTAGAGGAGGTGGTAGAGCATTACCCGTCCTTCCCCAGCGCCGCCACCAGCGCCTCCACCGCGCTCTCGAGGCGCACGCCGCGGCTCCCCTTCACCAGCACCCGGTCGCCCGGGTGCAGGCGGTGGACGATGAGGCGGGCCGCCTCCTCCCCGCTGTCGGCGAGGTGGAGAGCGTCCATCTCCAGGCCGGCGTCCACCGCGCCCCGGCCCAGCTCGTGGGCCAGGGGTCCCACCACCACCAGGCCGTCGAGGAACGCCGCCGCCGCCCCCGCGCGCCGGTGGAGATCGGCGGCCTCGGGCCCCAGCTCCAGCATGTCGCCGAGGATGGCCCAGCGCTTCCCCGTTCCCGCCTCCCGGCGGAGCACGGCGAGGGACGCTTCGAGGCTGGCCGGGTTGGCGTTGTAGGTGTCGTCGATCACGGTGATCCCGCCCGCCCGCCGGGGTTCGAGGCGCCCGTGCACCGGCATCACGCCGGCCAGGTGGGGAGCGGCCTGGGCGGGGGACACGCCGAGGCCTCGGGCGGCGGCCAGCGCGGCCAGGGCGTTCAGCACGGTGTGTTCGCCCGGCAGGGGCACCCGCACCGCCACCCCGTCCGGGAGCGCCAGCCGGACCCCCTCGGTGCCCAGAAGCTCCGTCTCCTCGGGATGGAGATCCGCCTTCAGGGAGAACCCGAAGGTGAGCCGGCGGCCGGTGTAGCCGGCGAGGGCGGCTTCGAGGGCGGCGTTTCCCAGGGGAAGCACCAGGGTGCCCCCGGGCTCCAGCCCCGCGACGATCTCCGCCTTGGCCCGGGCCACCCCCTCGATCGACCCCAGCCCTTCGAGGTGGGCGGCGGCCACGTTGGTGATCACGCCGACCCGGGGCCGGGCGATCTCGGAGAGCAGGCGGAGTTCGCCGGGATGGTTGAGTCCGATCTCCACCACCGCGGCCCGGTGATCGGGGGTGAGCTCGAGCAGGGTGAGGGGAAGGCCGATGTGGTTGTTGCGATTTCCCCGGGTCCTAAGCACCGGACCGAGGGGGGTGAGCGCGGCGGCCAGAAGTTCCTTGGTGGTGGTCTTGCCGTTGGAGCCGGTGATCGCGGCCAGGGGAACGGGGTGGCGCGCGCGGTGGGCCCGGGCCAGGTCCTGAAGCGCCAGGAGGGTGTCGGGGACCACGAGCACGTTCTGGACGCGATCCCGGCCCCCCTTGCCCCACCACGAAGCGGAGACCACCGCCCCGGCGGCCCCGGCGGCGAAGACCGTCTCCAGGAAGTCGTGGCCGTCGAAGTGGGGACCGGTGAGGGCGAAGAAGAGCGCGTCCCGGACGTCTTCCCGGGAATCGATGGCCACGCGCCGGCCCCGGGGGTTCCCCACCACGGTACCCCGCACGGCGCCCTTCAGGAACTCGGGTTCGAACAGTTCAGTTTGCGTCATCAACACGAAAGCCCAGTTCGGTCAGAATGTCTTCGGCCGTTTCACGATCGTCGAAGGGCCGCTGCTCCGCGCCCACGATCTGCACCGTCTCGTGGCCCTTTCCCGCCACCAGCACCGCGTCTCCGGGCTCCGCCGCGGTCAGGGCCAGGCGGATGGCCCGGGCCCGGTCCAGTTCCTTCACCACGTCCGGTCCGGCCGCAACCCCCTCCATGATCTCGGCGGCGATGGCCTCCGGATCCTCGGAGCGCGGATTGTCCGAGGTGATCACCACCCGGTCCGCCCCCCGCGAGGCCACCCGCCCCATCTCCGGACGCTTTCCCCGGTCGCGGTCCCCCCCGCACCCGAAGACCAGGATGACCCGCCCCGGGGCCAGGCCGCGCACCGCCCCCAGCGCCCGTTCCAGGGCGTCGGGGGTATGGGCGTAGTCGATCAGGACCAGGAACGGCTGGGTCCCGGCCACCGGCTCCATCCGGCCCCGCACCCGGCGCACCCGCTCCACGCCGGCCGCCGCCGCCTCGATCGGCGCTCCCAGCTCCATCGCCGCGGCCTGGGCGGCGAGGGCGTTCATCACGTTGAACCGGCCGAGGAGAGGAAGCGACACCGGAGCGGTTCCCCGCGGGCTCACCAGCTCGTACCGGGTCCCCCGGGGGCCGCTACGGACCCGCCGGGCCCGGTAGTCCACCCCCCCTTTCAGGCCGTAACTCACCACCCGTCCGTCGGCGAGGACCCGGAGCCGCCGGCCGGCCGGATCCTCCAGATTCACCACCGCCACCGCCTCCCGATTCGATCCGCGTCCCTCGCGGGTGAAGAGCCGCGACTTCGCCTCCAGGTAGGAAGCCATGTCCCCGTGATAGTCGAGATGGTCGCGGGTCAGGTTGGTGAACACCGCGGCCGCGAAATCCGTGGCGAACACGCGCCTCTGGGCCAGGGCGTGGCTCGATACCTCCATGGCCACCCAGCGCGTTCCGCGCGCCACCGCCGCCTCGAGGAGCCCCTGGAGTTCCGGGGCCTCGGGGGTGGTGAATCCGGTGGAGCGATACACGCCCCCGGTCAGACTCCCCAGGGTGCCCAGGACCTCCGCCTCGTCCCCCATCGCCCGCGCCACCCCCTCCACGAGGTGGGTGACGGTGGTCTTGCCGTTGGTGCCCGTCACCCCCACCAGCTTGAGGGAGCGCGCGGGATGGCCGTGAAACGCGACGGCCAGCCGCGCCACCGCCTCGCGGGGATCGTCCACCACCACCTGGACGGCGTCCCCCACCCCTTCCACCGGGTGCCGCACCACGAGGGCCGCGGCACCCTGGTTCACGGCGGCGGCGGCGAAGTCGTGCCCGTTCCTGGCCAGCCCTTCCAGACAGACAAACAGTCCTTCGCCGCCGACCCGCCGTGAGTCCAGCTCGATCGATTTGATGTCCACGTCCGCGGAGCCGATCAGCCGATGACGCGGGAGCGCTGCGAGAAGCTTCGAGAGCTTCATCCCTCAGCGAAGCCCCGTCCGGCTCCGGTCCCGCCGATCCGCGCTTTCGTTCAAGTTCACCGCCTGGTCCGGCGCGATCACCGTGACCCCCGCCCCGGACTCCCCGCACGAGAGCTCCACCACGCCGTCCAGGGAACTTCCCGGAGGCGGTTCCTGTGTCTGCACCCGGCCGCTTCCCGACACCTTCGCGTCCACCCCGTAGGCCCGGAGCACCAGGAGGGCGCGACGGAGGGAGAGTCCGCGCACGTCCGGGGTGCCCTCTTCCGGCGAGGGGGCGAGAGCCGCCTGGGCGCCGTGGTCCCCCGCCTCCAGCGAATCGGGAAGGAAGGGGTTCCGGCGCGCGGTCTCCCGGCTGACCCGAACGGTGGCGTAGTCGGGGGCCAGGAGGGCCCCCGGGAGGCGTCCCGAGGCGTCGAGCACCTCGCGGAACACCGGGGCGGCCGCCGAGGCGCCGAAGGTGGATCCCCGCGGCTCATCGATCATGACCAGGCAGACGATCCGGGGATCGTCGATGGGGGCCATCCCCACGAAGGACGCGTAGTGCTTGGACCCGGTGTAGCGCCCGTTCACGAGCTTCTCCGAGGTGCCGGTCTTTCCCCCCACCTTGATCCAGTCGAGGTCCACGTCGCTCCCGGTGCCGTCGACCATCACCTCGCGCATGAAGCCCCGCATGGTCTTCGCGTCGGCCGGATCCAGGATCCGTCGCACCGGCTCGGGGCGGTTCTGGTAGACCACGCGTCCGTCCCCGTCGGTAATGGCCTTGATCAGTTGCGGCCGCATGAGCACGCCGTCGTTGGCCACCGCGGCGTAGGCCATCACCAGCTGCAGCGGGGTGACCATGACCTCGTAGCCGATGGCCTGGGTGGCCGCGGAGCGTTTGGACCACCGGCTCGGGTTGCGGAGGATGCCGGAGGATTCGCCGGGAAGGCTGATCCCGGTGACGCTCCCGAAGCCGAAGGCCCGGGCCATGTCGTAGAGACGGGAGCCGCAGAGGTTGCCGATCTTGGCGAAGGCGATGTTGCTGCTCACCGCGAAGGCGTGGCGGAAGGTCTCGATGCCGTAGGGGTGGTGGTCGGTGATGACGTAGCCGCCGAAGTTGAACCGGCCCTCCTCGCAATCGATCGGGGTTCCCGGTTCCAGGAGGTGGTCCTTGAGCGCGGTGCTGGCGGCCACCAGCTTGAAGGTGGAGCCCGGCTCGTAGGGATCCACGATGACCCGGTTCCGCAGGGCGTCGCGGTCGGCCCGCCGCACCTGTTCGGGGTCGTAGGACGGCCAGGACACCATGGCCAGGACTTCCCCGGTCTTGGGGTCCACCGCCACGAACACGCCGCCCTTGGCGTTCAGCTTCTCCACCTGGCGCCGAAGCTCGGAGGCGGCCACGTCCTGAAGGGCGGAGTCGACGGTGAGCGCGACGTCGTGGCCGGGTTTCGCCGGTTTGTGACGGCGGCCCAACGCCTGGTAGGAGTTCCCGCGTCCGTCCCGAAGCTCGGTGGCCCAGCCCGGCTGGCCCCGGAGCGCGCCGTCGTACTCGGCCTCGATCCCGGCCATCCCCTCGCCTTCCGCGTCCACGAACCCGACCACGTGGGCGGCGAACTCCCCCTGGGGATAGACCCGCTTCAGCTCGATGCGCTCGCTGATCCCGGGCAGGCTCTCGATGTCCACCTTGCGATCGAGCATGGGGGTGACCTTGCGCTCCAGGAACACCTCCCGGCGCTTGGTGCGCAGGAGCTTCTCGATCCGCGCCGGGGAGGTCTCCAGGGCCGAGGCCAGGGTGCGCGCGGTCTTGGCGGGGTCGGTCACCCGGGAGGGATCGGCCACGATGGAGTAGTTGGTCATGGTGTAGGCCAGGGGTTCGCCGTTCCGATCGGTGATCGCGCCCCGATGGGGAGGGATCCTCACCCGGAACTCGTGCTGGGAATCGGCCCGGGCCCTCAATTCCGCGCCTCTCACTCCCTGGAGCCACCCCACGCGGAACAGCACCACCACCAGGGGGAGGATTCCGAGCGCCGCCACGAGGTTGATGCGGGTCGTGGAGGCGCGGCGGATCATCGGGGATCGTCCTCCGGCCTCACCGCGGCGTTGGCATCGGGCACGATGGTGCCGAGGGCGAAGTGCTGGTTCTGGAGATCGGGCGCCTCGAAGTCGAGCTGGACGATCTCGTCGGTGGCGGGGCGGCGGAGCCCCAGCTCCTCCCGGGCCCGGCTCTCCACCTGCACCAGGCTGGAAAGCCGGTTCGCTTCGAGACTGAGCGAGCTGACCTTGGTCTGGAGATCGTTGTGGGTCTGCCTGGCCGTCTCGAGCCGGACCAGGATCCGGTCCACCGACGCCTGCTCCCAGACGAAGAGGATCACCAGGGCGAACCCGCCCGCCCAGAGGAGCAGGGTGGTGCCGAACCGCGGGCGGCGGGGGCGCCGGGTCCAGACGCGGAGGTTCTTGCGATCAAGCATGGGCCGTCCTTTTCGCCGCGCGGAGCCGTGCGCTGCGGGAACGGGGGTTTCGGGCGAGTTCCTCGGGGCCGGGCCGCACCGCCTTGCGGGTGAGGAGTTCCCACCGGGGCTCGGGATCGGGGACCCCGGGAAGCGGGCGGTCCAGGCGGGGCGGGCGGAAGGTGCGCTTCACCATCCGGTCCATGAGGCTCTCGAAGGAGATCACCGCCAGGGCGCCCCCCGGCGGCAGCACGCGGGCGGAAGCATCGAGGCCCCGGCGGAGGGAGCCCAGCTCGTCGTTCACGGCCAGGCGCAACGCCTGGAAGGCCTGGGAGAGTCGACGGGGGCTTCCCACCCCTCCGGCGCGAAGGGCGTCCACGAGCCGGGACGTGGTATCGAGGGGATGCCGCCGGCGGGCTTCGACCACCGCGTGCGCGGCCCGGCCGGCCGCCGGTAGCTCCCCCAACTCGCGAAAGATCCGCTTCAACTCGCCCTCCTCGATGTCGGCCAACAGTTCGGCCGCCCCCCGCGTCGCCTCCCGGTCCAGCGTCAGCCGGAGCGGTCCCTCGGCGAGATAGGAGAACCCGCGTCGTGGGTCGTCGAGCTGGCGGCTCGAGACGCCCAGATCGAGAAGGACGCCCGCCGGCGCGGGTCCGCCCACTCCGGCGAGAACGTCCTCCATGTCCGCGTAGTCCGCCCGGTGGAGATCCACGCGCCCGGCATGGGGGGCGAGGCGCCGCCTTGCCGCCTCCAGCGCCTCGGGGTCCCGATCGAGGCCGATCAGCTCGGCGCGGGGGTAGCGGGACAGGAGATGGTCGGCGTGCCCTCCGCCGCCGATCGTCCCGTCCAGATACCTCCCCCGCGGATCGGTGACCCAGGCGGCCAGGACCTCCTCCACGAGCACCGGCTCATGGTAGAAAGCTCCAGCCACCTCACCCCCTCCCGGTCCCGTCGCCGGTCCCTCAACCGGCGATCAGGCCCGTTTGAGCTCCGCGACCCCGCCCACCGGCTCGGTGAGCACCAACGGCAGGGTGTCGACCTCGCTCTCCACCCGAAGCTCGTCGTAGAAGTCGAGCCGGTCGGCCACTCCCACCGCGGCGGCGATATCGCGCAGGTAGCGGTCGGGAGTGATGAACGCGGTCGCGCACCCCGCCCGGCGGCGATGGTCCACCGCCTCGGCGAGGCACTTGAGGCCACGGAAGTCCCAGTGATCCACATCGCGCAGGTCCACCACCACCCGCAACATGCCCCGGGCCGTCAACCCACGAAGCCGTCCCGCGAGGTTGACGAGATCGGAACTCGTGAGACTGCCCTCCAGTCCCAAGAGACAGATTCGTCCTTCGTTGGACCGGTCGGTCCGGAGCATGTGCCCTCCTCATGGTCGCGCGGCCCGGGGCCGCATTGTCGTTCCAACCGGCGCCGAAGCCGGCGGCCGAGGTCCGAACTCCACCGGGTCCGGCCTCCGTAGACGGCTCCCGGACCCGCCCAGAGGTCCCCTCGCCGTCCGCGGGCCCGGACCCGTCCAACTGCCCGGTCCCGCCCCGGTCGCGCGATCGTGATCCCGCGCGGCTCGGCGCCATACTCGTCCGGTCGCCCCGCTGCCGCCCAGCGCGGTCGGGTGCCGCGGGGCGCCGGACGCCCTGTCCACGGCGTCCCGTCTCCGGCCTACCCCGAGCCCTCCGTTGGGGCCGGCCAGGCGACGGGACGCCTCTTAATCCGTGTCCGGTGGCCCGCCGGTCGATTCGTCCGCGCGGGCGCCGGCGGCCCCGACCCGTTCCTGCTGCTCCAGGGCCGCCCGCATGAGAACCTCGAGCTTCTTGTCGAATTCCACGTCCGCGGCGGGCCGGGAGGCCGGGTTCTTGCCCGTGCGCTCCACTTCCGCCCACTCCGACGCGTTCCAGAGTTCCAGGTGCTGACCCACTCCCACCGCCATCAGCTTGTCCTTGCCCTTGGGATTCAACCGCAGCCAGACATGATGGTCGGCGGAGAGCAGCAACCTGCTCTCGGGGTCGGTGCGCGCATACTCCATGCGCGAAAGACACTGCCGCTTGGCTTCGAGAAAATCGGGGGTCGTGTATTCCATGAGCAGGAGGCGGGTCTCGATCTCCTCCCAGCGCTTGAGCGGCAGGACCGCCAACGCCCCTCCGTACCACGGAAGCACCACGACCTGGTGGGTGTAGCCGGAAGGCGAGGCATCCGCCCCGAAGAGCGGACGGTACTTGGGAGGGAGGCTGAACCGTCGCTTCTCGTCGACGGCGCACTCCTGTTTCCCAATGAACAGATCCACGACTCCGGCCCCCGCCCGTCCCCCGACCCCGAGGCAGCGCCGCAGCCCGTCCGAAGCGCCATCGTTTGGTCAAATTTGGGAACGGTCTCCACCGGTGAAAATACTCAAGCCGGGAGAGGGAGTCAACGTAAATCCCCCGCTTTGAGGAGATTCTTCTCCACAATGACTAACAGCCTGTGGATAAATAAATTGTACATTTTGAACCGGACGGTTTCTTGGCCCCCGCGCACCCTCTGCCACCGCCCCTCAGGGGGGAGCGCTCCGGCTCCCAGGCGCCCACCGGGGGAGCCAAAACGGGCCGGATCGGGGCGAAACACCGACATTATGCCGTATCGTGGGGACTTGTCCCAACTGAAATCCGACCCCGGATCCCCCCTGCCCCAAGACCCATCTAAGCTGGTATCTTCTGGCCGGTTGTCGCCCGCGTGGCCCATGGCGGCGGGAGGAACCGGAAAGGAACCCACGATCCATGAATCGATCCGCCCCGTCCCGGGGGCTCCCGGCCCTTCTCGCGGTCCTGCTCCTCGGCGCCGCCTTCTCGGCGGTGGAGGCGCGGGCGGAGACTCCCTTCTACGGCGAAGGCGATCTCGACCCCGCCGTCCCCTCCCCCCAGTCCTATCTCGGTTACCCGCTGGGCACCCGGTTCACCCCGCACCACCGGCTGGTGGATTACCTCACCGCGGTGGCCGCGGCCTCGGACCGGGTGGAGATCCGGGAGTACGGGAAGACCTACGAGGAGCGCCCGCTCCTCCTCGTCACCGTCTCCGATCCCGGGAACCTCTCCCGCGCCGCCGAACTCCAGAAGTCGTACGCCCGGCTGGCCGATCCGCGGCAGACTTCTTCGGCCGCGGCGCGGGGGCTGTCGCGGGATCTCCCGGTGGCGGTCTGGCTCTCCTTCAACATCCACGGCGACGAGGCCTCGGGAAGCGAGGCGGCGATGGCCCTGGTCTACCGGCTGGCCGCGGACCGCGACCCCCGGATCCGGAAGCTCCTGGAGGAGACCGTGGTCCTGGTGGACCCCTGCCTGAACCCCGATGGACGCGACCGCTTCGTGAACTGGATCGACGGGGTAGCCGGGAAGGATCCCGACCCCCTACCCGCCGGCCGCGAGCACCATCAGCCCTGGCCCGGGGGGCGGTACAACCACTACCTGTTCGACCTGAACCGGGACTGGGCCTGGCTCACCCAGCGGGAGACCCGGGCCCGCGCCGCGGCGTACCTGGCCTGGCGGCCCCAGGTCCACGTGGACTTCCACGAGATGTACTCGGGAAGCACCTACTTCTTCTTCCCTCCCGAGCGGCCCATCCATCCCGAGTTCCCGGACCAGGTCCTCAAGTGGGCGGACATCTTCGGCCGGGGGAACGCGGCCGCGTTCGACGCCCGCGGCTGGGCGTACTACACCGGCGAGGCCTTCGATCTCTACTATCCGGGCTACGGCGATTCCTGGCCCACCTTCCACGGCGCGGCCGGGATGACCTACGAGCAGGCGGGAGGCGGGTTCGCGGGGACCGCGGTGGTTCGCGCCGGCGGCGACACCCTCACCCTGGCCGTCCGCGCGGAGCACCACTACACCGCGGCCCTGGCCACGGTGCGCACGGCGGCGGCCAATCGCGAGGCGCGGCTCCTCGACTTCCACCGCTTCTTCGAGGCGGACGGGAACCACTCCGCCGGAGCCTACCTCTTCCCCCCCGGCGAGGATCCGCCCCGGACCGCCGAGCTGGTGGGTCTTCTCATGGCCCACGGCGCCGAGGTCTACCGGGCGCCGGGCGAGATCCGCCCGCGCGGCGTGCACGCCTACGACGGGACGCCGGTCTCCACCACCCTTCCCGCGGGGACCTATGTGGTGCCGCTCTCCCAGCCCCTCAACCGCTTCCTGCGCGCGGTGCTGGAACCGGAGGCCGCGCTCCCCGACACGTTCTTCTACGACGTGAGCGCCTGGTCGCTCCCCCTCGCCTTCGGCATCGAGGCCTACTGGACCGACGCGCCGGTGGACGGGAACCTGGATCTCCTGAAGGCCGCCCCCCGGCCCGCGGGCGAGGTGGTGAACCCCGACGCCGGCTACGCCTACCTCATCTCCTGGCGGCGGAACGGGGCGGCCCGGGCCGCGTCGCGACTCCTTCAGCGCGGGGTCCGCATCCACTACGCCACCCGGGGGTTCACCGCGGCGGGACGAAGGTTCGATCCGGGGACGCTCATCCTCTTCCGGGACGGGAATCCCGCCGACCTCGATGACCTGGTGAACGAGGCGGCGACCCGGGACGGGGTGGAAGCGATCGGGGTGCGGACCGGGCTCACCGACGAGGGGCCCGATCTGGGGAGCTTCCGGGTGGAGCTCATGAACACCCCGCGGGTGGCGGTGGTCGCCGACGACCCGGCGTCGCCCACCTCGGTGGGGGCGTGCTGGTTCCTGCTGGATCGCCTCTACCACATCCCGCACTCCCTCATCCCCCTCTCCCAGCTCACCGAGGCCGGACTCGCCCGCTACACGGTGCTGGTCTTTCCGGACGACGAGGCGGGAGGCGACGACTACGCCGCCTCCCTGGACTCCGCCCAGGTGGCGGCCATCGGCCGATGGGTGGACCGGGGGGGGGTGTTCGTGGGGCTCGGCGGCGGCGCGTTCTTCGCCGACGCCGATCACGCCGGCCTGAGCGGGGTCAAGGAGGTGCCGCCCCTGGACAGCGACGACGGCCTCTCCGATGAGGACCGCGACGCCCGGGACCGGGAGCGGAAGCTGGAGACCCTGGCCGAGCGGGAGCGGCGGGAACGCCTGGAAGAGCTTCCCGGAACGATCTTCCGGGTGCGGGTCGATCCGCAGCAGCCCCTGGGCTTCGGGTACACCACCGAGGCCCGGGTGCTCAAGATCTCCAACCGCGCGCTGGAGCTGGGACCCCCCGGCACCAACGTGGCCTGGTTCACCGAGTCGCCGAAGGTCTCGGGGTACGCCTCACCGGAAGCGGTGGACCGGCTGGTGAACCGCCCGTTCCTGGTGGACCAGCCCCGGGGGCGGGGACACGTGGTCCTCTACCTCGAGGATCCCAACTTCCGGCTCTTCTGGTACGGGCTGAACCGGCTGTTCCTGAACAGCGTCTTCTTCCTGCCGGGGAGAAGCGGGGGGTGATCGCCGGGCGGCCGGCGCCGCGCGCGCTTCACCGGTAGCCGGCCAGGGTGGCGCGGATCGTCTCCTCCACCGGGGTGTCCCGGTAGTCGGGAAGGAGCCGCCGGAGCCTCGCGCCGTCGAGCACGATGCTGTGGTCGAAGAGATAGCGCATCTCGAGCAGCTCCCGGATCACCCCGTTCCCGAGCGCCATGATCCGGAGCACCCACCAGGGCACGGTCCGGATCGAGAGGCCCGGGTGCCCGGCCTCCCCGGCCACCCGCCGGAGGAACGCCCGGTTGGGTTCGGCCACGTGACCCGCGAAATGGACCACCTCGAAGGGTTCGAGCTCCCGACCCAGGAGATCCACCGCGGCCCGCGCCACGTCGGGGATGTAGGCCCACTGGTGGGGGATGTCGGGGTTCCCCAGGACCTGCATGCCCTTCCCCCGCGCCGCGTTTCCGAACACCGGATCGACCAGGCCGTTTCGCACCGTGGGGCCGTAGTAGTCGCCGGCGCGAACGATCAGGACGCGGATCGCGCCCGCCCTCGCCTTCTCCTCCAGGAACCGCTCCAGCTTCTCCCGGAGCTTTCCCTTCCTGGTGTGGGGTCGGTGGGGCGCGTCCTCGGCCAGCGGTCCGTCGTGCTGGTCCCCCAGGTTGTAGACGTTGCCGGCGAAGACCACCGTCGCCTTCGCCGCCTCCGCCGCCGCGGCGATGTTCCGGGTGGCGGTCTCCATGGCCGGGATCCACCGGTCGTAGGGGTAGTTCACGCCGTGGACCACCACCCCGGCCCCGTCCGCCGCGCGGCGAAGCGCCTCGGGATCCTGGACGTCGCCCTGGATCCACTGGATGGGAAGGTCGCCGTGGATGCGCCTCCCTTTCTCGGGGTTTCGGGCCAGGGCGCGGACCGTCCACCCGCGCCGGGCCATTTCCGCGGCCACGCCGCCTCCGAAGCTTCCGGTGGCGCCGAGGACCAGACAAGTTCGATTCATTGGTTGCTCCTTCCCATGACGGTTTGTCCGGGGTCCGGCGCTCAAGCCTCCCACGACGCCGGTTCCACCGCCGGCGGGCGGTTCGGGGCCCGCTCGAACCCGGATGATGGCGCCGCGTGGTCCGCGGCGAGCCTCTCGGACACCGCGCTCCGAAGCCCGGGATCGCGGCGAAGCGCGCGGTGACGATCCTCGATCGATCGGCCGGCGAGCACCCCCAGGAGGTCCAGCGCCCGTCCGAGCGCCTGGCGCTGGTCCATGGCCGGGAAGGGGGCGGTGCTCTCGAACGCCGACAGCCGCACCGGCCCTCCGTCGATCGCGAGCGCGCTCCCCGAGGCGTAGGCGTAGACCGGCCCGATCCGGCCTCCCCCCTCGGGCCGGAAGCTCCCGGGGAGAGCGGTCAGCTTGTAGCTTTCCCCCACCCCCTCACTCGCGTCCATGACCGAGAGCTGGTCCGGATCGAGCAAGGTGACCCAGAGCCGGCTCTCGCCGCCGGGGACCGGCCAGGCGGTGGCGGGGAGGGCGGCGTAGGCGGAGAGGCGCGGCATGTAGACCGATGCCACGCCCGGGATGCGGCCGGCGACCACCGGGACCGCCGCCCGCGGGCCGATCCCGAATTTCTCCAGGAGCCGGCCCGGACAGGCGTTGGATCCCACCGCGAGGACGGCGATCCGCCCGGCCCCCGGCGCCGCGCCCCGGTCCGCGAGGGCGTGTTCGACCTCCGAGGCTCCGCCCTCCCCCGGCCGGAACGGGTGGACCCGACCCGCGGCATAGAGATAGCTTCCGGCCGGCCGGGCCCCGGGATAGTCGAGGGGATGGGATTCGGCCCCCGGGAAGTCCCCGGCGGGCCGCGATGCGGCTGGGATCAACCGGCTCCTTCACGGTCCTCGTGCTTCGGCGGCTTCATCCCCCTACCTTAGCGGGTGTCTCCGCAGGAGCCCACCCCCCCGGCCGGCCGGCCATCCGGTCCCCGGGGGCCCCCGCCGGACCGCCGGGGGCCGGGTCCGGGAAGCGGACCGGGACGGGGCCGGCGGGGCCTCCGAGTCCGTGCAACCCGGAGGTTGTGGCCGACGTATACCCCGACTAGAATGCAGGTCGTCGACCAGAGGGGCCGTTCATCGATTCCTTGGGGGGATCCGGGCGTTTCCGGGACCGGAAGCGTTCGCGTTTCGATGGAATTCCTCTCCATTCAACCGGAGCTGGCCATGGCACGTAGACCCGACGGCGTCACCATGATCGCGGTGTGGTACTTCATCCTGGCCGGCGGCTGCGTGCTCGGCCTGGCCGGAATGGGGGTGGGGCTCCTCGGACTCTGGTCCGGCGGGGATTTCCACGGGGCGCTCCTGAGCACGTTCGGGATGCTGATCGGGGTCATGGCCATCGCCGGCACCGGGGCCGCCTTCGCGGTGGTGGGATGGGGGCTCATCCAGCTCAAGGACTGGGCCAAGGGCGCGGCCAAGATGATGGCGATCATTCAGCTCATCCTCATCCCCTTCGGAACCGTGGCCGGCATCATGATCCTGGTCTATCTCTCCAAGAACGAGAACGCCCGGCTCGCCTTCGAGGGCTGATCCGGATTCAACCGCCCCTCGCGCCCGACGATCGGCTCAATTCCGCCGACGGCCGGCTCGATTCATCCCCGCCCCCCACCGCTTCCCCCCGCCGTCTTGCAGAAGAGGACGTTCCCGGGAGCGCGATGCGATCCGCACGATCCCGGAATCGGAAAAAACCGTCGGCGCCCCGAAAAGAAGCACTAGGAAGCGCGGGAAAAGCCCCACCCGCCGGTGATTTTCCCGAGTCTCCCCCAACTCCCGCCTCCTCCCGCCGAACACTCAGGATGTCTACCGCTTCTTCCCGCCGACTTGCGAGGGCGTGGGTAGCGGTCGCCGGAAAGACGCGGTGAAGAAAAAGGAGTCCGCCATGCGCGCTCTTCACCGAAACCTCTTCGTGGTCGTGGCGGCGGCGGTTGTGTTGGGAAGCGCGGTTCCGTCCGCCACGCAAGCCGCCGCCTACCGTTGGGTGAACCCCGACGGCGGGAACTGGGCCCAGAGCGGGAACTGGAACGCTCCCGGCTATCCTTCCCTCTTCTTCGACTTCGCCATCTTCAACCTGGACGGTTCCTATACCGTGGACGCCTCCAACGCCGCGCTCATCGGCGGCGTGGCCGGGGTCCAGGTGGTGAGCGGCGAGGTCACGCTCTCCACCTACGCCGTCTTCCACACCATGCTCTCGGTCGGGATCGCCGGGCTCCCGGCCAGGCTGACCCTGGCCGGCGGGGTGGTGGACGGGGTCGGCCCTCACACCATCGGGGCCGACGGCACGATCTGCCTGCGGGCGGGCACCGGTCTCCGGGACGGGGCCGGCGGGACCTACGGCTTCGACCTCCAGCCCGGAGGGCGGCTGGAAGGGGACGGAGGCTCCCTGGACGGCCAGGTGCTCCGGAACCTCGGCACGGTGAGCCCGGGGCTCACCCCCGGCGCTCCCGGCGTGCTCTGGATCGGACGCGATCTTCCCGCCGGCTACGATCAGCGGAGTCCCGGTACGCTTCAGGTCGATCTCGCCGGGTCCGACCCGGGAACGGGCTACGACCAGCTGCGGATCGCCGACGGGAGCCGCGGGGTGAGCCTGGGCGGGAACCTCGTGGTGGCGCTGGCCCCCGGCTACGCCCCCGCCGACGGGGACCGGTACCAGGTGGTGGCGGCCTCGGGGTACGCCGGCGCCTTCGACGCGGTCACCCTGCCCGACGACGGCTCCGGCTTCACCTTCGAGGTGAGCTACGAGACGGACGGGGTCTGGATCACCGCCGAGGGTCCGAGCGAGGTCGTCTTCCCCATGGACTTCCAACCCGAAGCCTGCCCCAACGCCTTCAACGCCCGGAAGCAGGGGGTGGTCTGGGCGGCCTTGCTGGGAACCGACGCGCTCCCGGCGGCCGACGTGGATCCCACCAGCCTGCGGCTGGAGGGAGCCGCGCCGATCGCGTGGTCCTTCCGCGACGTGACCTCACCCGTCGAGGGCGAGGGCTGCGCCTGCGGCAAGCGGCAGAAGGACGGGATAACCGATCTGGAGCTCAAGTTCGACGCCTCGGACCTGGTGGACGCCCTGGGCCCGGTCACCGACGGCGAGGAACGGGCGCTCAGCCTGACCGGAACGCTCCGGGACGGGACGCCGCTCATCGCCTCGGATTGCGTGGTGCTCCGCCTGCCCGGAAACGGGAAGAAGGCGGCCGCCGCCGCGGTGAGCCCGGTTCCGTCGGTGACCCCGATGAGCCGGCCGTCGTCGCCGATCCAGGAGGCGGGCTTCGCCCTTCCCGAGGCCTCGACGGTGCGCCTCGACGTGGTGGCGGTGACCGGTCGCCTGGTGGAGACCCTGGTGGACGAAACGCTCCCGGCGGGGAGCCATACCGCCCGATGGAACGCGGCGGGCGCGCCGAACGGCGTCTACTTCTACCTCCTCCGCACCGACCGCGACGCGGTGTCGGCCAAGGTGCTGGTCCTCCGCTGACGGGGACGCGGGACCCGGCTCTCCGGATCGCCGGAGGGCCGGGCCCCCGGTCCCACCCCTCTTGCCTTCCCCCCCCGAATCGGGTGTAATCCACCGACTGGTCCGCCCTGGACATTCGGGCCTCGCGACGGTCCCCAACCCATTCCCGCCGCAAGCCGCCTGACTCTTCCGAAGAGGAACATCATGCGTTTCGGACCGCATCTGGCCGCTCTCGTGGGCCTCGCCCTCGCCGTGCCTTCCCTGGCCTCCGCCTCCCCCGTCGGGTACTACCGGGAGCCCGCTCTCACCGGGAGCACCCTGGTGTTCACCGCCGAAGGCGACCTCTGGAGGGTCCCGGTCTCCGGGGGCACCGCGTCGAGGCTCACCAGCGCCCCCGGAGAGGAGGGGACCCCCGCGATCTCCCCCGACGGAACGGTGCTGGCCTTCACCGCCTCCTACGAGGGACCGGTCGAGGTCTACACCATGCCCCTGGCCGGAGGGCTCCCCACCCGGCGCACCTACGGGTCCGAGCGGCCGGTGGTGGTGGGGTGGACCCCCGACGGAAAGGTGATCTACCACACCCGGGAGCGAGCCACCCTCCCCGACTACCAGCTCGCGCTGATCGACGTGAGCGGCGCGAACGCCGCGGGGGCGAGCGCCATGATCCCCCTCTCCCAGGCCGCGGACGGGACCTACGATCCGGGCGGGACCACCCTCTACTTCACCCGGCTTCCCTTCCAGGGGAGCCATACCAAGCGGTACAAGGGGGGGACCGCCCAGAACATCTGGAAGTTCTCCGCCGGGGCGGCGGAAGCCGAGCCCCTCACCGCCGACTACCCCGGGACCAGCAAGCGGCCGATGTGGTGGGAAGGGCGGATCTACTTCGCCTCGGATCGGGACGGCACCATGAACCTCTGGTCCATGAAGCCGGACGGGGGCGATCTCGCGCAGCACACCCATCATGAGGGTTGGGACGTGCAGTCCCCGTACCTCGACGGCGGCCGGATCGTCTACCAGCTCGGCGCGGACATCCATCTCTACGACATCGCCGCCGACCGGGACGCCGTGATCCCCATCACCCTGGAATCGGATCTCGACCAGACCCGCGAGCACTGGATCGACAAGCCCATGGACTACCTCACCGCGGCTCACGCGTCCCCGGACGGCGACCGGGTAGCGCTCACCGCCCGGGGCGAGGTGTTCGTGGCCCCCAAGGAGCGGGGCCGGTTCGTGAAGGTGGAGCGCGCGGAAGGGGTCCGCTACCGGGACGCCCGGTTCATGCCCGACGGCAAGTCGATCCTGGCCTTCTCCGACCAGTCGGGGGAAGTCGAGCTCTGGACGCTGCCCGCCAACGGGGTGGGGGCGCCCATCCAGCTCACCCACGACGGGACGACCCTTCGCTGGGAGGCGCTCCCCTCTCCCGACGGGAAGTTCATCGCCCACGACGACAAGAAGCAGCGGCTCTTCCTCTACGACGTGGAGCGGAAGACCGACCGCCAGGTCGATTCGAGCGAGCTGGACCGGATCTCCGGCCTCGCCTGGTCTCCCGACTCCAGGTGGCTGGCCTACGTGAAGGTCGCCCCGAACCAGTTCCGGCGGATCATGGTCCTGAACCTGGCCGACGGATCCATCACCCCGGTCACCACCGACCGCTTCGACAGCTACAGCCCGGCCTGGAGCCCGGACGGCAAGCGGCTCTACCTGCTCTCGGACCGGAACCTCACCTCCGCGGTCCACAGCGTCTGGGGGAGCTACCAGCCCGAGCCGTACCTCGCCAAGACCACCGAGATCTACCAGATTCCCCTGGTGAAGGGCCTGCGCTCCCCCTTCGCCCCTCCCGACGAGCTGGAGGGCGCGGGCACGAAGGAGGAGAAGCCGGAGGCGAACACCGCCGCCTCGAAGCGGAGGAGCGTGCCCAAGAAGGAAGACGAGGAGGCCGAGGGCCCCCCCACGGTCACCATCGACCGGGACGGCATCCAGGCCCGGATCGAACGCGTCCCGGTCCCCCCCGGGAACTACGGGAGCCTCACCGCGACCGAGAAGGCCCTCTTCTGGGTGGCGGTTCCCCCGACCGAGTCCAAGCGGAAGCTCATGGGCGCCCCCATCACCAACCGGGATCTCGAAGCCAAGACCGTCCTGGAGGACGTGAAGGACTACGAACTCTCCCAGGACGGGAAGAAGCTCCTGATCCACAAGGGCGACGGCTTCTACGTGGTGGACGCCGACCCCAAGCCCGCCGATCTGGACAAGGCGGGGGTGGATCTCTCCGGGTGGATGCTCTCGGTGGTCCCCCGCGAGGAGTGGCGCCAGATGTTCGACGAGGCCTGGCGCCTGGAGCGCGACTACTTCTACGACCCGGGGATGAACGGGGTGGACTGGCCGGCCATGCGGACCAAGTACCGCCCGCTGGTGGACCGGGTGACCTCGCGCGGGGAGCTCTCGGACATCCTGGCCCAGATGGTCTCCGAGCTCTCCGCCCTCCACATCTTCGTCTACGGGGGGGAGATGCGGGAGGGGGACGACTCGATCGGCAACGCGTCCCTGGGCGCGGTGTTCGCCCGCGACGAGGCCTCGGGCGGATACCGGGTGACCCACGTGTACCGCACCGACCCCGATGAACCCGAGTCCGCCGCCCCCCTGGCCCGTCCCGAGGTGAACGTGGTCGAAGGCGACGTGATCACCAGGGTGAACGGGACGCCGGCCCTCGCCGCCCCGGATCCGGGCGCGCTGCTCCGGAACCAGGCGGGAAAGCAGGTGCTGTTGCACGTGAAGCCGGCGACCGGGCCCGAGCGGGACGTGGTGGCGGTCCCGATCACCCCGCGCCGGGAGTTCGATCTCCGTTACGACGAATGGGAGTACACCCGCCGGCTGATGGTCGACTCCCTCTCCGCCGGGCGGATCGGCTACGTCCACCTCCGGGCCATGGGAGCGGGCGACTACACCAACTGGGCCCGGGACTACTACCCGGTCTTCACCCGGGACGGGCTGATCGTGGACGTCCGCCACAACAACGGGGGGAACATCGACAGCTGGATCCTGGAGAAGCTCATGCGGAAGGCGTGGTCCTACTGGAGCCAGCCGGTGGGGAACTCCCCGACCTGGAACATGCAGTACGCCTTCCGCGGCCACATGGTGGTGCTCTGCGACGAGCGCACCGCCTCCGACGGCGAGCTCTTCAGCGAGGGGTTCCGCCGGCTGGGGCTGGGGAAGGTGATCGGCACCCGCACCTGGGGCGGGGAGATCTGGCTCAGCTCCAGCAACTTCCTGGTGGACGGGGGCATCGCCACCGCGGCGGAATACGGGGTCTACGGCCCCCAGGGCACCTGGCTGATCGAGGGCCGCGGGGTGGAGCCGGACATCACGGTGGACAACCTCCCCCACGCCACCTACGAGGGACAGGACGCGCAGGTCGAGGCGGCGGTGAAGTTCCTCCAGCAGGAGATCCGGGAGAACCCGGTGCCGGCGCCGACCCCGCCCCCCTACCCGGACAAGTCGGGGCGGTAGGCCGCGGCGGGCCCCTCCGGCGTCCGGCCTCGCCGGAAGGGGCCGCGGCGGCGGTTTCCCGCACCGCTGGACGTGAACCGATGATCGAGGAATACCGCACTCCCGCCGGGGCGGCGGAGCACGAGATCCCCAAGATCAAGGGATCGCGGTTCATCGCCCGCGCGGCTCCCACCCGGAGCGCGATCGAGGCCGAGGCGCTGGTGGAGGCGGCGCGCCGGGATTTTCCCGACGCCCGGCACCACTGCTCGGCGTGGCGCCTCGATCCGGCGGGCGGGACGTTCCGGGCCAACGACGACGGCGAGCCCTCCGGGTCCGCCGGCCGCCCGATCCTCCGCGAGATCGAGGGACGGGACCTGGTGGACGCGACGGTGGTGGTGGTGCGCTATTTCGGGGGGGTGAAGCTCGGGGTCGGGGGGCTGGTGCGGGCCTACGGATCCGCCGCCGCGGCGGTCCTGGACCGGGCGGGGATCCGGACGGTGGCGGTGACCCGCCGGGTCCGGGTACGCCACGCCTACGATCTCTCGGGGGCGGTGACCGGGGCGGCCGCCGCCCTGGGGCTCACCGCCGAGGCCTCGGAGTACGGTGCGGAGGTGCGGGCGGAGTTCGAGGTGCCGGTCGGACGTCTCCCCGCGTTCCTCCGCGAGATCGCCGATCGCACCGCGGGACAGGCGACCATTGAAGTCTTGAATTGACCCCGGCGGGCCGACCGGCCTTCGCCGCCCCTGAAACCCCCTATTCCCTTGCATCACCGTCGGGTTGGGGCAAGAATGTGCCGTCTTGCGAGTTCGGGGCCGCCCGGGTCGTCCCCGGTTTCATCCCACCTACATCGAGGGAGTCTCTCCCATGACAGACGTCGTCCAAGCACCCCCTCCCGACGCGACCGCCAAAGCCTACGAACTGCCCATCGCCGGGTTCCAGGGGACTCCGGACGAGATCGAGCTGCAGTGGTACAACCAGTGCTACGTGGGCCGGGGCGACACCATGAAGCAGCTCACCTGGCGGGCGGTCATCATGGGGTCGGTTCTCGGGGGCATCCTCTCGCTCACCAACCTCTACATCGGGCTCAAGGCGGGGTGGGCGTTCGGGGTGGCCATCACCGCGTGCATCCTCTCCTACGCGATCTGGACCACCCTCCACAAGATCGGGTTGGTCCGGACCAAGATGACCGTCCTCGAGAACAACTGCATGCAGTCCACCGCCAGCTCCGCCGGGTACTCCACCGGCGGCACCCTGGTCTCCGCGTTCTCGGCCTACATCCTCATCAACAATCACACCCTCCCCATCGGCATGATGCTGGGGTGGGTGTTCTTCCTGGCCGTTCTCGGCGTGACCATGGCGGTGCCGATGAAGCGGCAGATGATCAACGTGGAGCAGCTCCGGTTCCCGAGCGGGATCGCCGCCGCCGAAACCCTGCGCGCCCTCCACGCCACCGGCGAAAAGGGCCTGCGCGCGGCCAAGGCCCTGGGCTGGGCCGCGGCGTTCGCGGTGGTGAACCAGGTCTGGATCGACGGGCTCCGGCTCATCCCCAGGATCGGGTCCAAGCTCGAGCCGTTCCAGGCCTCCAACCTCATCAACCGGTTCAACGAAGCCGTCCTGGGCGAGAGGTGGATCGGCCGCACGGTGATGTTCGCCTGGGACCCCATCTTCATCGCCGCCGGCTCGATCGTCGGACTGCGGGTGAGCCTCAGCATCATGCTGGGGGCGGTCACCTGCTGGATGATCTTCATCCCCCTGGTGCAGGCGCACGTTCCCGCCCTGGCCGGGGTCTCCGGTTACCGCGAGCTGGTGCAGTGGTCGCTCTGGGGCGGGACCGCGTGCATGGTGACCTCGGGACTGTTGTCGGTGGGGCTACAGTGGCGGAGCGCCCTCAGCGCCTTCCGGAGCCTCGGCGAGATGTTCGGAAAGAAGAAGAGCGGCGGGCGGAACGAGATGGACGCCATCGAGACCCCCGGCTCCTGGTTCGTGATCGGCCAGGTGGTCTCGCTCGTCGCCCTGGCCTGGCTGGCCGAGCGCACCTTCGGGATGGCCTACTGGGAGAGCGTCCTGGCCGTGCTCCTCACCTTCGCCCTGGCCCTGGTGGCCTGCCGCGTCACCGGAGAAACCGACACCACCCCGGTGGGAGCCATGGGAAAGATCATGCAGCTCACCTTCGGGTCGCTGTCCCCCGGGAACATGAACGTGAACCTCATGGCCGCGGGCATCACCGCCGGGGCGGCCGGCTCCTCCGCCGACCTCCTCACCGACCTGAAGAGCGGGTATCTCCTGGGGGCCCATCCCCGGAAGCAGTTCATCGCTCAGTTCTCGGGGATCTTCATCGGGACCGTCGTGACCGTGCTGGCCTTCAACGTTCTCGTCCCCAACGCTCAGTCCCTGGGATCGGACCAGTTCCCGGCTCCCGCCGCCCAGACCTGGCGCGGGGTGGCCGAGGCCATGTCCCACGGGCTGTCCACCATGCACCCGGTGAAGGTGTGGTCGATCGCCATCGGCGGGTTGGTGGGGATCATCCTGCCGCTTCTGGCCCTCGCCTTCCCCAAGAAGCAGAAGTACATCCCCTCGGCGGCGGGGATCGGCCTGGCCTGGACCTTCCACTTCTTCTACAGCCTGCTCTTCACCCTGGGCGCGATATTCGGGTGGATCTGGGAATCCCGGAACAAGGAGCAGGCCGAGGAGTTCCTCTTCCCGGTGGCATCGGGGATCATCGCCGGCGGGGCGCTGATGGGGGTGATCCTCATCTTCGTGGAGAACGGTCCCGACATGGTGCGCCAGCTCCTGGCCCACTAGTGTTCCGATTCAGAAGTCATGTGTACGAGATGGCGAGCGCTTCGGGTCGCCGGCAAGGCGTGCCGACGACGCGATGCCGATGCGCATCGCGGAGGAGGCGCAACGACGCCGACGTCGCGAACCGCCGCCAGATTGTGTGCATGACTTCTGAATCGGAACACTAGTCGCGTTGCGGCCGCCCGGGGGTTCCTCCGGGCGGCCGTCTTGTTCGCGCCGAGGCCTCGGCGGGCGGACACCGCGGGCCCGGAGAGGAGCGGCCGCTACTCGAAGGGCGAGGGATCGCCCTTTCCCACCCGGAGCACCCGGGGCGCGTCCCCGGTGAGATCCACCACGGTGGTCGGATCGGATCCCCCCATGCCGCCGTCGATCACCAGGTCCACCAGCTTCCCGACCCGGTCGCGGATCTCCACCGGATCGGTCAGGGGTGCGCTCTCGCCGGGTAGGATCATGGACGAGGTCATCATGGGGGCGTCCAGCTCGGTGAGGAGCGCCCGGGCCACCGGGTGGTCGGGGACGCGGAGGCCGATGGTCTTCCGCTTGGGATCCATGAGACGGCGCGGCACCTCGCGGGTGGCCTTCAACACGAAGGCGTAGGCCCCGGGGGTGTTGGCCCGGAGCAGCCGATAGTCCGAGGTTTCGAAGACGGCGTAGGTGGCGGACTCGGAGAGATCGCGGCAGATGAGGGTGAAGCGGTGGTCGGTGGGGATTCCCCGGATGCGGCAGATCCGCCCCAGGGCGTCCTTCTCGCCGATGGCGCAACCCAGGGCGTAGCAGGAATCGGTGGGATAGACGATGACCCCGCCCCCGCGCACGATCTCCGCCGCCTGGCGCACCAGGCGGGGCTGAGGGGTCTCGGGGTGAATCTCGAGATAGGGGCTCATGGGCGACTACCGTTGCGGCCGTTCGACG
>CAYRIJ010000012.1:0-26476 GCA_964424285.1 uncultured bacterium
GCGGCGGGCCTGGAGCCGGCTCTTCTTCGGCGGCCTGGCCGAGGCCATGGAGCGGGCGGCCTTCGCCGGGGCGGACCGGCTCTCCCTGGTCTCCGAGGAACTCCTCCCGGTGATCGAGGCCATGGGGGGAAGCCCCGACCGGATGGTGGTGAATCCCAACGGGGTGGACGTGGGCCGGTTCCACCCCGCGGAGCGGGGGGAGGCGGTTCGAAAGAGCCTGGGGATTCCCGCCGACGCGGTGGTGTGCGGGTTCCTGGGGACCTTCACCCGCTGGCACGGGGTCCAGTTCGTGGCCGAGCACGTTCCCGAGCTCGCGGCCCGCGACCCCCGCCTCTATTTCCTCCTCATCGGGGACGGCGACGTGCGGCCGGCGGTGGAGCGGAAGCTGGCCGAGAACGGGGGCGCGGATCGGGTGCGGATCACCGGGCTCCTGGACCCGGAGGAGGTGCCCGCCCGGCTGGCCGCCTGTGATATTCTTCTCAGTCCTTACCTGCCCTTCGACGACGGCAGCCCCTCGTTCTTCTCGCCGGTGAAGCTCTTCGAGTACATGGCCGCGGGACGGCCGGTGGCGGCGAGCCGGCTCGGGCAGCAGGGCCGGGTGGTGGAGGAAGGGCTGACCGGGGTGCTCTTCCCGCCGGGGGACGGCCCGGCGTTCCGCGAGGCGGTGCTCGGGCTGGCCTCGGATCCCGAGCTTCGGGGGCGCATGGGCGCGGCGGCCCGGGCCCTGGCCGAAGCGCGCTACACCTGGGAGGCCAACGTCCGCCGGGCGGTGGCGGGGCTCCTGCCCCTCGCCGAACCCCGGTCCGGTGAACCAGAACCATGACGGAATCCGCGCTCAAAGACGCCGTTCGCGCCTACTGGAACGAGCACCCCTGCGGGACGCAGTTCACCGAGCTGGACTGGGGCACCCGGGAGTTCTATCGCTCGGTGGAGGAGGAGCGCTACCGGCGCCAGCCCTTCATGGACGAGGCGGTGGGCTTCCGGCGCTACCGGGGGAAGCGGCTCCTGGAGATCGGCTGCGGCCTGGGCACCGACCTGCTCCAGTTCGCCCGGAACGGGGCGGTGGTGACCGGCATGGACCTCACCGCCCAGAGCGTGGCCCTGGCCGCCGGCCGCTTCCGGACCGAGGAGGTCCCGGGGACCTTCCTGGTGGGGGACGCGGAGAACCTGCCCTTCCCCGACGGCGCCTTCGACGTGGTCTACTCCTTCGGGGTGCTCCACCACACTCCCGACACCGCGCGCGCCTTCGCCGAGATCCACCGGCTGCTCAAGCCCGGCGGGGAGGCGGTGGTCATGCTGTACCACTCCCGCTCCTCCCACTACTATATCGGCTACCCCCTCGCCCTCCTCTCGCGCCTGCGTCGCGGCGAGGGCTGGATCTCGAGATCGGAGTATTTCCGGGTCTACGACGGCAACGAGAACCCCCTGGGGAAGGCGTACTCCCGGAAGCAGGTGCGCGCCCTCTTCCGGGACTTCGAGATCCTCGATCAGAAGAGCTACGAGACCTGGCGGCCCAAGCTGGGCCGGACCGCCAACCGGATCCTGGTGGGGCTGGGAAGCCGCCTGGGGTTCTATCTCGTCACCCGGGCGCGGAAGCCGGCCGGGCGGTGAGCCCGGGGTGACGGAGGGGACGCGTGCCCGCTGGTGACGTTGCGGTCGTTCTGGGGGGGGCGGGCTTTCTGGGTTCCCACCTGGTCGAGGCGCTCCTGGCCGCGGGCCGGCCGGTGCGGGTGTTCGACCGGAAGAACGCCGATCTCCGGAACCTCGGACATCTCGGCCCCGGCTGGACGTTTCAGGGCGGGGACTTCGTGAACGAGGCGGATCAGCGGGACGCCCTCGAGGGGGCGGGCACCGTCTTCCATTTGATCTCGACCACCCTTCCCGCCACGTCGGCGCTGAATCCGGTCTACGACGTGGAGACCAACCTCGTCTCCACCCTGCGCCTCCTCGATCTCGCGGTGGAGACCGGGGTGAAGCGGGTGGTGTTCGTCTCCAGCGGCGGCACGGTCTACGGCCTCCCCCGCGAGCTTCCGGTCTCCGAGGACCATCCCACCGATCCCCTGGTGGCCTACGGGGTGGTGAAGCTGGCCATCGAGAAGTACCTCTGGCTCTACCGCCGCCACCGCGGCCTCGACTACCGGATCCTCCGCCTTTCCAACCCTTACGGTCCCCGGCAGGACCCCGCCGGCATGCAGGGGGCGGCCTCGGTGTTCCTGGGCCGGCTCCACGCCGGCCTTCCCCTCGAGATCTGGGGGGACGGAACGGTGGTGCGGGACTACCTCTACGTGAAGGACGCGGTGGCGGGCATCCTGGCCGCCGAGGGGACCGGGGCCGGCGAGGGGACCTACAACATCGGATCGGGCCGGGGGGTGAGCCTGAACGAGCTGGTGGCGGCGATCGGTGAGGCCACCGGGCGAGACGTCGCGGTCCGCCATCTTCCCGCCCGCCCCTTCGACGTGCCGGTGAACGTGCTCTCGATCGAGAAGGCCCGCCGGGAGCTGGGCTGGGCGCCCCGGATCGGGCTTCGCGAGGGCCTCGGGTTGACCTGGGACTGGCTCACCGGGAGCGCGACCTCGTGACCCGGGCCGCGGCGGGCGCGGGCGGGCGGGCCCGGCCGCCGGTGGAACCGCCGGCGTGACCCCCCCCGTCGGGAAGGACGGCCGGCCGCTGGCCCTCTCGCTCTTCTTCCCCGCCTACTACGACGAGGCCAACATCTCCAAGGTGGTGTCGGCCGCGCTCCGGGTGGTGGAGGACCTGGGGATCGCCGACCACGAGATCATCATCGTGGAGGACGGGAGCCCGGACCGGACGGGCGAGGTGGCGGACGAGCTGGCCGCCCGCCATCCCCGGGTGCGGGTGGTCCACCATCCCCGGAACCTGGGGTACGGGATGGCGCTTCGCACCGGCTTCCGGGAGGCGGCCAAGGACTACGTCTTCTACACCGACGGAGACAACCAGTTCGACCTCGAGGAGCTCAAGAAGCTGGTGGCCCTGGCCCCCTACTCCGACATCGTCTCGGGGTTCCGGGTGGAGAAGCAATACTCCACCTATCGCAAGTTCACCTCCTTCGTGTACAACCTCATCCTGAGGATCCTGTTCGACATCACCGACCGGGACGTGGACTGCGCGTTCAAGCTCTATCCCACCGCGCTCTTCCGGCGGGTGGAGCTCACCTCCCGGGACGCGTTCATCGACGCCGAAATAGCGATCAAGGCCCGGGCCCTGGGCTACGAGTCCACCGAGGTGGGGGTCCGCCACCTCCCGCGGACCGACGGGATCTCCACCGGGGCCCGGCCGAGCGTGATCTTCCGGACGCTGCTCGAGATCTATCGGTACTACCGGAAGTACCGGGTGGACGGATACGACCCGGAGGTCAGGACGACATGAAACAGGTGGTCACCAACAAGGCGGGGGCCCTCGAGGTCATCGAGGTCCCGGCTCCCGAGACGCGTCCGGGGTTCGTCACCGTGCGGACCGCCTGGTCCCTGGTCTCGGCCGGGACCGAGGGGGCCCAGGTGCAGGAGGGGAAGGCGGGGCTCGTGACCAAGGTGCGCGAGCATCCGGAGCAGGTGCGCCAGGTCCTGGCCAAGCTCAAGAAGGAGGGCGTGCGCTCGGTGGCCGCCCAGGTGAAGGACAAGCTGGACCAGTGGCGCCCCCTGGGCTACAGCCTGGCCGGAACCGTGGCGGAGGTGGGGGAGGGGGTGACCGACCTCGCCCCCGGCGACCCGGTGGCCTGCGCGGGGGCGGGGTACGCGGTGCACGCCGAGTTCGTCTCCGTGCCCCGGAACCTGGTGGCCCGGGTCCCCGAAGGGGTGGATCTCCGCCACGCCGCCTTCGTGACCCTGGGGGCCATCGCCCTTCACGGAGTGCGCCGCGGCGCGCCGACCCTGGGGGAGAACGCCCTGGTGGTGGGGCTCGGCCTGGTGGGCCAGCTGGCCGCGCAGTTCCTCCGCGCCTCCGGGGCGCGGGTGGCGGTGAGCGATCTCGACCGCGGGCGGATGGATCTGGCGGCGCGGCTGGGGGCGGACCTGGTGCTCGACCCCGACCAGGACCCCGCGGCCACGATCGCCGCCTGGACGGGGGGAGCGGGGCTCGACCTGGCCCTGGTGTGCGCGGCGACCCGTTCCAGCGATCCGGTGCGCGCCGCCTCGAGGCTCCTTCGCGACCGCGCCCGGCTGGTGGTGGTGGGGGACGTGGGGATGGATCTGGAGCGCGGCCCCTTCTACGCCAAGGAGCTGGACTTCACCCTGAGCCGCTCCTACGGCCCCGGCCGCTACGACCCGCTCTACGAGGAGGGCGGGGTGGACTACCCGGTGGGCTACGTGCGCTGGACCGAGGGGCGGAACCTCGGGGCGGTGCTGGCGCTCATCCAGAGCGGCGACCTCCGGGTGGAGGAACTGGTGACCGACGAGGTCGCGGTGGCCGAGGCCCCCGCCGCCTACGACCGCATTCTCTCCGGGGCGGGCGCGCTGGGCACCCTCCTCCGCTACGACCACGCCTCCGCGACCCCGGCGCGGACCCTCGATCTTCCCCCCGCCCCGGCGGCGGCGGGAACGGTGGGGGTGCTCCTGGTGGGGGCGGGAAGCTTCGCCCGCGCCTTCCACCTCCCGAACCTCGCCGCCGAGTCGCGCTTCCACCTGGCCGGGGTGGTCTCGGGCTCGGGGGCCAACGCCCGCCACGCGGCCGAGAAGCACGGGGCGGCCTTCGCCGGCACCGATCTCGCCGAGGCGCTGGCCCGCCCCGAGGTGAACGCGGTCCTCATCTCCACCCGCCACCATCTCCACGTCCCCCAGGCCGCGGCGGCCATCGCGGCCGGGAAGCACGTCCTGGTGGAGAAGCCCCTGGCCCTGGACGCCGAGGGGCTCAGGATCCTGGCCGCGGCGCTGCGCGCGCACCCGGTGCGGGTCGCGGTGGGGTTCAACCGCCGCTTCGCCCCCCTGACCCGATCCCTGATGGGGCTCCTGGCCGGCCGCGAGGGACCGCTCCACGGGGTCTACCGGATGAACGCGGGGCGGATCCCGCTCGGCCACTGGGCCAACGACCCGGTGGAGGGGGGCGGGCGGATCCTCGGCGAGGGGTGCCACATCTTCGATCTCATGAACGCGCTCACCGGGAGCGAGCCGGTCTCGGTGGCCGCGCAGAAGCTCCGCTCGCCCGATCCGGAGGTGGTGGACGACGACAACCTCACCGCCACCGTGAGCTACGCCGACGGTTCCCTCATGACCCTCATCTACTCCACCCAGGGACCCAGGGGCTACCCCAAGGAGCAGCTCGAGATCTTCGCCCCCGGGCTGGCCGCGACCCTCACCGACTACCGGAGGCTGGAGTGGACGGGGGCGCGCTCGGGGCGGAAGACCCTGCGGGCCGAGGACAAGGGACAGGGGGCGGAGATGAAGGCCTGGGCCGAGTACCTCACCGGCGGCGACGCGGCGGCGCTGGGGGTGGCCGATTTCGAGGCCGCGGCGCGCTCCACCTGGCTCACCCTGCGCGCCCTGGAGGCGGCCCGGACCGGCGTCGTGCTTCCGGTGGCCGCGACCCTGGCCGAGGCGCTGGGCGCGCCCGGTCCCGCCTAGGATGGGCGTGCTCGCCGACCTCCGGTACTTCGGTCCGGCGCTGGGTCTCGGCCGCGGGGCCTCGCTCTTCCGGGCCAAGGCGGTGAAGGCGATCGGGAAGTCCCGGGTCCACCGGGCGCTGCGCCGCGGCGAATCCGACCGGGCGCTTCTCGCCCGCGTCGGGCTTCCCGCCGATTCCGCCGCGCGCCGCGAACGGATGGGGGAGCTGCTGGAGCCTCTGGCCCGGCTCGGACTCCCCGACGTCCCCGCCGACCCGGGCGACGTGGAAGCCCGGGCGGAGTCGGTCCTGGCCGGACGGCAGGTCCTGTTCGGGCGGGAGGTCGAAACCGGCTGGCCCCCGCGGTGGAGCTGGCGGTGGGAGGGGACGGAGAACGCCGCGCGCTTCGTCGCCGACGTCCGGAGCACCTGGGAAATCCAGCGCCTCCAGGGAATCCTTCCCCTGGCCCGCGGAGCGCGCCTGGCCGCCGATCCCGCGCGCGGGGCGCGCTACGCCGAGGCCTACGTCGAGGCGCTCCTCGATTTTTACCGCGCCCACCCCGGTCCCGGCGGCCCGGCCTGGGAGAGCGCCCTGGAGCTGGGCCTCCGCCTGGTCGCCCTGGTCCAGGGGCTGGCCCTCATCGCCCCCAGCGCGGCCTTCGCCGCCTCGGACGTGGCGCTGGTGAAGCTGGTGGACCGCCACGCCCGCGCCCTGGCCGCCGATCTCTCCCTGGACAAGGTGGTGCGGGGGAACCATCTCCTGGGGGAGCTGGCCGGGCTCCTCGCCGCGGGCCGGCTCTTCCCCGAGGCCGCCCCGGCCTGGTGGGGGGGCGTGCCGGTGGTCGACGTCCTGGAAGCGGAGATCCTCCGCCAGTTCCATCCCGACGGGGTGAGCGTGGAGCAGTCGCTCACCTACGAGAAGTTCGTGCTCGAGTTCCTGGCCGCGGCCGGGGAGGCGTCGGCGCTTCGCGACGCGCCGTTCTCCGCCCCGGTCCGGGAGCGGCTCGCCGCCGCCGCCCGTCACCTGGAAGCCGTGACCGCCCCCGACGGCGCGCTCCCCCGGGTGGGGGATTGCGACTCCGGCCGGGGTGCGGACTGGGGAGACCCCGACCCCCATCGACCGGGCGGTCTCCCGGCACGGCTCCGGCGGGTGTTCGGCCCGGTCGACGCCGGGGAGCGGACGGCGGCGATTCACTTTCCCCAGGGGGGGCATGCGACGTTCGGGACCCCCGCCGGGGACTTCCTGTTTCTGCGGGGAGGTCCCTTCGGCTGGGGGATCCCGGGACCGGCCAGCCACAGCCATGCCGATCTCCTCGCCCCGGTGCTCTATCTGGGGGGGGAGCCGGTGTGGATCGACCCGGGGACCGCGGGGTACCGGGTTCCGGCGCCCCTCCGCGACGGGCTCCGGGGGTGGGAAGCCCATACCGCGCCGGTCTTCGAGCCGCCGCGCGGGCCCGTTCCCGCGGGGACGTTCCGGTGGCGGGGCCTCGCGGTGGAGGCCACCCTCACCACGGTTCGAGGCGCCGAGGGCCCGGAATTCGAGGGGGAGGTCCGGTGGGAGGATCGCGCTAACCCTTTGCGCTGGCACAGGTCCATACGCTACAATGAATTACATAGAACCTGGCTACTCCTCGACCGCTTTTCCCAATCGCATCCCGGGCCCGTCACGTGGGCCTTTCGCTTTGCTCCCGGCATTCAACTGGAACGGCTCGACGCTGAAGGGAGCCATGCGGTTCTGCTCCCTTCGGGAAGACGGTGGCGTCTGGATCTCACGCCGGGGGCGGGATCGCGGATCGAGGAAGCGATGGTGGCTCCGGCCTACGGAACGGTCGTGACGGCGCCGGTCCTCCGCCTTAGGCTTGGGGCGCCGCCGCCGGAGTTCAGGGTGTTCCTTTCGCCCGAGTCGTGACAGGGTCCCGGGGAGAGGCGCTTTCCCCGCATCAGGAGACAACGTGAACATCCTCATCACCGGAGGGGCCGGGTTCATCGGGTCCCATCTCTGCGATTTCCTCCTCGCCAAGGGGCATCGCGTGGTCGCCATGGACAATCTCCTGACCGGAAGCGTGGACAACATCGCCCACATCCGG
Source organism: uncultured bacterium (assembly GCA_964424285.1). Taxonomy (GTDB): domain Bacteria; phylum Eisenbacteria; class RBG-16-71-46; order JABDJR01; family JABDJR01; genus CAVSKL01. The sequence continues at coordinate 7,637 of CAYRIJ010000012.1, forward strand.
GAGCCCGGGTTCAGCTTCATCCAGTACGACGTCACCAACTTCATCTACGTGGACGGCCCCCTGGACTACGTGCTCCACTTCGCGAGCCCGGCCAGCCCCATCGACTACCTCCAGCTCCCCATCCAGACCCTCAAGGTCGGGGCGCTCGGCACCCACAAGGCGCTGGGACTGGCCAAGGCCAAGGGGGCGAAGTTCCTGATCGCCTCGACCAGCGAAACCTACGGCGATCCCCTGGTCCATCCCCAGCCGGAGACCTACTGGGGGAACGTCAACCCGATCGGGTTGCGCGGGGTGTACGACGAGGCCAAGCGCTTCGCCGAAGCCATCACCATGGCCTATCACCGCTATCACAACCTGGACACCAAGATCGTCCGCATCTTCAACACCTTCGGTCCGCGCATGCGCAAGAACGACGGCCGCGCGGTTCCCACCTTCATCAACCAGGCCATGCGGGGCGAGGACATCACGGTGTTCGGCGACGGATCCCAGACCCGCTCCTTCGGCTACATCTCGGACCTGGCGGAGGGCATCTACAAGCTCATGCTGTCCACCGAGAACGAGCCGGTCAACATCGGCAATCCCCAGGAGATGACGGTGCGCGAGATGGCCGAGATGATCATCGAACTCACCGGATCGAAGAGCCGCATCGTGAGCGGCCCCCTTCCCGAGGACGACCCCAAGGTGCGCCAGCCCGACATTTCCAAGGCCAAGCGCACCCTGGGATGGGAGCCCAAGGTGCCGGTGCGGGAAGGCCTCATCAAGACCGTGGAGTGGTTCCGGGGTAATCACCGGAGTTGACTCGGGCGAGGTGACGTGAAATCGCTGGTCATCGTTCCCACCTATAACGAGGCGGACAACATCCGGCAACTCGTCCCCCGCGTGCTGGAGCAGGATCCCGGGGTCGAGATGCTGGTGGTGGACGACAACTCCGTCGACGGCACCGGGGCCATCGTGGACGATCTCATGGAGACCGAGCCGCGTCTCCACGTCCTCCACCGCCCCCGGAAGATGGGTCTGGGGACCGCCTACGTGGACGGGTTCCGCTACGCCCTGGAGCGCGACTTCGAGGCGGTGTTCGAGATGGACGCGGACTTCAGCCACGATCCCGACGCCATCCCCGCCTTCCTGGAGGCGATCCAGGAGGCGGATCTGGTGATCGGGTCGCGGTACCTGAACGGGGTCACGGTGGTGAACTGGCCGCTGTCCCGGCTCATTCTCTCCTACGGCGCCAACCTCTACACCCGCATCGTCACCTGGATGCCGGTCAAGGACGCCACCGGCGGGTTCAAGTGCTTCCGCCGTTCCACCCTGGAGCGGCTGGACCTGAACGGGGTGAATACCGACGGCTACGGCTTCCAGATCGAGATGAACTTCAAGGTGTGGAAGAAGGGGATGCGCATCAGGGAGATCCCGATCCTGTTCGTGGACCGCCGGGTGGGGGTCAGCAAGATGAACAACAAGATCGTCTGGGAAGCGATGTGGCTGGTGTGGAAGCTCCGATTCTTCGAGCTGACGGGAACCCTCTGATCGTGCCCGAGATCTCGATCGTGATCGTGTCCTACCGGACCCCCGAACATTTGCGGCGGTGTCTGGGGGTCCTGGCCGGCGATCCCTCCCGCCGGAGCCGGGAGATCCTGGTGGTGGACAACGACTCCGGGGACGAGAGCGCGGAGGTCGCCCGCTCCTTCGAAGGCGTGCGGGTGATCGAGACCGGGGAGAACCTGGGGTTCGCGGGGGGCGTGAACCGGGGCCTGGCCGAATCGTCGGGACGGTTCATCACCGTGATGAACCCGGACGTGGAGGTCCGGCCGGGAGCGCTGGACGCCCTGGCCGATTTCCTGGAGGCCCACCCCGAGACCGGGCTCGCCGCGCCGAAGCTGTTGAACCCCGACGGCACCCTCCAGCATTCCTGCCGCCGCTTCTACACCCTCACCACCCTGCTCCTTCGGCGGACCTTCCTCGGCCGGCTCTTCCCCGGCGCCGCCCCCCTTCGCCGCCACCTGATGCTCGACTACGATCACGACACGCCCCGGGCGGTGGACTGGGTGGCCGGAGCCATGATGATGGTGCGGCGGGAGGCGCTGGACGACGTGGGGCCGATGGACGACCGCTACTTCCTCTACTTCGAGGACGTGGACTGGTGCACCCGCATGCAGGCCCGGGGTTGGTCGGTGCAGTACGTGCCCGAGGCGGTGGTGACCCACCATTGGCAGCGGGCGAGCCGGAGCTTCGGTCCCGCCGCGCGGAGGCACTTGCGGAGCGGTCTCCGGTTCTTCGACCGCTGGAGCGGGTTTCTCCTCGTCCTTCGTCAGTACGGCGGTCTTTGGCGGACCGCGTCCCTCCTGGCGCTGGACCTGATCGCGGTGACCGCGGCCTTCCTCGCCGCTTACCTCTTCCGCCAGCAGATGGCCTTCATCCTCCACAAGCCGGTCTGGGGGCTCTCCTTCTACGGGGGCTTCTTCGCGGCCAGCGTGGTGGTGTACGTCGGGGCGTTCTCCCTCCAGGGGCTCTATCGCGAGGTCCGGGAAGGGGATTGGGTGGACGTGGCCTTCCGGGTGGGGAAGGGAGCCATCCTGGGCGCCCTCATCCTCATGGCCAGCACCTTCGTTCTGGACATGCGCTCCTACTCCCGGCTCATCGTGATCGGGATGTGGCCCCTGGCCGCCCTCCTCGCCTTCGCCGGCCGCCGGGCCCTGTACACGCTGTTCGCCCGGGCCCGTCGCGACCGCTGGACCCTTCGCCGGGTGGCGCTGTTGGGGGACGATCCGGCGTTCGACGGTCTGGAGCGCGTGCTGCGCGAGAACCCCGAGCTGGGGTGGGAACCGGTCCGGCTCCGCCGGACCCCCTGGCGCGGACGCCCCGCCGCCGAGGCCGGCGACCTGATGGTGAAGCGGCTGTCCGGAGAGCGGGTCTCGGAGGCGGTGGTCTCTCCCGAGTCCCTGGGGGTGGCCGAGGACGATCTCCTGGCCACCGTCCTCCCGCTCCGCCGCGCCGGGTTCGGCGTGCGGGTGGTCTCCTCGTTCCTGGCCGGGCTTCCCCCGCGGGCCCGCCTGGAGCGGGTGGGCGGGATCTCCTGGCTCACCCTGGAGCGTCCGGCGCTCCGGCCCGCCCGGGCCCAGAAACGGGCTTTCGATCTGGTGGGGGCGGCCCTCTTCGCCGTCATCGGCCTCGTCCCTTTCCTGGCCGCGGCGGCGGCCCGCGCCCTGGCCGGACGCCCGGTCCGGGGACCGAGGGAACAATGGCAGGGGCGTTGGGGTGAGACCTACCGCGTGCGCCCGGTGTCCGGGTCCGGTTGGCTCCGGCTCTATCCGCTGATGACCGGGGTCTTGCGCGGGCGCTTCAGCCTGGTCGGCCCGCGGCCCCTCCATCCCGGAGAACCCGTTCCCGGCGGGGAGACGTGGCTTCGGGTGCGCGAACACCATCGTCCGGGTCTGGTGGGGCCGTGGAGCCTGGCTCCGGCCCCGTCCCCCCAGGAGGAGATGCAGCAGGAACTGCGCTATCTGGAGGACTGGTCCCCCGAGCTGGACCTGAAACTTCTGGCCCGCGTGGCGCTTCGGCGCCCCCGGCGAGGCGGCGGCAAGGGATCCGCCACCCCGGTGACGCGGGCCCATCCCGAGAGCGACGCCACGCCGGCCACCACGCCGCAGCGCGCGCAGTCGATGGGGATCCCCACGTGATGCCAAGAACCCGTTTCGACGTACGCGGTACCGGACGAAGGGGTCTGGGTCCGCTTCTGCTCCTCCTCGGGGTCTGGGGGGCGACGGGGTCCGCGATCGTTCGTCCCGCCTCGGCCCAGAACATCGCCGGGGCCATGACCCCCTACCTGAACGCCACCGACCTCCACGAAATGGACCAGGACGGGACCGGAACGCTCTGGATCGCGTCCAACGGCGGCGCGCTCCGCTTCGATGTCGGGGATCGCGCCTGGACCCGGTTTCCCAAGCTCTCCGGCACCGGTCCCCGCGGGAACGATCTCGCCACCGTCTGCGTCGATCCCTCGGGCCGGGTGTGGACGGGAAGCGCCACCCGCGGGGTCACGGTCTACGATCCGCTCCTCGGCGGCTGGGACCGGACCGCTCCGGAGGACTGGACCGATCCCAGGATCCGGGTGGTGCGCTGCGTGGGCCAGGCGATCTACGTGGGCACCCAGAACGGGCTCACCATCAAACCGACCCCGTCCCGGTCGGATCTCTGCGCCCCGGATCTGCCTTCCTGCGTGATCCCGTCCTACGTGGTCAACGACTTCGCCCGGATGGGGGATACGGTGTGGGTCGCCACCCAGGGAGGGCTGGGCCGCTACGACGGCGCGGCCTGGAACGAACCGGCCGCCCTCCCCGCGGGATCGATCGGGCAGGACTCCCGATCCCTCGCCGTCTTCGGGGGGGTTCTATGGGAAGCCACCGGCGGGCCGGTGCGGCGGCTGGTCGGCGGGCAATGGCAGACCACCTCGCTCAGCGGAGTGCGGGCGCTCAGGGTGTCGGCGGACTCGCTCTACGCGATCCAGGGGAGCTCGGTGTACCGCTGGGACGCCGGGGCCTCGGACTGGAACGACCTGGGCCTCCCCACCGGAGGCACCGAGGTCCGGGACCTCCGCCGGATCGGCGGCTCCTATTACCTGACCACCTCGGACGGGCTCCTGATCGTTCCGGTGGCCGGCGGCGCGGCGGAGCGGTTGCGCCCCCCCGGGCCGGGGCTCACCGCCCCGGTGGGCGGCCTGGCCGTGGACCCCTCGGGGACGGTCTGGGCGGGGACCCAGCAGGGCGAGATCGGGCTCATGAGCTTCGATGGAACCACATGGTCCCTCATCGGTCCCGCCGACGGGCTCACCGACCGATGGATCTGGAATATCCTCGCCTTCCCCGACGACAATCTCTGGATCGGCCACTGCTGCTGCAACGAGCTTCCGGCGGGTTGCGGCACCGATCTGCGCGCATCGGGAAGCCTGAGCACGGTGCCGGACGTGGGCGACGTGTTCTCCTTCGCCCGGGATCCGTCGGGCCGGATCTGGGCGGGGACCGACGGGTTCGGGGCGGTGGTTCTCGAGAACACGGGCGGTGACCAGTGGGTGCCCACCCTCCGGCTCACGGTGGGGAGCCTGGGCTCGAAGTTCGCTTCGGACTTCGTGACCGCGGTGGCGGTGACCCCCGACGGGACCTACTTCGGCCACTACGCCGGGGGCGTGGACTACTGGCGGCACGGGCCGAGCCTCGAGGGCGGGTCCTGGACCCACTACTCCGCGCTCACCGGATCGCTCCTGGACGACAACGTGCACACCGCGGCGGTCTCCGGGGACGACGTCTGGATCGGAACCACCCGGGGCATCCACCGCTTCCGGAACGGGGCCCTGGTGAGCGCCTGCGAGACCCGGGTCGCCGGGGACGTCAACGACGGCCCGCGGACGGTGCGGGCCATCGTCCCCGACCGGCTTGGGAATCTGTGGGTGGGGACGGACAACGGGCTCCTGTTCCTGCCCCGCGGCGGAATCTGCGACGTGACCGGGGGCGGGTTCATCCCCTACACCGAGGACAACTCGGCTCTCCCCTCGAGCCAGGTCCTTTCCGGGGCGCTCGACCCCGCCGACGGCTCGGTCTGGTTCGGCACCGGCGGGTCCGACCGGAGCAGCTCGGGGCTGGTCCGGATCGACCCCCTGACCTTCGTGGGGCGGGAGCCGCCGGCCGACCGCTACGTGCTCTACCCCAACCCTCTCGACCTCCGCCCGGTGAGCGGGGCGCGACGGGTCACCTTCGGATTGCTGGTGGCCGGCCAGAGCGTCCAGCCCGCCTCGGGCGGCGCGGTCTCCCGGCCCGAGGTGTTCGACCTCTCCGGGGCCCCGGTGGGCCGGTTCGACGTCGACCTCCGGGACAACTCCTGGGTGTGGAACGGACAGAATTCAAGCGGGCACGTGGCGGCCCCCGGGATCTACCTGGTCCGCGCCCAGACCCCCGACGGTCCGGTGGTGCTCCGTCTGGGGGTCGTCTGGTGAGCGAGACGCGAGTCCTGGTGGTGGGCGCGGGGAGCGCGGGGCGGATGGCGGTGGCGGCGATGCGCGCCCATCCCGGCTCCGGCCTCCTCCCGGTGGGGTTCATCGACGACGATCCCGCCAAGCGGGGGACCCGGGTCGAGGGCATCCCGGTCATCGGAGGGCGGGACGACATCTCCCGCGCGCTCGGGGAGAGCGGCGCCGACGAAATCCTGATCGCGCTTCCCTCGGTGCACGGCGCGGTGATCCGCCAGATCGTGGAGACCTGCCGCGCCCATCGGGTGCGCTTCCGCATCGTCCCCGGGATCTGGGAGATCATCCGGGGAGACGTGACGATCGAGCAGATCCGAAAGACCGAGCCCGAGGACCTCCTGGGCCGGGAGACGGTGGAAGCGGACATGGGGGTGGTGGCTCCAGCCTACCGGGGAAAGCGGATCCTGGTGACCGGAGCCGGCGGCTCGATCGGACGGGAGCTGGCCCGGCAGGCGATGGCCCTCGAGCCCCGTTCCCTGGTGCTGCTCGGCCGCGGGGAGAACAGCCTGTTCGAGGCCGAGGTCGCGCTTCGCCGGGAGGCCGAAGGGCCGAAGCCGGAGCTGGCGCTGGTGAATCTCCGCGACGTCCCCGCGGTCCGGCGGGCCTTCGCCCGGGCGCGCCCCCAGGTCGTTCTCCACGCCGCCGCCCACAAGCACGTCACCTTCATGGAGCGCTATCCCGAGGAGGCGATCGTCAACAACGTCCTGGCCACCCGCGACCTCATGGATGCGGCGGAGGAGACCGGGACCGAGCGGTTCGTGATGCTGAGCACCGACAAGGCGGTGAACCCGCGAAGCGTCATGGGCGCCTCGAAGCGGGTGGCCGAACTCCTCCTCTCCGAGCGCACCGCCCGGGGCTCGGACACCCGGTTCATGGCCGTCCGGTTCGGAAACGTCCTGGGGAGCCGGGGATCGGTGGTGCCGCTCTTCCTCCACCAGATCGCCGCCGGCGGTCCGGTCACCATCTCCGATCCCGAAGCCGCCCGCTATTTCATGACCGTGAAGGAAGCGGCGATGCTGGTCCTGGAAGCGGGGGCGCTGGGGGACGGCGGCGAGGTCTTCATCCTGGACATGGGGGAGCAGATCCCGATCCTGGAGCTGGCCCGGGACCTCATCATCCTCCAGGGGCTTCGCCCCGACGACGACGTGGCGGTCAAGATCATCGGGCTCGCGCCCGGAGAGAAGCTCCGCGAGGAGCTGGTGCACGACTTCGAGGAGCTCGTTCCCACCCGCGTTCCCAAGATCCGCGCGGCGAAGCGGAAGGCCGGAGAGCCCCCGGCGGTGGCGCCGGCGCTGGCCCGCCTCGAGGCCCTGGCCGCGACCGCGGACCGCGCGGGGATCGTGGCCGCGCTGGAGGCGCTCCTCCCCGAGGCCCGCCTCGCCGGGGCGGAGGAGACCCCGCCCCGATCCGACGGGGCCTAGCGGTGCGCGTCCGCCTGGTCGACCGAGCCCCCGATGCGTGGGAGGCCCTGTGGCGGGCCGACCCCCGCGCCACGCTGTTCCAGCATCCGCGCTGGATGGAGGCGATCACCCGCGGCTATCCCTCCTACCGGCCGCTCTGGCTCACCGCGGAGACCGAGGGACGGGTCGCGGGCGTGCTTCCCCTGGTGCGCCACCGGAAGTGGGGCCTCGACCAGTACCTTTCCATGCCCTTCGGCACGCACGGAGGCCCGCTCGTGGATCCCGCCGACCCGGGTCCGGTGGTCGCCGCCCTGGCCGGGGGATTCCGGAAGCTCGGCCTCGGTCCGCGGGTGATCCGCTTCGAGATGTCCGTGTTCGATCCCTCCGAGGCCGTCCGGTCCGCCCTGGCCGGCCCGCTCGGCGCCTGGTTCCAGGACTTTCGGACCCACCGGATCGACCTCACGGTGGGTTTCGACGAACTCTGGAGCCGTCGCTATCACAAGAACACCCGGAACTGCGTGCGCATGGCGGAGCGGGCCGGGGTCACGGTGGGGGAGGAACGGGGCGACGAGGCGGTGGAGATCCTCTGCCGTTTCTACGCCGCCCAGGCCGAGGGGTGGGAGGGGATCCAACCCTATCCCCGGGAGGCGGTGGAACGGATCGTGGATTCGCTCGGCGCCGACGCGCGCATCTACATGGCCCGGAGCGCGGACGGGGAGCCCCTGGCCGCGGTGCTGGATCTGGAGCACGCCGGCCGCGACGTTCATCCCTGGATGAGCGGGGCGGTCCCCGCCGCGCGGCCGGTGCGGGCGTCCCATCTGCTCTACAACCACGCGCTCCGCGACGCCTGCGACCGGGGGCTCGCGACCTGGGACTTCGGCGGGAGCGGCGGCAACGAGAAGATCGAGTTCTTCAAGGCCTCCTTCGGGGCCCGGCCCGCCCCGGTGCTCCGCTGCTTCCGCGCCGCCGGCTGGTATCGCCGCCTTCGAAAGGGGCCGGCGTGGGATTGAACCCGCGCCTCCATCCGCCGCTCCTGGCCCTGGCCGCGATCCTGGTGGCCATGGCCCTCCTCGCCCCGTACCACACCCGCCCCTTCGTCCGGGCGGACGGGGTCACCGTGCCCCTCCTGGCTCCCGACCGCCTGAGCCCCCACTCCGACGTCTGGGACTACCTCCAGCTCGGCCGCCGGATCCAGCAGGGACACGGGTTGACCAGCCGCTTCACCTACGTGCCGTTCCTTCCCGAGTCGGTGCGCGGGACCGCGCCTCCCCAGGCGTTCCCGCTCTACTGGCGTCCCCCGGGGTTCCCGGTCCTGGTGGCCGCGGCGTTCACCCTGGCCGGGGGACCGGATCCGGAAGCGTTCCTGGCCGTGCAGGCCCTGTCCGTCCTGCTGCTGGTCCTGGCCGCCTATCTGCTCGGGCGGCGGGCGCTCACCCCGGGGTGGGCGGCCATGGCCGCGCTGTGGACGCTCTGCTCCCCGGTGGTCCTGGGGGCCGAAGCCCCCATGGTCGCCACCACGTTCTTCGCCGCCTGGATCACCCTGACCCTGGCCGCCCTCCTCGCCGCCGAGCGCCCCTGGGCCCAGCTCGGGGCGGGGGCCCTGCTCGGCCTGGCCGGGCTCCTCCGGCTCGAGACCTGGATCCTCGCCCCCGGTCTCGTCCTGGCCTTCGCCCTGGCCCGCCGGGAGAACCGGATCGGCGGCCTCGCCCGGGTTCTGGGCGCCGCGGCGCTGGTGGCGGCGGTATGGCCGATCCGCCTCCACCATCTCACCGGCCATCCCTTCTACAACGCGTCGTCCCTCCTCTATCACGCCACCGCCGCCTTCCCCTCCTGGACCGCATCCCGTACCCTCGCCGTCCGTGAGATGGAACCCTTCGGCTTCGTGCTCCAGAACTTCGGGAACGTGGCGATGAAGAGCGCGCTCGACCTGGCCCGCTTCGCCCGCGACCTGGTTTTCCTCCCGTCGCTCTTCCTCATGCCCTTCTGGGCGGTGGGGGTTCTTCGTCCGGCGAAGGAGCGCCGGGGCCGGGCGCTGGTGCTCGGCGCGGCGCTGGCGGGAGCGGCGCTCCTCCTCGCCCTGGCCCCGATGGAGTACAGCCGGCGGTTCCTCGCCCCGGCGATCCCGGTCCTGGCGGTGATCGCGGCGGGGGTCATGGCGCGGCTCCCGCGCTACCGGCGCGGGTCGGCGGCGGCGGCCACGGTGATCGGGGCGGCGACCCTGGTCGTCGCGCTGGCCGGGCGGACGGCCGACGGCCGGACGGGGGCCGCGGCCCGCGAGCTGGATCGGGCGCTGGCCCGCCCCGAGGCCTCGGCGCTCGCGCAGGGAGCGGTGGCGCTCTCCGACGCCCCCACCCTCTACGCCTGGATCTGGGACCGCCCCGCGGTGGGCGCCCCGGTGGCCGCCGATCTCCCCGCGGTGCGGAAGCTTCTCGGCGACCGGGTCGAGGGGGTCTTCACCTGCGGGCTGGGGGGCGACGGGTTCGTCGAGGAGGACCTGCTCCGGACCTACGCCGCCGCCGGAGGCGTCGTGGTCGGCGCGCCCTGCCCGGCGCTGGTGCTCTTCGGTCCCTCCGGGGGGCCGGAGCGGTGAGCGCGCGGGTGCGGCTCCTGCGGTTTCCGCCTCCCTACCGGGCCGCGGTGACCGTCTCCAACGACCTCGACAACCTGCTGGAGCCCGCGGGATGGTGGGAGTTTCTCCGGTTCCTCAACACCGGCGAGCCCACCCGGTTCGGGGACGGCCTGGATCTCGAGATCGGCGACTCGTTCTGGTTCTGGAGCGACCACTACCCCGAGCAGCCCGGGGCCTGGTTCCAGGAGCTGGGGACCGAGCCGTCGCCCTTCGCGCCCTACTTCGCCGCCCTCGGCCGTTCCGGCCACCTCGACACCCTCCATAGCTACGGGAATTTCAGCCGCCACGGGGGATTCAACCGCGAGCACGCGCGGATCGCCGCCGGGGTGCTGGCCGAGGAGGGCTTCGTCCCCCCGGTGTGGGTGAACCACGGGGGGGCGCACGACTTCCAGAACCTCTGGACGGGCTGCGGCGACGTGCCGGAGAACCCCGAAGCGGAGGGAGCGCCCGCGCCGGAGTACCACCTCGATCTCACCTGGCCCCTGGGGTTCCGCTACGCCTGGATCGGGGAGCTCACCACGGTGCCGGGGCAGGACCGCCGGCTCACCGTGACGGACTGGTTGGGGTCGAGTCCGGCGCTCCGGCGGGAGACGACCGGCTACTGGCTTCGCTCCGCGGTGCGCCGGCTCGCCTACCGAGGCCTCCTCGAGCGCGCGCCGAACTACCCCGTCCTCCGGAACCGCCTGATCCGCCCGCGGGTGATGCGGGACGGGCGGACGGTGGCCACCTTCGTCCGCTACGGGGATTTCGGCCGGGCCACCTTCGCCGACCTGGCCTCCATCCTCGCGCCGGGGTTTCTCGACGCGCTGGAGCGCTCGGGGGGGATCTCGATCGTCTTCACCCACTGGTGCAAGCACCCGGGGCGGCGCTTCGAGGACCTCGATGCCGCCGGGTTGGCCGCGCTTCGCGATCTCGGGCGGCGGGCCCGCGAGAAGCGGCTCTGGGTGATCGCCGCCGCGAGGCTTCTGCGCTACGCCGAGGCCCACCGGGCGGTGCGCTTCACCGCGGAGGACCGGGACGGCGCCACGGTCATCCGGCTCGCCGCCGACCCGCTTCCCGACGGGCGGGTTCTCACCGCCGACGACCTGGCCGGGTTGAGCTTCGGCGTTCCCGATCCCGCGCGGGTGGAGCTTCTCTACGCCGATCGTCCGGTGGCGGTGGAGCCGGTGCCCGGCGAGCCGGGAGCGGTGTGGGTGCCGCTCACGCCGCTCGAGTTCCCCGACCCGCCGCGGGGGGCGCGCGGATGAGCGGGTGGACGGTCCGCGAGGCCACCGCGGCGGAGCGCGAGGAGCTGGGCCGGACCGAGGAGCGGCTCTTTCCCGCCGGGGCGGCCCCCGACGCGGCGTGGCTCCTGGACCGGAACCCGGCCGGAGCGGGGGCGGCGTTCGTGGCGGTGGGCCCGAACGGGGAGCTGGGCGGCACCCGCTCGCTCTTCCCCTGGCGATTTCAGATCGACGGGCGCGAGGTCACGGTGGGACAGGCGGGGCGCGCCTGGACCGCCCCCGAATTTCGCGGCCGGGGGGTGAGCGTCACCATCGGCCGGCGGCTCCGGGAGGCGGCGGGGGAGCGCGGGCTTCCGTTCCTGTTCTCGTTTCCCAGCGCCGCCGCGCTTCCCGGCCATCGGCGGCTCGGCCACGCGGTGGACCCGGTGTTCCGCCGCCGCCAGGCGGTCGTGAGCCCCCGGGCGGTGGTCCGCGCCCTCCCCGGCGCTCTCGATCTTCCGCTCGCCGCCGGACGGAAGCTCCTGGTCCGCCGCGGCCGGCGGAGCTGGGAGCGGACGGCGGACCTCGCCGGCGACGCCGATCGCCTGTGGGCGGAGCTCTCCGGTGAACCGGGGATCCACGGGGTGCGGGACGCGGTCTTCACCGCGTGGCGCTACTCCGCCGACTCCGGACGCACCTATGCTTGCTGGCGGTTCCCGGCCGGCGAGGCGGCCCGGCTCCTGGCCGCGGTGCGCCTCGTCGGGCGGAGGGCGCGGGTGGTGGACCTCTGGGGCCGGTGCGACCGGTCCGAGGCCCCGGCCGCGGTGGCCGCCCTGGTGGAGGCGCTGGCCGGCGAGGGCGCGTGGCTGGTGGACTGGTCGGAACCCCTCCACGGGTTCTGGGCGGGGGTGGGGCCGAGGGCGGGACTCTTCCCCCGGCGCCAGAAGACCTGGATGGCCCGCTGGGTCGACGCCTCGGTGGACGAGCGGAGCCCCTTCGGCTCGCCGCGGGCGTTCGCGCTCACCGAAGGGGACACCGATTATGCCTGAGCGATCCAACCCGGGGAGCGCACGACGGTGAGCCGCATCCGCACCAACACCATCTCCCTGGGGAGCTCCTTCTTCATCACCGCGTTTCTGGCCTTCGTCCAGGTCAAGCTCATCACCAACTTCCTGAGCCAGACCGACGTCGGGGTGTGGTCGGCGGTGACCGCGGTGGGGGCGCTCCTCACCGCGTTCTCGGAGCTGGGCATGCCCCAGGTCCTGGTCCGCTACGGGGCCAAGTACGACGTCGAGCGCCGGCTCGCCCGGCTGCGGAGGCTCCACAACTTCACGCTCTCGGTCTACCTGGGAGCGATGGTGGTGGTGGTCGGGGTGCTGATCGCGGCCGGGCCGGTGGTGGCGCGGCTTCTGGGCGGTTCCGAGGTGGATCGCTGGCTCCTCGTCCTCGGCTACTTCGCCTGGGCCTCGGGGACGCTCAGGGCGCTCAACAACGCCTCGTTCCGCGGGCTTCGCCGGATGCCGGTCATGGCCGCCCTCGAGATCGCGTTCTCGTTCATGGTCACCCTCTCCTACTTCCTCATGCGGCGGCATCTCTCGGTGCACCTGGCCCTGGTGGCGTTTCTGGCCGCCAGCGTGCTGGTGGGGTTGGCCGGCCACGGATTGCTGATCCGGCTTCTGGCCGCGCTCCGGGGGGAGGAGAGCGCCGCCGGCGAGGCCTCGCCGATCCTCCCGGAGATCCGGCGGTTCTGGGGCGGCGCGGCGGCGGCGGGGGTGCTCCTCATCTTCATCGAGCAGCTCGACAAGACCCTGATCGCCGGGCTGGTGTCCTTCGCCGCCCTGGCCATCTTCCACGTGGCGGCGCGGCTCGCGCTCTTCGCGCGGCGGCTCCTCTACGTTCCCTTCCAGGTCATGTATCCCGAAATCACCCACAAGTGGGAGGGGAGCCGCCGCCACGAGCTTCCGGCGGACATGGAGCTGTTCATCAAGCTCGAACTCGGCCTGGGGCTCATGCTCATGGTGTTCCTCACCCTGTTCGCCCGGCCGCTCCTCCTCCTGGTGAGCACCCCGGAGTTCCTCCCCGGGGCGCCGGTGCTCTGGGTCTTCACCGGGGTGGTGCCGTTTCTGTGTCTCTACCAGCCGCTGGTGCTGTTCCTCCGGGCCATCGGCAACGTGTGGTACGCCTTCGCCGCCGATTGCTCCTGGCTGGTGATCTACCTCACCCTGGGCTCGCTCCTGGTCCGCCCCCTGGGGCTCCCGGGTTTCGTGGCCGGGCAGATCGCGGCCTCGGCGGTGGTGCTCACCTACGCCCTGACCATCTTCCGGCGCCTCGGGCTTCCGCGCCCCCCGACGTCGTTCTTCCTCAAGCGGCTGGCCCTGGCCGGCGGAGTCTGGGTCGTTGCGGTGGCCGCGGGCTCCCGGCTCCCCGCCCTTCCCTGGTGGGAGCTCGGGGTTCTGGCCGCGGCGCTGGCGGTGGCGGGGAACTTCCTCCTGGTCCGCGGCGGTTTTCTCACCCGCCGGGAGGAGCAGCGCGCGGTGATCATGCTGGCCGGGAGCGGACCGGCGGGACGGGCGGCGCAATTCCTCCTGGCCTGGCCGCGGGGCGGGGTGCGGGCGCTCTCGCGGGAGGAGTAGGCTCGGGAACCACCGCCCTTGTACCCGCCCCCGCCGCCCTCTAAACTCGTACGGTTTGGGGGTAAGGAGCGCCGGTTTGAGCGGACACGACAACCACACGGATCTCCCGCGGGGCCGGGCGCCGGACCGGGCGCGGCGCGCTCCGGGCGGCGCGTTCACGACCTGGGCCGGATCGGCGCTGGCCGCCGTCCTTCTCTTCGGGGTCGTGGCGCTCGGCGGTTGCGGAGGCCGGCGAACCGCCCTGGCCACCGGCTGCTCCACCGGCGATCAGGTACCCGCCGCGGTCCGGGCGGCGATCGAGCGGGCGGCCGGGGACTTCTACGATCGCGCCCGCCGGGGGGAGTGGCACGCGATATACGAGAACGTGGCTCCGGCGGTCCGGACCGGCACCACCGAGGACCGGTTCACCACCCCGCTGACCCGGGTGACCGAGAGGGGCGGCTTTCCTTCCGAACTCCACACCGAATCCCTCCGGGTGGTGAAGTTCGGCGACGGTTTTCCCTATACGCCCCACGTCTCCTGCCCCACCCCGGGGGAGGACGATCCCACCACCCTCCTCCTCACCCGGTTTCCGGTCCAGGCCTCCCTGGTGCAGACCGGGATGCAGGGAGGAGAGCGCTTCTACTACTCCACCCTCTGGTTCCAGACGGATGGAGGATGGAAGCTCGCCACCTTCTTCACCAAACCGGCCACCATCGCCGGCCGGGATTGGCGGGCCTACGACCAGGAGGCCGGGGCTCAGAAGCTGGCCCAGAACCTCCGGAACGCCGCGCTCCTCTACAACGTGGCCATCGATCTGTCCGTTCCCGCGGCCTGGGTCAAGCCCGGAGCGGTGGAGGAGCTCCAGCGCCGGCAGCGCCGGATCTCGGTGGAGGGTCTTCCGTCGGGGCGGATCATGCCCTGGTTCGATCCGCCCGACACCTTCCTGGTCCGTAGCGTGGGTTACACCATTCAACCCTCGGGCCTGGGCCTGATCGTGCAGTATCCCGTCCGCTCCTCGATCGCCGACACCGTCGCCCAGGCCGCCTATGCGGACCGGATGGTGGCCTACATGCGGCGGACGTTCCCCGAATACAAGGCGGAGTTCCAGACGCTCACCCTGTTGGGCTACGAGCCGAAGGACCAGAGCTTGACCTGGAGCCGTACCCAGCCCCTGGCGGAGACGCGGTGACCGGCCGGAAGCCGCTCCGGCTGGCCTATCTTTCCATCGGCCGCCACATCCACACCGAGCGCTGGCTCACCTGGTTCGCCCGCCGGGGCCACGACGTGCACCTCCTCACCGTCCAACCGGGGGAGATGCCGGGGGTCTTCGTGCACGACATCACCACCCCGGCGGGACCCAAGCCCCTCCGCTACGCGGTCAGCCTGGTCAAGGTCCGCTCCATCCTGGGAGCGCTCCATCCCGACCTCCTTCACACCCACTTCCTCACCGGCTACGGCTACTGGGGAGTGTTCAGCGGCTGGCATCCCTTCGTGCTCACGGTGTGGGGGGACGACGTCTACGTGACCCCCTTCCAGAACGCGGTCAAGAACCGGCTGGCCCGGACCGCGCTCCGGAAGGCCGACTACGTGACCGGCGATTCCGAGGACATCGTGGCCGCCTGCGTGAAGCTCGGGGCCGAACCCTCCCGCTCCGAGGTGGTGCAGTGGGGGGTGGACTTCGCGAAGTTCCACTCCGGGGTCTCGGGCCGGGAGGTGCGAGAACGCCTCGGCATTCCCCCCCAGGCGCCGGTGGTTCTCTCCACCCGCTCCTTCACCCAGCCCTACTACAACATCGACCTGGTGGTGGACACCGCCCCGAAGGTGCGGGAGCGCTTCCCCGACGTCCACTACGTGATCGCCGGCAACGAGGGGGACGACGCCCCGCTCCGGGCCCGGGCGGAGGCGCTGGGGCTCACCGACCGCGTGCACTGGGTCGGCCGCATTCCCCACCCCGAACTTCCGGCCTGGCTCGCCGCGAGCACGGTGTTCCTCACCATCCCCTCGGTGGACGCCACCGCGGTGAGCCTCCTGGAAGCCATGGCCTGCCGCTCCGCGGTGGTGGCCACCGACCTTCCTTCGGCCGCGGAGTGGATCCGAGACGGCGAGACCGGCCTCTCCGTCTCCCCGCGGGACGGGGACGCCCTGGTCGAAGCCATCGGGCGGTTCCTGGGCGACCCGGATCTGCGCGCGCGGACCGGCGAGGCCGCCGAGCGGGTCGTGCGGGCCAAGGCCGACCACGACCGGAACATGGCCCGGGTGGAGGAGATCTACTACACCCTGGTGGAGGGCCGGGTCCCCTCGCCGCCGGCCGGGGTGGCCTGATACCGGAGCCTTCCCGGCCGCCAGGGATTAAACTGTTTCCCATGAAGATCACCGTGGTCACCCCCACCCACAACAAGCAGGCGCTCCTCCGGCGGACCCTGGCCTCCCTCGAGGTCCAGGACGTGGGGACGGACGCCTTCGAGGTCGTGGTGGTGGACGACGGGTCCTCGGACGGGACCGCCGGGGTTCTGGCCGGGCTGCGGCTCCCTTACCCCCTGAAAACGGTCCGGGTGGAGGAGAACCGCGGGCGGGCGGCGGCCCGGAACCGCGGCCTGGAGCGGGCCGAGGGCGACCTGGTGGTGTTCCTGGACGACGACATGGAGCTGGTGCCGGGATTCCTCCGCGCCCACCGCGAGCTGCACGAGACCGGAGACAAGGTGGCCGGGGTGGGAAACGTGGTGAACCACCCCGAGATCACCATGGCTCCCATCGACCGCTACATGTCCACCCGGGGCGCCCAGAAGATCGGGACGCGGGGCCCCCTCCCATGGCGATACTTCAGCACCAACAACTCGTCGGTGAAGCGGGCGGACCTGGCCGCGGTGGGGGGGTTCGACGAGAACTTCGTCCACTACGGGTTCGAGGACCTGGAGCTGGCCCTCCGGCTGGAGCGGGAACGGGGTCTCGTCTTCCGGTTCGTGCCGGGGGCGCGGTCCCTCCACATCCATCCCCACACCCTGAACGAGGTTCTGGAAAAGAAAACCTTGTGCGGAAGGGCTTCTTTGCCGTACTTGTTTTATAAGCACCCCGAGACGCGCCGCAGTCTCGGGTACCACCGGTTCGATCCCCCCCGGGCCGGCGATCCCTGGTCCCTGAACCTGGTCCGCGTCGACTGCCGAACTCTTTTGACGCGTCCGGTGTATAGGATGGTACGGCCCCTGGCCGGATTGAACCTGGGAAAGCTGACCGATCGGGTCCTGGATTACCTGGTCCAGTACCACTACCTGGAGGGGCTTCGGCACCCCCTCTGAGGGGCGAGCGGCGCGGACCCGTTTGGGTGGGCGAGCATGAAGATCACGACCCTGGCTCTCGATCGACGCTACCCGGTGGACCTGGCGGAGGAGGCACGCGGCCTTCTGCGTCTGGTGCCCCCCGAGCATCTGATCGGGATCTCCCGCATCACGGTCTCGGGAAGCCGTCCCCTGGACGAGGTGGCCGGAGAAGAGGTGCTGGGCCAGTACTTCGAGGCTTACGACGGCGAGCCAGCCTTCATCATGATCTACCCCCAGGAGATGGCCCGCGAGGTGCCGTTCCTCCTCCGTCCCTTCCCGGTGGTCTGGCGGGTCCTCCTGGCCGAGACCCTCTTCCACGAGATCGGGCACCACTATCAGCGGTTCACCCACGGCATCCGGAAGCCCGCCCAGGAGGACCACGCCGAGTCCTACGGCCTTCGCCACGCCCGGGCGGCGTTTCCCGTCGTCTACCGGATCCTGGACCAGTGGGACCGCGTCCGGGGAGCGGCTCGCCGGGCGAGGCTCTGGGGGCTCGAGCGGAAGCGCGCCCTGGGCCTGGCCTCGGCCCCCGTCCTCTACGAGCTGGGGCGGCTCTACTGGGAAGAGGAGGACTGGCCGCGGGTGGTCGCGGTGTGGGACGAGGCGCTGGCCCTGGACCCGGGCTTCGCTCCGGCCCGCGAGTGGCTTCCGAGGGCCCGGCGGCGGCTTCGGGCCCGGACGCGGAAGCACGTGGCGGTGGGAGGGGCGCGGCACCGGGCCCAGCGCCGTCCGGCGCGGTCCGGCCGGCGGCGATGACCCGGGGATAGACCGCGGCCGGCCCGGATTGCCCGCGGGACCGGTCCCTTCTCGATGCGGCCGGCGCCCCCGGGTGTCCTCGCTCCGCGTTCTCGGGTATCCTTTCCCGATGCTGAACCCGAACCGATCCTTGTTCCTCCGCCTCGCTCGGAGCCTCGAACCGTGACCCGCCGGGAACGCGCCGGACACGTCCTGGCCCGCCTGAAAGAGGCCTACCCCGAGGCCCACTGCGCCCTCGTCCACCGGAATCCCTTCGAGCTCCTGGTGGCCACCATCCTCTCCGCCCAGTGCACCGACGAGCGGGTGAACATGGTCACCCCGGGAGTCTTCCGCCGCTGGCCCACCCCCGGGGCGATGGCCGCGGCCGATCCCGGGGAGCTGGAGGAGGCCATCCGCTCCACCGGGTTCTTTCGCAACAAGGCCAAGTCGATCCTGGGGGCGTCCCGCCGGATCGCCGAGGAGTTCGGGGGGCGGGTGCCGGAGGCCATGGAAGACCTCCTCACCCTCCCGGGAGTGGCCCGGAAGACGGCCAACGTCGTCCTGGGGACCGCGTTCGGCCGGAACGAGGGCGTGGTGGTGGACACCCACGTCCAGCGCCTGTCCCAGCGGATGGGACTCACCACCGAGCAGGACCCCTCGAAGATCGAGCGCGGGCTGATGGACCTCTTTCCCCGGGAGGAATGGACGGACCTCAGCCACCGGCTCATCATGCACGGCCGTCTCATCTGCAATGCCCGGCTCCCCAAATGCGTCCAGTGTGTCCTGGGGGCCGAGGTGTGCCCGTCCTACCAGCCCGATCCGGCGCTCTGGCGATCGGGGAAGGCCGAGCGGGCGGGGAAGCCGGGGAAGCCCGCGGCCGGGAAGCGGACGGCGGAGAAGGCCGGAGCGAAGACGGCAGGGAAGGCGGCGAA
>CAYRIJ010000013.1:0-18842 GCA_964424285.1 uncultured bacterium
TCGAACCCTGGCGGCGGCGGCTGGAGGCCGCGCTCGACGCGGTGGAGGTCGAGGCGGACCGGGAGGCGAAGCGATGAACGGGGCCCTGGCCGCCTATCGCGCGCTCACGTCCCTGGCCGAGCCGCTCACCGGAGTGGCCCTGCGGATCGGCGCGCGCGAGGAGAGCGCCGCGCTCCATGCCGAGCGCCTGGCCCGTCCCGACCGGCCCCAGGTGGATACCTGGTGGCACGCCGCATCCCTGGGCGAGGTGGCCGCCCTGGAGCCGATCCTCACCCTGGCCCTCCGGCGCCGGACCGCCGGGCGGTTCGCGGTCACCACCTCCACCGTCACCGGGCGCCGGGTGGCGGCGTCGCGGTGGGGCGAAGCGGTGAGCCTGGCCCCCCTCGATCTTCCCCGCGCGGTGGGGCGGGCGTTCGCCCGCCGGCGTCCCCGGAGCCTGGTCCTGGTGGAGACCGAGCTCTGGCCGAACTGGCTCATCGAGGCGCGGCGGCGGGGCGCGTCGGTCTCGGTGGTGAACGGCCGCATCTCCGACCGCGCCTTCCCGCGGTACCGGCGTCTGGCCGGACTGTTCCGTCCGCTTCTCGCCGGCCTTCGCGCGGTGGCCGCGCGGAGCGACGCCGACGCGGAGCGCTTCGTCGGGCTCGGGGTGGCGGGCGACGCGGTCCGGGTCACCGGGAACCTGAAACACGATCGCCTGGCCGAGGCCCCGCCGGCTTCGCTTCCGTGGACCGGCGCGGTGGTGTGGACGGTGGGAAGCCTCCGTCCCGGGGAGGAGGGGGCGGTCCTGGCCGCCTTCGAGTCCCTGCGCGGGGCCCATCCGGACCTCCGCCTGGTGCTCGCCCTGCGCCACCCCGAGGCGTGGCACGCGCTCGACCGCGACCTGGAACGCCGCGGCCTTCGCGCCGCGCGCCGGAGCCGTCCCGCCCCCGGGGATGAGCGGGCGGAGGTGCTGATCGTGGACACCCACGGCGAGCTTCCCGGCCTCTACGCGGCCTCGACGGCGGCGTTCGTGGGCGGGACCCTGGTGCCGGTGGGAGGGCACAACGTCCTGGAGGCGGCGGTGGGCGGAGCCCCGGTGCTCTTCGGACCGCACCGGGCCAACGTGGCCGAGGACGCCGAGGCGCTCCTGGCCGCGGGAGGGGCGCGCGCGGTCACCGACGCAAGCTCCCTGGCCGGGGCCCTGGAGGCGTGGCTGGGGGATCCCGCGTCGCGGGAGCGGGCGGCCCGGGCGGCGCGGGAGACCGCCCGGGGGCTACGCGGGGCGTCGGAGCGGACCCTGGAATTCCTGATCGAGCGGGGCGCCCTGGTCCCGGAGGCCGGATCATGAAGGACCTGGAGGCGGTTCCCGGCGCGTGGGCGCGTCTCCTGGAGCCCGCCTACCGGCTCGGCGCCTCGGTGTTCCACGGTCTCCACGACCGCGGGATGATGCCGGTGGAGCGGCTGCCGGTGCCGGTCCTGTCGGTGGGGAACCTGGTGGTGGGGGGGACGGGGAAGACCCCGGTGGTCCGGGCGCTGGCCGAAGCGGCGCTTCGCTCGGGCCGGCGCCCGGTGATTCTCACCCGAGGCTACGGCGGCGACGGTTCGGGGGTGCTTCGCGGCGGGCGGTGGAACCGGGAGGCCGCCACCGCGGCCGCCGCGGGGGACGAGCCGTTGCTTCTCAGTCGCGCCCTCCCCGCGGTGCCGGTGGTGGTGGGGAAGGACCGGGGAGCCGGCGCATGCGCCTACCTCGACGCCGGGGAGACGGTGGATCTCTTCATCCTCGACGACGGGTTCCAGCACCGCCGGCTCCACCGGAACCGGGACCTGGTGCTCCTGGACGCGGTCAACCCCCTGGGAAACGGGCGGCTCCTCCCCGCCGGACCGCTCCGTGAACCTCCGAGCGCGCTTCGGCGGGCGGATTACGTCCTGCTCACCGGCGGGCGGGAAGACCTCCCGATGGCCGAGCCGGTGCGGGCGCTCCTCGATCGCTACGCGCCGGAGCGCCCCCGCTCCCGGGCCTGGACCCGGCCGGGGCGGCTGGCCCTCCTCCACGGCGGCTCCGCCGCCGCCGCGCCGTCCCTCCGCGGTCTGGCCGTGCACGGGGTGGCGGGGATCGCCCGTCCCCGTCGTTTCCGGGAACTCCTGGAAGAAGCGGGGGCGGAGGTGCGGGGCTGGTCCGAGTACCGCGACCACCACCGGTTCACCGAGCGGGAGGTGCGAGCGGAAGAGACCGCGGCGCGCTCGCGCGGAGCGTTCCCGGTGACCACCACCAAGGACCGGATCCGGATCGAGGGCCTGGCCGACCCCGAGGCGGGGTGGTTGGTGGTCGAGGCCTCGGTGGAGGTGGAGGGAGGCTGGGACCGGCTCCTGAGCGACCTCCTGGCCTGAGGGCGGAGGACACGGGAAAACGGGGACGGTCTCACGACCGCCCCCGTCCTACCCGTCTGGTCCCGCGCTCTATTGATCGCTGTAGTCGCCGATGTCGACGACAAGCCCCCGGGTGAGGGTGATCTTGTCGCCGCTCGTCTCCTCGACACCGTAGAAGGTGATCTGGGCGGACGTCTTGTACTCCACCGCGGTGTTGCCCGAACAGGCGCCGCCCACCGGGCCCAGGCAGGAGATGGGGGGAAGGACCTTGTCGCCTCCGCTCACCACCAGGATCGAGCCCTGACCGGTCTGTCCGATCGGGACCACGGAGTTCATGGCCCCGCCGCGGACGTTCTTCAGATCCACCGAGCCGTTACCGTCCAGGTCGACGCCGTCGGCGTGGTTCTTGTCCGCCCAGACCAGGTCGTAGGCGTAGAACCGGACCGACCCGAAGGGCTCGCCGGGCTGGATGGTGAGAGCATTGTCGTGGGGGCGGCTCTGGAAGGTCACCTCGATCACGTCGACGGGAATGAAGTCGTCGGTCGGATCGTCCTTTTTGCTGCCCAGGTTGTAGACGTCGCTCAAGAGCGGCTGGTTCCCGTTCAGCGAGACGATGTCCACGATATTGCGGGTATCGCCGCCCTGTTCCTTGCAACCGTTGACCGTCACGCCCAGAGCCGTGACTCCAAGAATCATGACGAGCGCGACCACCCAGGGCAGACGACGATGGTTTTTCATC
The DNA here is from genome assembly GCA_964424285.1 of uncultured bacterium. Lineage (GTDB taxonomy): Bacteria > Eisenbacteria > RBG-16-71-46 > JABDJR01 > JABDJR01 > CAVSKL01. Next base: position 3,086 of record CAYRIJ010000013.1, read on the forward strand.
CTCTCTCCTCCTTGTCGAACAGGCCTCCGGGTGGACCACGCTGAAGCGAGGGCCGCGGCACTCGGTGACCGCAGGCCCGGGAGACGGAGAATCGGTCCCCGCATCCCGCACCGGAAGGCGATCTGTCAGCCGGTCGGGGCCGTGGGGAACCCGGCGGCGGACGCCTCGATCTATACCGATATCGGACCCCCGGCTCCGGGACATGAACCGTCCCGAAGCGCCCCCCGTCCCGGTGGGGGATTTGGCCCCGACCGCCGGCCTCCCGACGGGCTGCCGGCTTGAGAGGGGGGAGCCCTTCCGCTATGATCGTCCTTTGGCCTCCCAACTTGAGTCGGTTCAACCCATAAAGGCCCCGCCATGGTGATCGAAGCCCCCCGCTACACCGACACCCTGATCATCGGCTCGGGACTGGCCGGCCTCTGGTGCGCCCTCCAAGCCAGCCAATGGGGCTCGGTTACCGTGATCACGAAGAAGGAGCGGGCGGAGTCCAATACCAACTACGCCCAGGGGGGGATCGCCGCGGTCCTGGACCCCGAGGACCACGCCGATCTCCACGCCCGGGACACGCTCATCGCCGGGGCCGGGCTCTGCCACCCCGACGTGGTGCAGCTGGTGGTCGAGGAGGGGTCCCCCCTGGTGCGGAAGCTGGTGGAGATGGGGGTCGAGTTCAGCCGCGCCGGCAACGGGAACCTGGAACTGGGGCGGGAAGGCGGCCACTCCAAGCGACGCATCGTCCACGCCGCGGACCGCACCGGGGCCGAGGTGGAGAAGGCGCTCCTGGCCGCGGTGGCCGCCCGCGGCAACATCACCATGCTGGAGCACTTCTTCGCCGTGGACCTGATCCTCGCCTCGCGCATGTCCCGGGGATCCTCCGAGGACGGCGAAGCCTGCTGGGGAGCCTACGTCCTCACCCCCGATCACCGTTCGGTGATCCCGTTCCAGGCCAAGGCCACCGTCCTCGCGTCGGGGGGTTGCGGGAAGGTGTACCTCTACACCACCAATCCGGACATCGCCACCGGGGACGGCGTGGCCATGGCCTACCGGGCCGGGGCGCGGGTGTCGAACCTGGAGTTCATCCAGTTCCATCCCACCTGCCTGTATCACCCCCGGGCCAAGCGGTTCCTCATCACCGAGGCCCTGCGCGGGGAGGGCGCGGTGCTCCGCCGCCTGGACGGCGAGGAGTTCATGAAGGACCACGACTCCCGCGGCGATCTGGCCCCGCGGGACATCGTGGCCCAGGCCATCGACTTCGAGATGAAGATCCGGGGGGAGAACCACGTCTGGCTCGACGCCACCGCCCTGGGGCGTGCCTTCCTCGAGAAGCGGTTTCCCCAGGTGGTCCAGGGATGCCGCTCCTACGGGATCGATCCCGCCGCCGAGCCGATCCCGGTGGTGCCCGCCGCGCACTACATGTGCGGCGGGGTGCGGGCGAGGCTCACCGGAGCCACCGACATCCCCCGGCTCTACGCGGTGGGCGAGGTGGCGCACACCGGACTTCACGGCGCCAACCGCCTGGCCTCCAACTCCCTCCTGGAAGCCCTGGTATTCTCGCACCGGGCCGCCCACGATCTGCGCCCCTGGGTGGAGGGCGCGCCCCCTCCCCGGGCCGATCCCTGGGTGGTGCCGAGCAGCGGCCATCCCCGCGAGGACGTCATCATCAATCACAACTGGGACGCGGTCCGTCGGTTGATGTGGGACTACCTGGGGATCGCGCGCTCCGACGAACGCCTTACCGCCGCCGCCCCGCGACTGGCTCTGATTCGCCAGGACGTGGAACGGTTCTACCGGCGCTTCGAGGTGGACCCGGATCTCCTGGAGCTGCGGAACATCACCCTGCTCGCCGACATCATCCTCCGGATGGCCGGCGCCCGGAAGGAGAGTCGCGGCCTGCACATCAACCGGGACTACCCCGCCCCGGACGACGTGCACTTCCGCCGGGACTCCGTCCTCGGCCGCATCGGCGACGTGAGCTGGAGCGAGACCATTCCGCAGCCGGAAACGGCGGTGGGTTGAAATGAGCGAGACCGACGAAGACTATGAATCCACCCTGGACCGGGTGCTGGAGCGCGACGGGCGCTACGCCCGCGAGGCCTACTTCTTCGTGCAGGCGGCCCTGGACTACTTCCAGCGAACCCATCGCCGGGGGAGGGGGAAGGAGCACCTCACCGGGCCGCAACTTCTCAAGGGAGTCCGCGAGATGGCCATCCGGGAGTACGGGCCCATGGCCCGCTCGGTGTTGAACTTCTGGGGCCTCGAGCGCGGCGAGGACGTCGGCGAGGTGGTGTACAACCTGATCGAGGTGGGCCTCATGGCCAAGACCGACGAGGACCGCAAGGAGGACTTCGCCGGGGTCATGGCGTTCGACCGGAGCATGGACGAAGAGACCTCCTGGTAGGAGATGTACCGTGGTAGACGGTGATTTCGAAGACCGATGGGGAAATTTCCGGGAGCTGGTGGAGCACCTGTTCCTGGAACCGGGCCGAAGCAGCGTGGAGGCGGACGTGGTGTGGTATCCGGCCACCGACGCCTACGAGACGGACACCGAGTTCGTGATCCGGATGGACCTGAGCGGGGTGAACCGCAAGGACATCCAGGTGGTCATGCGGTCCCGGATCGTCCACGTTCGGGGCCTCCGGCGGGACGATACGCCCCCCGGCCGGAAGACGTTTCACAAGATGGAAATCGCGATGGGCCCTTTCGCCCGGAGCATCCAGGTACCCGAGAACTTCGCCGCGGCGGCGGCGGCGGCGACCTACCGCGACGGGGTGCTGGAGATCCGGCTCAAGGCCCGTCCCCGGGCGAAGGCCCAGGAACATCAAATTGAGGTGGAGTAGGGACGATGGCTGATTCGACGATTACGGTGAAGACCGACTCCGGTCAGGCGCTCGAGATTCCCACCGTCCTCCCCCTGGTTCCCCTCAAGGACGTGGTGGCCTTCCCGTACATGATGTTCCCCCTGGTGGTGAGCGATCGGGAGCTCCTGGATCCGATCGACGAGGCCCTGGCCGGGAGCAAGATGATCGGGCTGTTCACGGTGGAGGCCGGGGCGGAGGAGGGGGGCCGGGACGCGGATCCCCCCAACGGCCCGGGAGGGGACGGGGCCTCCGGAAACCGGGACCATGACGGAGAAAACTCCGAGATCGGGGCGCGGGCCCGTCCGGTGGCCTCGGCTTCCGAGCTGTCCGGCACCGGAACCGCGGCCATCATCCACAAGATGCTGCGTTTCCCCGACGGCGGCATGCGTCTCCTGGTCCAGGGAGTGGCCCGGATCAAGCTGGTGGAGCTGATCCAGCAAACGCCGTTCCTCCGGGGACGGGTGGAGGTGGTGACGGGGGACAAGCAGCCGTCGCGGCGGGGGGAAGCGCTCCGCCGGAACGCGCTGGAGCTCTTCCAGAAGCTGGTGGACGCCACCGGGTATCTCTCCGAGGAGCTCAAGGTGGTGGCCTTGAACGTGGACGATCCCGGCCGGCTGGCGGACTTTCTCGGTGCCAACCTCAACCTCAAGCTCTCGGACAAGCTAGCGCTCCTCGAGGAACGGGACTCGGACAAGCGGCTGGAGCGGGTCACCGCCTTCATGGTGCGGGAGCTGGACATCCTCGCCCTGGGCCGCCGCATCCAAGACCAGGTCCAGACCGAGATGGAGAAGAGCCAGCGCGAGTTCTATCTGCGGCAGCAGCTGAAGGCCATCCAGAAGGAGCTGGGCGGGGATGAGGAGAACCCGGAGCTGGCCGAGCTCATGAAGCGGATCGACGAGGCGGAGATGCCGGAGGCGGCCCACGAGGCCACCCTGAAGGAGTTCGATCGCCTGAAGGTGATGCCGCCCCAGGCCGCGGAGTACACCGTGGCCCGCACCTACATCGACTGGATGCTCCAGGTGCCGTGGAAGGGGGCCGAGCGCCCGGTCATCAATCTCGCCAAGGCGGAGGAGATCCTGAACCAGGACCACTTCGACCTGGAGGAGGTCAAGGAGCGGATCCTCGAGTATCTCGCGGTGCGAAAGCTCACCGAGCATCCCCGGAGCCCCATTCTCTGCCTGACCGGACCGCCCGGAGTGGGGAAGACCTCCCTCGGCCAGTCGATCGCGCGGGCGCTCGGCCGGCCCTTCGTGCGCCTCTCCCTGGGCGGCCTCCATGACGAAGCGGAGATCCGGGGGCACCGGCGCACCTACATCGGGGCCATGCCCGGACGGATCATCCAGGGGGTGGCCTCGGCCAAGGCCCCCGACCCGGTGTTCATGCTGGACGAGGTGGACAAGGTGGGGGCGGACTTCCGCGGCGATCCCGCCTCGGCGCTGCTCGAGGTGCTCGACCCGGCGCAGAACAACAGCTTCCAGGACAACTACCTGAACGTCCCCTACGATCTCTCCCGGGTGCTCTTCATCACCACCGCCAACGTGCTCTACTCCATCCCGGGCCCGCTCCGGGACCGCATGGAAGTGATCGAGCTTCCCGGCTACACCACCCAGGACAAGGTGGAGATCGCCCGGCGCTACCTGGTGCCGCGGGCCCTGGCCGACAACGGCATCGGCGGCAAGCACCTTCGGATCGCCCGCTCCGCCCTCTCCGCCATCGCCAACGAGTACACCCACGAGGCGGGGGTCCGGGAGCTGGAGCGCCAGATCAACCGGGTGGCCCGCAAGGTGGCCACGCGGGTGGCCCGCGGGAAGCGGGTCAAGGCCTCGGTCACCCGGAAGAACCTTGCCGACTACCTGGGTCAATCCAAGGTGTTCCGCGAAAAGCGCGAACGCAGGAACCGGGTGGGGGTGGTGACCGGTCTGGCCTGGACCCCCTACGGCGGGGAGATCCTGTTCATCGAGGCCACCCGCATGCCGGGACGGGGGAACCTCACCCTGACCGGCCAGCTCGGCGACGTGATGCGGGAATCGGCCATCGCCGCGCTCTCCTATGTTCGCTCCCACGCCGACGGATTCGGCGTGGAGCGGCCCGAGTTCGAGCGGACGGACTTCCACATCCACGTTCCGGCCGGAGCCATGCCCAAGGACGGGCCGTCGGCGGGGGTGGCCATGGTCACCGCCCTGGCCTCCCTGATCAGCGGGCGGGCCGTGCGCTCGGACACCGCCATGACCGGCGAGATCTCCCTCCGTGGAAACGTGCTCCCCATCGGCGGGGTCAAGTCGAAGGTGCTGGGGGCGCGGCGGGCGGGGATCAAGCGGGTCATCCTTCCCGCCCACAATGAAACCGACCTGAGCGAGGTCCCCGAAGGGCTGCGGAAGGACATGGAGTTCGTGTTCGCCCACCGCCTCGGCGAGGTCCTCGAGGCCGCCCTCCTGGGGACGCGCCCGAAGCGGCGGCGAACCGCGAAGCGGGCCGGGGCCCGGCGCCGCTCCGGCGGCGGCAAAGGAGGAACGGCATCCGCGGACAAGGCGGCGGCCCGGCCGAAGCGGGGGTGACCTCCGAGCCTCGACTCCTCATCCGCCTGGGCTCCCTGGGGGACGTGGTCCTCTCCACCGCCGCCGCCGCCGCCGCACGGGAGCGCTGGGGGGACGGGGCGGTGGACGTCCTGGTGAAGGCGGAGTGGGCTTCGCTCTGGGAGGGGCATCCCGCGGTCCGGCGGGTGTGGGCGTGGCCGCGCGGGGAGCGGGGGCCGTCCGGGGTCCGGGCCTGGGCGGCGCGCCTCCGGCGCGAGCGCTACGTCGAGGCCTTCGACCTCCAGGCGTCGCCGCGCACGCGATTGCTGCTCGGGTTGGCCGGGGTGCGGCGGGTCCGCCGTCCCGAGCGGCACGATCTCCGGAGACGGCTCCTGGTCCTGACCCGGCGCTTCGGCCCGCCCCCCGACTACCGGGTGGCGGGGGCGTTCGCGGAGACCGTGCTCCCGGGCTCGCGCGCCCTTCCCGCGCTCTTTCCGGCCGCGACGCTCCGGGCCGAGGCCGCGGGGCGGATTCCCGGGCCGGGCCGGGTGGGGCTGGTTCCCGGGGCCCGTCACGCCACCAAGCGCTGGCCGCTGGAACGTTTCGTGGAGGTGGGCCGCCGCCTGGCCGGGTCCGGCCGGGGACCGGCCCCGGTGTTCTTCGGCCCCGGGGAGGAACCGCTCCTGGCGGCCTGGCGGGCGGCGTGGCCCGCGCAGACCGAGTGGACGCCGATCCTCGAACCGGATCTCCCCCGGGTGGCCGCGCTCCTGGCCCGGCTGTCCGGGGTGATCACCGGGGATACCGGGCTCATGCACGTCGCGGCGGCGGTGGGCACCCCGGTGGTGGCAATCTTCGGTCCGACCGTGCGATCCTTTGGATTCGCGCCGGCGGGCCCGGGTCACCGGGTGCTGGAGATCGAGGGGCTCTCGTGCCGCCCCTGCTCCCTGCACGGGGGACCGCGCTGCCCGCGGGGGCACTTCCGCTGCATGCTCGAGATCGGGGCGGATCGGGTGGTCGAGGCGGCGCTCTCGATCTCCGATCCGGGCCCCGCCGCCCGGGCGAAATCCCATGAGACCCGCACCTTGGAGTAGCAACCATGTCCAGACTCGTACTCTTGGGGCTCGGCGAGGACGACGTGGACGTCCTGTCCCACATCTCCCTCATGGATCCCCGTCCCGAGGTTCTCGCCGTCCACCCCGATCCCGCGGCGCTGATCCTCTGCCTGGCCTCCCTGGCGGAGTTTCCCGCCCTGACCGAACCCCCGCGGCCCCGCCCCGACGACGTGGTGGTGGTGCCGGTCCGGCGCGGGGGACCGGCCGACGAGATGGTGGAGCCCTGGCGCGAGGTGGGGGCCCGGATCATCCATCCCGACGACGTGGGACGGGAGCGCACCCTGGTGACCTCGGCCCTGGAGCAGGCCCGGGCGAGCTGGGCGGCGGTCTCCGCCGCCGGTCCCGCGCCCACCCCCGCCGTGGGCGCCTCGTCGGAGAGCGATCCCGCCGAGCCGGTCGCGGTTGCCTCGAAATTGCCTGAAGATAATCGTCCAACGCCTTATCAAGCCAAGGAGTTCAAGGTGACACCTGAAGCCGGACCTCCGGCCTCGCCCCCGGGCGAGGCCGCCCCGCCCCCCGACATCTGGAAACGCCCCGAGGATTCCTTTCGCTACCTGGTTTGCCGGGCGATCGGGGAGGACGCCGGGGCCGTCCTCTGGTGGGACGGCATGACCGACGTCTGGGTCCCCTGGGTGACGGTGGGTTCCGCGCCCGGCGGCGCCGCCGCCGAGGAGCCGGGAGCCGGCATCGAGATTCCCTCCTCCTGGGGGCGGTTCCGCCTGTCCGGAGCGGGGGAGGACGGGGGGCGGCTGAACCTCGACGCCCTGGCCCGGGTGGCCGAGGACATGGCGCTCCGCGATCTCATGGGGTGGCGGCGCCGGGCCCACGCCCTGGCCGCCCACGGCCTTCCCGACCCCCAGGCCGACGGTCCGGCCCTGGCCGCCTGGGCCACCCCGGTGCTCGACGCCCTGGGGGCGTCGGCCGCCCTCTTCTGGCATCACGAGGGCGCGGGCTGGAAGCTGGTGCAGGCCCGGGGCGAGGGGGTGGGGTTCACCGGGAGCCTGGTCCTTCCCAAGGCGCTCCTGGCCGCGACCTTCGAGACCGACGCCTCCCCCTGGCGGCGCTGGGATCCCGCGCCGGAGATCCGGATCCACCTGGCCGGGATCGACGCCGACCCTCACTGGCCCCTGAAGCTTCGCCGGGTGGAGCTGGCCCTGGCCGGCGAGGTGCCCACCTGGTGAAGCCGGCCCCCATCCGTGTGCTGCCCGACGCCCTGGTGGGGCGGATCGCCGCCGGGGAGGTGGTGGAGCGTCCGGGATCGGTGGTGAAGGAGCTGGTGGAGAATGCCGTGGACGCCGGCGCCCGCCGGATCGAGGTCTCGGTGGAGGGTCCCCTCACCGCGCTCATCCGGGTGTCCGACGACGGGGGGGGAATCGCCGCCGACGACCTGGCGGTCGCGGTCCAGCGCCACGCCACCAGCAAGATCTCCGACTCGGACGACCTGGTCCACATCGCCTCCCTCGGGTTTCGCGGGGAGGGGCTGGCCGCCATCGGAGCGGTGTCGCGGCTCCGCATCGTGAGCCGGTCCGCCGAGGAATCCATGGGGGCGGAGATCACGGTGGAGGACGGGAGGATCGCCGCCCCCGGGCCCGCGGCGCGCGCGGCGGGGACCACGGTGGAGGTCCGGGACCTCTTCTTCAACACCCCGGCCCGCCGGAAGTACATGAAGTCCGACGCCTCGGAGCTTCGCTACATCTCCCAGCTCCTCCAGGCCTACGCCCTCGCCCGCCCGGGGACCGCCTTCTTCCTGGTGCTGGACGGAAAGACCTCCCTCAATCTCCCCGCCGCCGAGGACCTCCATGGCCGCCTGGGCCAGATCCTGGGGCGCGAGCGGCTGGCCCGCATGGTGCCGGTGCTGGAAGAGGGGCCCGGACTGGCCCTGGAGGGTTTCCTCGGGGCTCCCGAGGACTCCCGCGCCCGCGGCACCCATCAGACCTTCCTGGTGAACGACCGCTGGATCATGAGCCCGCTCCTCAAGGTCGCGGTGCGCGAGGCCTACGGGGATCTCATCCCGCCCTCGCGCCATCCCGAGGCCATCCTCCACCTCCGTCTTCCCCCCGAAGAGGTCGACGTCAACGTCCATCCCACCAAGCGGGAGGTGCGCCTGCTCCGGGAGCGCGAGCTCTACCCGCGGCTCATCCGGTTGCTGAGGAACCGGGTGGAGAACCACTTTCCCAGCCTGAAGCTGGGGGCGGGGACCGCGGCGCCCTCGGCGGAGCCGGGGTCCGGTCAACGATCGCTCCGGTTTCCGGCCGCCCCGGCGGAGTTCGGGGGGGCGTCGCGGGTGGGGGAGCCGAGGGATGCGGAACCCCCGCGCATCGTGCCCTTCCCCGCCGAGGCCGCGCGGGGCTTCGCCTCCGCCGAACCGGAGGAGGAGGAGACCGGGCCGGTCCTGGCCAACCTCTGGCAGCTCCACAAGACCTACATCCTGGGGGCGATCGAGGGCGCCCTCCTCATCATCGATCAGCACGCGGCGCACGAGCGCGTGCTCTTCGAGCAGGCGATGCTCCGCCTGGAGGGCGCTCCGCCGGTGAGCCAGGAACTCCTCTTCCCGCTCACCGTGGACCTCACCCACGACGAGTTCTCGCTGCTCCTGGAATCCCACTCGGTGCTGGAGAAGCTGGGCTTCCACCTGGAGGTGTTCGGCGGCACCACGGTGCTGGTCCACGCCATCCCCGGCGGGCTTCGCGAATGGCGGCACGGGGCGCTGCTCCGGGACGTGCTCGACCACGTGACCGAGCTACCCACCAGCATGGACTTCACCGAGCGGGTGGCCCGCGCGGTGGCCTGCCAGGGCGCGGTGAAGGCGGGACAGAAGCTCACCCTCGAGGAAATGAACGTCCTGGTGAACCAGCTCTTCGCCACCCACAAACCCCAGGGGGACCCGCACGGCCGCCCGGTGTTCCTCCGGGTCCCCCTCACCGATCTTCACCGGAGGTTCGGCCGGTCGGGGTAGGGACGCCGCAGATCCGGATGGAGAACGACCGATGAACGAACCGCTCCGGGTGCTCCTGGGCCCCACCGCTTCGGGAAAGACCGCGGTGAGCCTTCCCCTGGCCGAAGCCCTCGACGCGGAGATCGTCTCGGTGGATTCCCGCCAGATCTACCGGGGGCTCGAGATCGGGAGCGCCGCTCCCAGCGTCGCCGAACGCGAACGCGTCCCCCATCATCTGGTGGCGGAGGTCGAGCCCGAGGCGGTGATGAGCGCGGGGGAGTTCGGGCGGCGCGCCCGGGCCGCGGCGGCGGAGATCGAGGGGCGTGGGAAGACCGCGCTCCTGGTCGGGGGGTCGGGACTGTATCTCCGCGCCGCCCTGGGCGGGTTGGACGAGGGTCTCCCCAAGGACGAGGCGGTGCGGGCGAAGATCCGGCTCCGCCTGGAACACGAAGGGGTGGAGGCGCTCTACGTGGAGCTGGCCCGGCTCGATCCCGAGTCGGCGGCGGGGATCTCCCCCCGGGACGCCCAGCGGGTGATGCGCGCCCTGGAGATCATGGCGCTCTCCGGCCGCCCCACCAGCGAGCTTCGCACCAAGGGGCGCCGGACGGCGATCGCGGCCTCGATCGCCGTCCTCGACCGCGCCGACGACGACCTCAAGGCGCGGCTCCGGGCGCGCGTGCTCGGGATGGTGGCGGCCGGCCTCGAGGACGAGGTGCGGGCGCTTCGGAGCCGCGGCATCCCCGCCGACCTTCCCGCCATGAAGAGCGTGGGGTTCGCCGAGACCGCGCGCTACCTCGACGGCGCCCTGGACCGCGAGCGGTGGATCGAGGACATCGTCCGGAACACCTGGCGCTTCGTGAAACGCCAGCGCACCTGGTTCCGGAGCCTCACCGACGCCCGCCGGCTCCTGGTGGCCCCCGGGGAAACCCCGGAGCTGACCGCCGATCGCGTGCTCGCCCTGTGGCGCGGTTGAGGGGGTCGAAGCTCCTCCGCGCCGCATCCGCTTGACACCGGCTCCCCGGATCGGGTTCAATCCCTCCTGCCAATTCGAGAGCGGGCGTAACTCAGTTGGTAGAGTGTCAGCTTCCCAAGCTGAATGTCGCCGGTTCGAACCCGGTCGCCCGCTCCATCTCCCCCCCCCGGTCCGTTCCCGAGTCCCGGCCGTCCTCCGGGGCCTCGGAAGGCGGGCCGAAGCGCGGGGAGGTGCCCCGACTCCCGGAGATATCCCTTGACAGGAACCCCGTAATCTTTTTAACTGCTTGCACTTATTTTAGATCGCCTAAGAACCTCCGCGAGGCCCGGATCCCCCCGGGATCGTAAGGGAGCCCAACCCGTGGACATCATCTCCGTCGACCCCGGTTCCCTGGCCGCCGAGGCCGGCCTCCGTCCGGGCAACCGGGTCGTCCGGGTGAACGGCCGCGCGGTGCGCGACTTCCTGGACCTGCATCTCTGGCTGGGGGAGGAGATCCTCGTCCTCACCGTGGAGGACAAGGACGTCTACGGAAAACCCTACGAGGTCCGGATCGTCCGCACCTACGGCCGTCCCCTGGGGCTCCGGTTCGCCGAGCCCCGGATCCGGATCTGCGGGAACGATTGCCCGTTCTGCTTCGTGGACCAGCTTCCGGAGGGCCTCCGGAAGAGCCTCCACTACCGGGACGACGACTACCGCTACTCCTACCTCCACGGCCACTTCGTGACCCTCACCAACCTCAAGGAGTGGGAGTTCGAGCGGATCGTCGAGCAGGAGCTTTCGCCGCTCTACGTCTCGGTGCACGCCCTGGATCCCGCGGTGCGGGAGCGGGTGCTGAAGAGCAAGCGCGCGGGGGAGATCCGCCGCCGGATCGAGCAGCTCCTGGACGGAGGGATCACCCTCCATACCCAGATCGTGGCCGTCCCCGGCGTGAACGACGGGGCGGTGCTCGAGGAGACCATCGAAGGCCTCGCCGCCTACTACCCCGGAGTGCAATCGGTCTCCGTGGTGCCGGTGGGGCTCACCGCCCATCGCGAGAACCTTCCGGAGATGCGCACCTTCACCCGGGCCGAGGCGCGCCGGCTGGCCGCCCAGGTGCGCCGCACCGGACGGGCCATGGAGCGGCGGCTGGGGACCCCGTTCGCCTACGTGGCGGACGAGCTGGTGATCCTGGCCGGGAAGCCGATTCCCACCGCCGCCTACTACGGCGACTTCGGCCAGCGCGAGAACGGCGTGGGCCTGGTGCGGAGCGCCCTCATGTTCTTCGAGGACGCCCACCCCCGGGGGGCGGCACTCCGCCGCCGGGGGATCGAGCGGGTGTGGATCCTCACCGGCGAGAGCTTCGCCCCGGTCTTGACCGATCACCTGCCGCGCCTCGCCGCGCGCCTCCCCGAGGTTTCGCTCCACGCCGTCGCGGTGGAGAACCGTCTCTTCGGCCGGCCCACCACGGTGGCCGGACTTCTGGGGGGACGGGACCTCCTCGAGGCCGCGCGCCCCCGGGTCCGTCCCGGAGACCTCGTGCTCGTCCCCGACGAATCGGTGAACGAGGACGGCGTGTTCCTGGACGACCTCGCCCCCGGCGACCTGGCCCGGGAGCTCGGGGTGGAGGTGGAGGCGTCCTGGGCCCCGATCCTCGACGTCTCCGACCGGGAGGAGTTCGAGCCCGGGACGTTCCCGGCCATGGTCGTGGGGGAGCGATGAGACGCCAGCGGCTGCCCCTGGTGGCGGTGGTGGGGCGGCCCAACGTGGGGAAGTCCACGTTCTTCAACCGGGTGGTCGGTCGCGCCGAGGCCGTGGTGGACGACGTGCCCGGGGTGACGCGCGACCGCCGGGAAGGCGAGGCCTCCTGGAACGGGGTCTCGTTCCGGCTCATGGACACCGGCGGCCTGGTCCCCGACACCCAGGATTCCATGGAGACGGCGATCCTGGCCCAGGCGCGGCTGGCCCTGGGCGACGCCGACCTGATCCTGTTCCTGCTCGACGCGCGCGAGGGGCTCACCGCGGTGGACCGGGCGATCGCCGAGGACCTCCGGCCCCACGCCGACAAGGTGCTGGTGGTGGCCAACAAGGTGGAGAGCACCAAGCAGGAGCTGGACGCGGTGGAGACGGCCGAGCTGGGTCTCGGAAACCCACAGCTCCTCTCCGCCCAGCACGGGCGCGGGGTGGGGGACCTCCTCGACGCGATCGTGGAGCGGCTTCCCCGCCGGAACCCCCAGGAGGACGAAGTCGAGGCCATCCACGTGGCCCTGGTGGGCCGTCCCAACGTGGGGAAGTCGAGCCTGGCCAACCGGCTCCTCGGGGAGTCGCGCCTGATCGTCCACCCGGTGGCGGGGACCACCCGGGACGCGGTGGACGTCCCCTTCCGCTACGACGGGGTGGAGTACCTGCTGGTGGACACCGCCGGGCTTCGCCGCCGGAGTCACGTGGCCACCGGCGTCGAGTACTACTCCGCGCTCCGCACCCGGAAGAGCCTCGACCGGTGCGACGTGGCCCTGCTGGTGCTGGACGCTACCGAGCCCATCACCTCCCAGGACGCGCGCATCGCCTCGATGATCGTGGACGAGGGAAAGTCGGCGATCATCATCCACAACAAGTGGGACCTGGTGGAGAAGGACACCCACACCACCGGCTCGGTGGTGCTGGATCTCCGGGAGAAGCTCACCCTCCTGGCCGACGCGCCGATCCTGTTCGTCTCCGCCCTCACCGGGCAGCGGGTGAGCCGGATCCCTCCGCTCCTCAAGGAACTCTACGACGAGCGGAAACGGCGGGTGGCCACCAGCGTGTTGAACGAGATCCTCCTGGAGGCCACCGACCGCCTCCAGCCCCCGATGCGGAAGAACGGGAGGCCCCTGAAGCTCTACTACGTGACCCAGGTCGCGGACTCGCCTCCCATGCTCGCGCTGTTCACCAACGCCCCCGATGAGATCCCCCCCGCCTACAAGAGCTACCTCCGGAACATCTTCCGCGCCCGCCTGGAGCTTCGGGCCACCCCGCTCCGGCTGGACTTCCGGGCCCGGCGCCGATGATCCCCGCCGCGGCGGCGCTGATCGCCGCCTTCCTCCTGGGGTCCCTGGCCTGGAGCCTCTGGGTGGGGCGGCTTCACGGGGTGGACCTCCGCCGCCACGGGAGCGGGAACCTCGGGGCCACCAACGTCTACCGGGTCCTGGGCTGGAAGTGGGGGATCGGGGTGCTGGTCCTGGACATCGCCAAGGGCACGGCGGCGGTGGCGGCGGCGCGGATTCTCGCCCCGCCCCCGGTCCAGGGGGCGCTCCCCGCCGCGGCGGCCCTGGCCGCGGTGGCCGGACACATGTTCACCCCCTTCGCGCGGTTCAAGGGCGGGAAGGGGGTGGCCACCGGGCTCGGGGTCTTTCTGGGTCTCGCCCCCGAGGCCGCCGTCCTGAGCTTCCTGGTCTGGGCCGCGGTCCTGGCCTTCACCGGCTGGGTTTCGGTGGCCTCCGGGGTCGCGTCGCTCCTCCTGCCGCTCTTCGTGGTCGCCACCCGGGACGCCCTGGGACCGCGGTTTCCGTGGGTGCTCGCGGTGTCCATCCTCCTCGCGGCGCTGGTCCTCACCCGCCATCGCACCAACTGGCGGCGGGTGGCGGCGGGCCGGGAGCAGGCGATCTGGGAGCACCGCCCGGAGACCCCCGAAGGGGGGGCGGCTCGCCCCTCCGAGGCCTCGGAAGGGCGCGCCGAAGCGCCCGGGGACGCCCCGGCCCGCGAGCCCGAGCCGGAGCCGGAGGAATCCCCCCGATGAAGGTCGCGGTGTTGGGACTCGGATCCTGGGGAACCGCCCTCGCCGTCCACCTGGCCCGAAACGGGCACGCGGTGGCCGGGTGGACCCATGACCCGGCCCAGCGACGGGCTCTGGCCGCCGACCGGGAGAACCGGAAGTACCTGCCCGGAATCGCCTTTCCCGAAGGCCTGACGGTTCACGACACCCCGGCCGACGCCCTGGGAGGGGCCGAAAGCACCCTCTTCGCGGTCCCGAGCTTCGCCCTCCGGGAGCTGGCCCGCGCCGCCGCCCCCGCGCTCCCCGCCGGCCCGGTGGTGAACGTGGCCAAGGGCTTGGAAATCAAAACGAAAAGGCTCATGCTTCAGGTCCTGGATGAAGAACTTCCGGGCCGGGTCGCGGTGTCGCTGGTGGGGCCGAGCCACGCCGAGGAGGTGGCGCGACGCCATCCGACCGCGGTGGTCGCCGCCTCCCGGGACGTGGTCGCCGCCGAGGCGGTGCAGGCGCTCTTCTCCGACCAGTCGCTCCGGGTCTACACCAACGACGACGTGCTGGGGGTGGAGCTCGCGGTGTCCCTCAAGAACGTGATCGCGCTGGCCGCGGGAATCGCGGCCGGGCTCGGGTTCGGGGACAACACCCTGGGGGCGCTCCTCACCCGGGGGCTGGCCGAGATGACCCGCCTGGGCGCGCGTCTCGGCGCCCGCCCGGAGACCTTCTTCGGGTTGGCCGGGGTCGGGGACCTGGTCACCACCTGCGCCAGCCGGCACAGCAGGAACCGGCGGGTGGGGGAGGAGCTCGGGCGTGGGCGCCCGCTCGCCGAGGTGCTGGCGGGGATGAGCATGGTGGCCGAGGGGGTTCACACCACCCGCGCCGCCCGGGAGCTGGTCCGGGAGACCGGGACCGAGATGCCGATCGTGGAACGGGTGTACGCCGTGTTGTTCGAGGGGGAGGATCCCCGGGAGGCCATGCGGGCGCTCATGACCCGCGAGCCCAAGGCCGAGGATCCCGCCCCCGCCGAAGTCCGCAGGGGGAGTCCATGAAGCAGAAGGCGGAGTCGCGGATCTACTATTCCATCAGCGAGGCGGCCGGCCTCACCAAGGTCAAGCCCCACGTCCTTCGATACTGGGAGACCCAGTTCCGGATGCTCCGGCCCCGAAAGAACAAGGCCGGAAACCGGATGTACAAGAAGAAGGACCTGAAGCTGATCATGCTCATCAAGGATCTTCTCTACGATAAGGGGTTCACCATCGCCGGGGCCAAGAAGAAGCTCTCGGACGAGAAGGACGCGATCCGCGACCAGCTCGAGTTCAGCTTCAACGACGTGGACCGGGCCGCCCTTCTCCTGGAGGTGCGGCGCGAGCTGCAGATGCTCCTCAAGGACCTCGATAACGGCGCCGGCCCGGCCGGGGGGTTGTAGGCCCCATTTTCCTCGTGTATTCTCCTTCGACCCCAAAACGGTCTTACGGTCGGGGCGTGGCGCAGCCTGGTAGCGCACTTGCTTGGGGTGCAAGTGGTCGCTGGTTCAAATCCAGTCGCCCCGACCATTTCGTCGCCGCCGACGGCGCGCGTGGTCCGGTCGCCGGCCCGAGGGTCTCGGGCGGCCGTCCGGATCGGTTTCACCGCTTCGACGGGCCGTTCGCCC
>CAYRIJ010000013.1:18852-22170 GCA_964424285.1 uncultured bacterium
GGGGGGGGGGGGGGGGGGGGGGGCGGGGGGGGGGGGGGGGGGGGGGGGGGGGGCCCCGCCATGACCGGCCGTCCGGACGCCGGAGTCCCGCCGCCGCGCGAAGACGACGCGGCCGGCGCCACCTGGGCGGTGATCCCGGCCTTCAACGCCGGGGGCCCGCTGACCGAGGTCGCCAGGGCGGCGGGCCGGGCGCTCTCGCCGGAACGGGTGCTGGTGGTCGACGACGGGTCCACCGACGGGGCCCCGGAGCGGGCGGCCGCGGCGGGGATCCGGGTGGTCCGCCATGCGGTGAACCGGGGGAAGGGGGCGGCGCTCCGGACCGGCTTCAACGTCGCCCTGGCCGAGGGCGCGGGGGGGGTGATCACCCTCGACGCCGACGGCCAGCACGATCCGGCCTGGATCCCCGGGTTCCTGCGGGCCGCCGCCGGGGCGGACATCGTGGTGGGCTCGCGGATGCGGCACCCGGCGGGCATGCCCTGGCTCCGGGTGGCGGTGAACCGGTTCACCTCCCGGGTGGTGAGCGGCCTGGCCGGAGCGCGGATCACCGACAGCCAGTCGGGCTTCCGGTGGATCGCGGCCCGGGTGCTCGGGACGGTGCCCCTGGAGTCGGAGCGGTTCGACGCGGAGTCGGAGATCCTGATCAAGGCGGCGAGGCTGGGGTATCGCATCGTGGAGATCCCCATGCCGGTGGTCTACGGCGACGAGGTGAGCAAGGTTCACCCGGGGCGGGACACCCTGCGGTTCCTCCGGCTGGTGGCGCGCAGCGTTCGCTGGGTGGGTGAGATGAAACGATTGCGGAAGAGCGGAGCCGGTGCATGAAACGGATTCTGGTCAGCAACGACGACGGGGTGCACGCCCCGGGGCTCCGGGCCCTGGTCGAGGCGCTGAGCGCGCTGGGCGAGGTCACGGTGATGGCTCCCCTCACCGAACAGAGCGCCACCTCCCACGCCCTCACCCTCCACCACCCGCTCCGCATCAAGGACCTGGGTAACCGCACCTTCGGGGTGGAAGGCACCCCCACCGACTGCGTCCTGCTGGCGGTGCGGGAATTCCTGGGGGCCCGCCCGGATCTGGTGGTGAGCGGGGTGAACCACGGGCCCAACATGGGCGAGGACGTGATCTACTCCGGCACGGTGGCCGCGGCCATGGAGGGGGCGCTGCTGGGCATCCCCTCGATGGCGGTGAGCCTGGCGTCCTGGAAGTTCCGGGAGCCCGCCGCCGCCGCCTCGATCGCCGCCGAGCTGGCCCGGGTGCTCCTGGACGCGAACCCCCCTTCCCGGTTCCTGGTCAACGTCAACGTGCCCCCGGTCCCCCGGGAGGAGATCCGCGGCATCCGGGTGACCCGGCTCGGCACCCGGGTCTACAACGACGCCATCGTGAAGAAGATCGATCCCCGGGGGAGGGACTACTACTGGATCGGGGGGGCCGCCCCGACCTGGGAGCCCGGGTCCGACACCGACTTCGCCGCGGTGGAGGAGGGGTACGTCTCGCTCACCCCGCTCCTCCTCGACATCACCGACGCGCGCGGTTTCGACTACCTGCGCGGCCTGGAATTCCGGCTCCCGTGATCGAACGGCGCGATTTCCCCCAGGCCCGCGATCGCATGGTGGAAATCGAGGTGATCGGCCGCGGGATCACCGATCCGCGGGTCGTCGAGGCCATGCGGCGGGTTCCCCGCCACCGCTTCGTCCCCCCGGCCATGGAGCACGACGCCTACTCGGGGTCCGCGCTCCCCATCGGCGGCGGGCAGACCATCTCCGCCCCCAACATGGTGGCGCTGATGACCGCGGCCCTGAAGCTCGAGCCGGGGATGAAGGTGCTCGAGGTCGGGACCGGATCCGGGTACCAGGCCGCGGTCCTGGCCGCGATGGGCTGCCGGGTGATCACCGTGGAGCGGATCGCGGATCTGGCCCGGCGGACCCAGAAGCTCTTCGGGGAGCTCGATCTGTCGGGGATCGTGGTCAAGGTGGGAGACGGGAGCACCGGGTTCAAGGACGCCGCTCCCTACGATCGCATCGTGGTGACCGCGGCCGCTCCCCACGCGCCCCGCGCGCTCCTGGAGCAGCTGGTGGAGGGGGGGATCCTGGTGGCCCCGGTGGGGGACCGGCTGGAGCAGACCCTCATGCGATACACCCGCCAGGGGGAGGAGGCCCGGGAAGAGGCGCTGGTCCGCTGCGTCTTCGTGCCGCTCCTGGGCCGGGAAGGGTTCGAGGTGGACCCCCGGTGAGCGGCGGGTCCGGAGGGGTGTCCCGGTGAGAGAAGCGGTCATTCACGCCTTCCAGTTCCTTCCTCCGGAGTGGACCACCTTCGTCATCTCCATGTTTCCCATCGTGGAACTCCGCGGGGCCATTCCCTACGCCATCGGAGTGGCCGGGCTCCCCTGGACCACCGCCTATCTCTTCGCGGTGGCCGGGAACCTGGTGCCGGTGATCCCGATCCTCCTCTTCCTGGGCCCGCTCTCCCGCTGGCTCGGCCGGCTCCCCGGATTCGGGCGATTCTTCGACTGGCTCTTCGCGCGCACCCGGAAGAAGAGCGGCCCGGTGGACCGGTACGGTCCCTGGGGGCTGGCCCTCTTCGTGGCCATCCCCCTCCCGGTGACCGGGGCGTGGACGGGGGCGGCCCTGGCCTTTCTCCTGGGGATCCGCATCCACCGGTCCTTTCCGGCCATCGCGGCCGGGGTCCTCCTGGCCGGGGTGGTGGTCACCCTGGCGGTGACCGGGGTGATCGGCCTGGGAGGCCTTCTCGGGGGCCGGTAGGGCCGGCGGCGGAATGCCGCGGACGGGATTCCGCGCGCGGGAGCGGAGAGGGCTTGCGGGAACGCGGGGCGATCCCTATAGTTATCGGCTCTCGTGTCCGGCCGTCCGTTCCCCGGAGGCTTGGGGCGAGAGAGCGGTTCCTTGAGGTCGGGGCGTAGCGCAGCCTGGTAGCGCACCTCGTTCGGGACGAGGGAGTCGGAGGTTCAAATCCTCTCGCCCCGACCATTTTCATCCCCCTCGGGGGATGCTCCGGGCCCCCGGGCGCGGGCCGAGCCGGCCCCCCGGGCGGCGTTCATTTTCGAATCCCATCGGGTCGCGTTCCGCGCTAGTCTGTTGCGTCGAGCCGCCGGTCGGGAGTGGGATCCCGACCCGAGCGAACCGGGAGCGCCATGTCCACCACCGTACTCCACGCCACCATACACGGCCGCGTCCAGGGCGTGTTCTTCCGCGCCTCGGCCCGGCGCGAGGCCGCCCGGCGGGGTCTGGGCGGCTGGGTGCGAAACCTCCCCGACGGCAGCGTGGAGGCCCGGGCCGAGGGCCCGGAGGACCGCCTGCGGGAGTT
>CAYRIJ010000013.1:22270-25889 GCA_964424285.1 uncultured bacterium
TTCGACGAGACCGCGTTCGACCTGTTCCTCGACGTGACCCGGCAGCTGGGGCTCGAGATCGAGGAGGACGCGGACCCGGTCAAACCCGAGCCGTCCGGCGCGGAACTCGATTCTCTCCAGATCTACCTGCGCGACCTCGGCCGCCACCCGCTCCTCACCGCCGAGGAAGAGCAGCGCTACGGGCGGGAGATGCGCGAGGGCTCCACCCCCCACAACCGGTTCGAGGCCCGGAAGAAGCTCATCGTCTCGAATCTCCGGCTGGTGGTGAAGATCGCCCGGAGCTACGCGGGACGGGGGGTGCCCTTCGAGGACCTCATCGAGGAGGGAAACCTGGGGCTGATCGCCGCGGTGGACCGCTTCGACTACGCCCGCGGCTTCCGGTTCTCGACCTACGGTTCCTGGTGGATCAAGCAGGCCCTGGCCCGGGGGGTGGCCAACCAGTCCCGGACGGTGCGGATTCCCTTCCACGTCATGCAGCTCGTGAACCGCTACCTGGCGGTGGAAGCGCGTCTGCGCCATCGCACCGGACACCTCCCCACCATGGCCGAGGTGGCGAAGGAGATGGGGGAGCCGGCCAAGCGGCTGGCGAAGGTGCGCCAGCTCATCCGGAGCATCAAGAACCTGGACTACGAGAGTTCCTGGGACGCCATGGGGAGCCTGGCCGAGACCGAGATGGCGGAGCCGCCGGCGGGATTCGAGCAGTACATCGAGCGGCTCCTGGAGCGCGAGCGGCTGAACCGGCTCCTGGGAAAGCTCTCGGAGCGGGAGGAGCTGGTGCTCCGGATCCGCTACGGGTTCGACGACGGGACCGCGCAATCGCTGGCCAGGACCGGGGAGCACCTGGGGGTGAGCCGGGAGCGCATCCGCCAGATCGAGAAGGCGGCTCTGGAACGGATGAAGCGGTTCATCGAGCTCTCGGAAAAGGGCGTCAAGCTCAACGACATCTCGTGAGCCGGCGGGGCCGGCGGTGAGGAGGGGTTCCATGGATCTGAAGCACTTCATTCGAAACGTCCCCGATTTCCCCAAACCCGGGATCGTGTTCCGGGACATCACGCCGCTCCTCCGCGATCCCAAGGCCTTCGCCTGGGCCGAGGACCGCCTCACCGAACCCTTCGCCGGGGAAGGGATCACCGCGGTGGCCGGAATCGAGAGCCGCGGGTTCATCTTCGGGATCGCGGTCGCTCGCCGGCTCGGGGTGGGGTTCGTCCCCATCCGGAAGGAGGGGAAGCTCCCGTCCCGGCGTTTCGCCGAGTCCTACGAGCTGGAGTACGGCGAGGCCACCCTGGAGATCCACGAGGACGCCCTGGGTCCCCGGGACAAGGTGCTGGTGGTGGACGATCTCCTGGCCACGGGGGGAACGGCGGGGGCGGCGGTGCGGCTGGTGGAGCGGCTGGGGGCCGAGGTGGCCGGGCTGGCCTTCGTGGTGGAGCTGGAATTCCTGAACGGGCGGAAGGAGCTTCCGGGCCGGCCGGTCATGAGCCTGGTGATCTACGACGCCGAATAGGATGGAGACCCTCGACGTTCCCGGCGCCCGGCGGCTGGCCCTGGCCCGGGCCGGCCTCCTGAAACCGGAGTGGTCGGGTTTTCCGGTATCCGCGGGTCGCGGCGAGCGGCGGGCGCGGACCGCCGCCCACGCGGTGATCGGCGGCTTCGGCTACCTCCAGCTCGACACCGTCTCGGTGGCGGGGGCGCGGAGCCACGCCATCGTTCTCCTCTCGCGTCTTCCCGGATTCGCCCCGGAGCTGGGGGAGAGCCTGCTTCGGCCCGGCGAGCCGCTCTTCGAGTACTGGGGACACGAGGCGTCCTGGCTTCCCCTGGATCTCTACCCGGTCTTCGCCTTCCGCCGGAAGCGCTTCCGGAAGCACCCGTGGTGGGGGGACATTCTCACCGAGCACCGCGGCCTGGCCCGCGAGCTGTTGCGCCGGGTGCGCGACGAGGGCCCGCTCCGCTCCACCGATCTCGAGGGCACCGACCACGGTCCCTGGTGGGGCCACCGCCCGGCCAAGAAGGTCGCGGTGGCGCTCTGGTCCTCGGGGGAGCTGGCGGTCCGCGAGCGGCGGAACTTCCAGCGAAGCTACGACCTCGCCGAGCGGGTGATCCCCGAGGCGCTCCGCCGGGAGCGGGTGGGGGAGAAGGCGGCGCTCCGCGCCCTGGTCCGGAAGGCCCTGGACGGTCACGGCTGGGCGGAGACCGGCACCATCGTCCAGACCTTCCGGCTCATGCGGCATCGCGCCGGGGTGGAGCGGGCGCTGGCGGAGATGGTCACCGCGGGGGAGGTCGTCCCCTGCGCCCTGAACGACGCCGGGCGGCGGGTGAAGGGGTGGATCCGCCCCGGGGACCTGGAGCTGGCCGGGAGGCTCCGATCGGCTCGTCCCCGCCGGGATCGCGGCGTGCTGCTCTCGCCCTTCGATCCGGTCCTCTGGGACCGGAAGCGCGTGCAGCGTCTCTTCGGCTTCGAGCAGATGCTCGAGATCTTCAAGCCGGCGGCCAAGCGCACCTACGGCTACTACTGCCTGCCGGTCCTGGCCGGGGAGCGGCTGGTGGCGCGGGTGGATCTCAAGGCGGAGCGGGACGCGGGGTGGTTGCGGGTGCTCTCGCGCCGCTACGAATCCGGCGCCGGGGCGCGGCCGGCCGCCGACACCGAGGCGGTGCGGACGGCGCTGGCGCGCTACGGGGAGGCATTGGGGCTGGAGGTGCGGGAAGGCTGAACGGGACGGCCCCCGACGCCGTTACTTCCCCGGCCCCACCCGCGCCGCGTCCGCGAACACCCGCCGGCGCCTCGGGCCGAACAGGCGATGACGGAGGGCGGCCAGATCGAGCTTCAGGAAGGCCGTCCCCCCCGAGAACTTCTGGTTGGCGATCTTGGCTTCGCCGTAGAGCCGGGCCTTGTAGTGCACCGGGTGCTCCACCATCGTGCAGCCGAGGTTCCACGCCCCGAAGATCAGTTCGTGGTCCCCGTAACGATCCATCCCGGCCAGGAACGCCTCGTCGCGGAGCCGGAGGAAGGTCTCCTTCCAGAGCCCCTTGGTGCCGCAGAGGGTGTCGGTGAAGCGGCGTCCCACGATCACGCTCACCAGGACCGCAAAGAACCGGTTGGCCAGGTAGTTGGGGACCTGCATGGCCCCCTTCTCCATGGGGTAGCGAAAGCGGGTGGCGTTCACGAACACGTGGGGGCCGGCGCACAACCGCTCGTACACCCCCACCAGCTCCTCCGGGGGCACCGTGATATCCCCGTCCAGGATGATCGCCACCTCGCCCCAGGCCCGCTCGAATCCCTGCCAGACCGCGATCCGCTTCCCCTTACCCTCCTGGGTGAAGTAGCTGATGCGCATGCCGGGGTGCTCGGCCTTCACCCGGGCCAGTTCCTCCAGGGTGCCGTCGGTGGAGTTTCCGTCCACGAAGAGAAGCTCGACCTCGGTCCCGAAGTCCGGGCAGCGCCGGACCGCGGGCTCGATGTTCCCCTTTTCGTCCCGGGTGGGGATGACCAGGGTCAGGGTGGGCCGGCGGCCGGTGGATGCGTTCATGCGCTGCGGTTCTCCCGGTACCAGTCCAGGGTCTTTCGGAGGCCCTCCTCCAGTCCGGTCGCGGCCTCGAATCCGAACGCGGCCCGGGCCCGCGA
>CAYRIJ010000013.1:25906-26162 GCA_964424285.1 uncultured bacterium
GGCTTCGCCGGGGCTGCCCGTCCGGTTTGCCGGCGTCCCAGAGGACTTCCCCCCCGAAGCCGGTCAGGTGGGCGATCCGATCGACCAGCTCGCGGATCGGGGTTTCCACCCCGGAGCCGAGGTTCACCGGGGCCGGGTCGTCGTAGGCCTCGGCGGCCCGCACGATGCCCTCGGCGGCGTCCTCCACGTACAGGAATTCCCGGGTGGCCCGGCCGGTCCCCCAGACCGTGACGCTCGGAACCCCGGACTCCGCCGC
>CAYRIJ010000014.1:0-17130 GCA_964424285.1 uncultured bacterium
AACGCCCCCCGATCGTCCACCGCCCGGACGTAGACCGCGTGCATGCCGGTGAAGCGTCCGGTGGGGCGCTTCGTGGAGCCGATCGCCTCGGAATCGGCCTCGGTGGCGCTGAAGAGGAAGAGGTGCGAGGTGCCCGCGGTGTGGATCCAGTCGAAGGAGACCACCCGGCCCTCGACGACCTTGGTCACCCGCGTGGTGTCCGGCGCGCCCGACGCGCCCGCGATTTCGGTGGAGACGATCCCCTCGCCCCCGCCGGCGATCTCCGCTTCGGTGAACTCCGCCGGCGGATCCACCGCGTACCGGTAGCCGGTCACCCGGCCGTCGGGATCGGTGCCGGTCCACGCGATCGTGAGGTGATAGGAGACGGTGTCCCCCTCGACCGGTTCGGGGCTGAGGGTCACGGTGGGAGGGTGATTGGCCGGAGCCGGCCCCTCGTCTCCGCAGGCGGCCAGAAGAGCCGGGATGACGATGAGGAGGATCGGGGAACCGAGGGTCCCAAACGAACCGCGATACGATCGAGCCGCGTGTCCCGACATGGCGACCTTCCTTTCCGGCGCCCGTCGAGGGGGAGCTACAATTCCACCCTAGCGCGGCGATGCCCCGGAGTCAACGAAGGTCCGGCCGGGTCCGCGCCCCCCGGGGGGAAGCCTCCCCGGAGCGGTGCGATAAGCCGGTTGAATCCGGGGCCCGCCGGGAGAAAAAGACCGGTTCTATCGGCCTTCGGGAGATCCGGGCTCCTCCGGCGGACCGGTCACCACCAGGTGCGTTCCGTGGGACCAGTAGTCCGGCTCGATCGCGGTCTCCGGCAGCTCCGCCCAGGCCGCCCGCTTCGAGACCAGGGTCTCCGCGTTCACGATCCCCTGGTTGAGCGCCCGGAAGGCGTCGCGCACGTCGCGCGCCTCGAACGATCCCACCCCGTGGATGCGAAGCTCGTTCCGCTGCAGCCGCGCCCCGGGGAGGGCGAAGAGGAAGTTCGGGGAGAAGGGGGCGCCGAGGACCATGGTTCCCCGGGGGGCCAGGGCCTGGAAGACGTCGGGGGCCTGGGACGCGTCGGAGGTGAGGACCAGGGCCGCGTCCACCCCGCGGCCGCCGGTCTCCTCGATGATCGCATCCCGGATGGAGCTCTCGGGTATGCGGATCACCCGGGTGGCTCCGCTCCACTCCGCCCGCTGGCGGAGGGTGGGGGACTCGTCGGCGGCGAAGACGGTGCGGATCCCCTGGTGGCGGGCCAGGCGGACGACGATCTGACCCGGTAGCCCCAGCCCGAGGACCAGGAGCGACGCGGCCTTCCCCGCCCGCGCCTCGCGGAGCACTCGGGAGGCCAGCGCGGTGGCCGGCACCAGGGTGGCGTCCTCGGGGGAGAGTTCGGCGGGGAGCCTCAGGACCAGGCGGAACTCCACCAGCTCGCTCGGCACCAGGAAATAGTCGGCCAGCCCCGCGAGGGGGGGAAGCGCGGGTCCGGGCGCCCGCGGGAGCACCATGGCCGCGTCCAGCGGGTTCCAGCCCGTGACCCCCTCGCCGACCGCGGCGATCTCTCCCACCGGCACCGCGGGAGGGGTGCGGTTCACGTAGAGGCCCGGGCTTGCGTCCTCGGGACCGAGCCCGGCGGCCAGGAGCCGGAAGAGCAGCTCCCCGGGTCCGGGCCGGGGCAGGGGCTCGATCCGGAACCGGTAGCGTCCGTCGCGACCCAGGACCGCGAGGGTGCGCTCCGAGGGGAGGGGCATGAGCTCTCGCATGGAGGGTGAGCCTAAGCGATCGCGGGTGCTCCCGCCAGCGGCAGATGCGCGGCCCGCCGCGCCGGGAGGCGTAGCGACTTCGGTCCGGCAAGGCAAGAGGAAATCCGCAACCGGCCGATAATGCAGGGTACAAACCCGTGATGCTATCGCAACCGGGGCGGCCGCTCAAGCGGTTCGCGATTCGCGCTCAGGACTCGGTGCTTGAATCGCGCAGGTCCCTGCGTCATGCTCAGAGCCTTGTCGCTTTTCTCGAAAGGAGCCACATCGTGACCTCGCGCAGAACCGAGGAGAGAGCGATCCCGAACACCACATCCGCTCGAAAGAACTCGACCAGCTATCTGGGTGGGGGGATGGCCTTGCAGGTGCCGGACGTCTCCGAGGCGGTCCGCTACTACGAGAAGAGCTTTGGATTCGACGTGGCCGAGATCGACGACCAGAACCGTTACGCCGCCCTGCGGGCGGGGAAGCTCGGCTTCGACCTGGTGGACGAACACGGGGCGGGAACCCGGGCGGTGGGCCGCCCCGGGGAAGGGGTGGCCATGTACGTGTTCGTGAACGACGTGGCCGAGCAGCTCAAGCGCATGGAGCGGTCGGGGGTGCCGATCCTGACCCGGGTGAACCGGACCCGGGCCGGGGTGGAGGAGTTCTCGGTGCGGGACGTGTACGGTCTGCTCTGGATCTTCAGCCAGGCCAACTGACCCGCCCGGCCCGCGGGCTACGCGCTCTCCGGCGACCAGGTGGTCTCCGCGGCGCCGGACCGGCGGGCGCTCACCCGGGCCATCACGAACAGAAGATCGGAGAGCCGGTTCAGATAGGCGAGCCCCGCCTCCTCGAGGGGAAGCCGGTCCCCTTCCGACGCCCGGACCACCCCGCGCTCCGCCCGCCGGCAGACCGCCCGGGCCACCTGGAGGATCGCGCTCTCCTCGGTCCCCCCGGGGAGCACGAACGCGTGGAGCGGCTCCAGCTCGGTCTCCAGCCGGTCGATCGCTTCCTCCAGCTCCGTCACCCGTTCCGGTGGGAAGCGAGGAAGGTGCGAGCGGGCCTTCCCGGCGTCCGGGGGCGTGGCCAGGTGCGCGCCGAGATCGAAGAGGCGCCGTTGCGCGCCCTCGGCCAGCGCGGCCAGGTCGGGTTGGGTGGCGCGGCTCCGGAACCAGCCCAGGATCGCGTTCAGCTCGTCGAGGGAGCCGTAGGCCTCGAGCCTCTCGTGATCCTTCCGGACCTTCCGGCCGCCGAAGAGCGAGGTCGTTCCCTTGTCTCCGGTCCGGGTGTAGATCTTTGCCACCGGGCGACGTCCTTTCGAACGGGGGGATGGATGCTTCTTGTTCGCGATTCCTTCGGCCCTTAGGATGATGCGCCATGACGGCGCAGGCAAGGAAGAAGACGACCCGGCGAACCATGCCCGCGGTGTGGCGGCTCCGCCGCCACGAGAAGCCCTATCGGGAGCGGGGGATCGCGCTTCTGGCCGGAGTGGACGAGGTCGGAGTGGGGCCCCTGGCCGGCCCGGTGGTGGCGGCGGCGGTGATCATGCCGCCGGACTCGGCCATCCGGGGGGTGGACGATTCGAAGAAGGTCCTGAAGCGGGAGCTTCGACGCGAGCTGGCGGAGAGGATCCGGGCCGAGGCCGTCGCGGTGGGGATCGGGGTGGCCGGTCCCCGGGAGATCGACCGGGTGAACGTCTACCGGGCCACCCTCGCCGCCATGTCCCGGGCGGTTCGCCGCCTCGATCCCGGTCCCGACCTGCTCCTGGTGGACGCCCGCACCGTGCCGGGGCTCGCCGTTCCCCAGGAAGCCCGCGTCAAGGGGGACGCCTACTTCTACCAGATCGCCTGCGCGAGCCTGGTGGCCAAGGACTTCCGCGACACCCTGATGACCCGCCTGGACCGCCGCTATCCCGGTTACGGCTTCGCCCGGCACGTGGGATACGGGACCCCCCAGCACCTGGAGGCGCTCCATCGCCTGGGTCCCTGCTGGATCCACCGGCGCGGCTACCGCGACGTGATGGCGGAACTGCAGGGGGACCTGGCCGAGCTGTGGGGGGAGAAACCGGTCGAGGCGTCCGAGTAGCCGCCGGGGGACGCCCCGGTCCGGGGGATCAGATCGCGGTGATGTGGAAACCGGCGTCCACGTGGAGCACGGTGCCGGTGATCCCGCTGGCCATGTCGCTGAGGAGGAACAGCGCGGCCGCCCCCACCTCGTCCTGGGTGATGTTCCGGCCGAGGGGGGATCGCTCCCCGTAGACCTTGAGCATGTTGTTGAACCCGCTCACCCCGCGGGCGGAAAGCGTGTTCACCGGCCCGGCGGAGATCGCGTTCACCCGGATGTTGAGCTTCCCCAATCCCAGCGAGAGCTGTCTCACCGCGTGCTCCAGCGCGGCCTTGGCGGTGCCCATCACGTTGTAGCTGGGTATGGCCCGCTCCGCTCCCAGGTAGGACAGGGCCACGATGGCCCCGTTCCGTCCCTCCATGAGCGGCGCGGCCAGCCGGGCCATGGGGATGAGCGAGTAGGCGGAGACCTCCAGGGCGATCCGGAATCCCTCGCGGGACGTGTTCCGGTAGTCCCCCTCCAGCTCCTCCCGCGGGGCGAAGGCCACCGAGTGGACCAGGTAGTCCAGGTGGCCGAACTCGCGCTTCACGGTGTCGAAGGCCCGCTCCAGGTCCTCGTCCCGGGTCACGTCGCACTCCACCAGGAGGGGGTCCTTCATCTTCTCGGTGAGGACGGCCACCGCGTCCCGGAAACGCTCCCCCTGGTAGGCGAAGGCGAGCCGCGCCCCCGCCCGGTCCAGGTGGTCGGCGATCCCCGCGGCCAGGCTCCGCTTGTTGGCGACGCCGAAGACGAGTCCGGTCTTTCCGGCGAGATCGAGCGTATACATCCAACCTCCTCCCGATGGTCGAGCGGGGAATCTTGCCGGAATCCCCGGTCCTCGTCAAATCCGGACCCCGGGGGCCGGATTTCCGGCCGGCCCTCCGGGACCCCCGACCCGGTTGCCGACCCGGCCCGGCCGCCGTAGAATGGCCCGGCGAATTCAACCCATCCGGGACGCATCCGGGGACGGCGGGGCGACCGGGCATCGAGGAGGGCGATCATGCGAACGTTTTGGATGGCGGCGCTGGCGGGGGCCCTGGTCGGTCTGAGCGCATGCGGCGGCGGTTCTTCCACCGGGAAGGCTCAGGAACAACCCGGCTCGGCCGCGGGCGGCGGGGAAGCGGGCATATCGGCGGCGGAAAGCACCGCGGCCGGCGCCATGAGCGAGGCCAAGTCGCCCCAGGAGGCAATCGTGGAACGATCGATGAACAAGGATCCGGGACCGGCGGACGAGGTCGCGGTGGTCAAGACCTCCATGGGCGAGGTCACCCTGCGCTTCTACCCGGAGCAGGCGCCCCTGGCCGTGGCCAACTTCAAGGGCCTGGCCGCCAAGGGCTACTACAACGGCGTGATCTTCCATCGGGTGATCGCGGGGTTCATGATCCAGACCGGCGATCCCCAGGGCACCGGGATGGGCGGGGAGAGTCTCTGGGGCGGGACCTTCAAGACCGAGACCAACCCCAACCTGAAGTTCGACAAGCCCGGGGTTCTCGGCATGGCGCGGACCTCCCGTCCCGACACCAACGGCAGCCAGTGGTTCATCACCGTGGCTCCGCAGCCGAGCCTCGACGGCCAGTACACCGTCTTCGGCGAGGTGGCCAAGGGGATGGACGTGGTGAACTCCATCGCCAAGACGGCGACCGATCCCAACGATCGGCCCAAGTCCCCGATCCGGATCGAAAGCATCACCATCGAGAAGCAGTAACCCGGTTCCGCCCGGGATCCGCGGGGTTCCGGACGGTACGCTCGGATTCCGGTGTTCTCGCCCGGTCGGTGGACGGCGGGGCCGCTGGTCTCCTGTGGTGGGGAACGAAACCGCAGGGGACCCGGCCGGACGGCCGTCGGCCGCTGACCGGGCGGTTCTTTGCCCCGGCCCCCGCGCCGCCGGCAGGGGCCTCCCCGGCTCCGCGCCGAATCAAGCGACGGGAACGTGTCCCCGCAGCCCGGCCAGAACGGGTTCCACGATGGCCAGCCGGCAGTCGTCGCAGATGCCGTGGCTCATGCGGACCACATCGGTGCCGCCGCGACGCTGATACTCGCCGCCGTCGATCCAGTCCCCCCCGGGTCCGGGGATCTGCTCGTCCCGGCCGGAGCCCGCGCCGCTTCCGGGCGCGGGGAGCCAGTCCGGAGTCCGCACCGACCGGCAGTAGCTGCAGGTGACGAGGAGAGGCAGGTCCTCGGTGCTCCCGGACGGGGACCGTGAGGCGAGGAACCCCCACGGCGCCCGGGGCTCGCTCGAGCGGATCGCCGAGCGGTAGAGGATCCCCACCGGCTCCCCCCCGGAACGGATCGGGGTGACGGTCATCCACATGTCGCGCCGGAGGTCCGGAGCGTCGCAACGGAAGGGAAAGGCGATCCGGGCGCGCCGGCCGGAGAGGATCAGCCGGTGGATCCGCAGATAGCTCTCCCGAACCTCCTCCCCCAGGATGAAGGTGAACAGGGAGCGCCCGATGACGCGGGCGGGATCGGCCAGGAGCGGGGCGCCTCCGGCCGAGGCGAACTCCCGCCACCGGGTGTGCCCCACCTGCCGGATGGTTCCCGAGGCGTCCACGGCATAGGCGACCTCGTCCATTGCCTCCAGCCAGTCCAGCGCACTAATCTTCTCGAATGGATTCATGACCGTCCCCCTTCCCCGCACCCTATAGATCGGCCGGGGGGATCGTGGGCTGAGGCCGGCGAAACGCGCGGCGGCGGCCGGCCCGTGGCCCCTCCGTCCGGCGATCCGAGGTCCCGATGAGCGCTTCCACCCCCGTCTTCGTGTTCAGCCCGGCCTACGAGGCGGACATCGGCCCCCACGTCTTTCCCACCTTCAAGTACCGGCGGGTCCGGGAGCGGCTCCTCGAATCCGGGGAGGTCTCCCCGGACGCGTTCACGGAGCCCGAGCCGGGGGAGCGGGGGATGCTCGCCCTGGCCCACCAGTGCGGCTACCTGGACGATCTCTTCGCGCTCCGGGAAAGCCGGGGCACCATCCACTCCGAGCTGCCCCTGACCGGGGAGATCGTGCGCTGGTTCGAGCTGGCCGCCTACGGCACGGTGACCGCCACCCGGCTGGCCCTGGTCCGGGGGGCGGCCATGCACCTGGGCGGGGGGTTCCACCACGCCTTCGCCGATCACGCCGAGGGGTTCTGCTATCTGAACGACACCGCGGTGGCGGCGCGGGCGGCCCTGGGAGACGGTCCCGGCCCGCCCCTGACCACCCCGGCCGGCCGGCCGGTGGCGGGGGTGAGCGTGGTGGACCTCGACGTCCACCAGGGAAACGGCACCGCGCGGATCTTCCGGGGCGACGACCGGGTCTTCACCTTCTCCATGCACCAGGAGAACAACTATCCGATGAAGGAGCGGAGCGACCTCGACATGGGGCTCCCCGATCGGATCGGGGACGACGACTACCTGGCCCGGCTCGACGAGGGGCTCCGGGTCTCGGTGACCGCCCGCCGCCCGGAGCTGGTCTACTACCTGGCCGGGGCCGACCCCTATCGCGACGACCGGTTGGGGGGCCTGGGCCTGACCCTCGAGGGAATGGCCGAGCGGGACCGGCGGGTGTTCGCCGCCGCCGGGGACGCCGGGGCCTCGGTGGTCGCGCTCCTGGCCGGGGGCTATGCCGCCGACCCCGAGGAAACCGTGGCCATCCACCTCGCCACCGCGCGGGAGCTCCTTCGTCTCTGGCCCCGCCAAGGGTGACTCCGCGCCGGCAACCCCCGCGCCCCGTAATCCGTAATCGAGGTAGGGCCTTGCCGGGGACCGGCGGGTGCTTCACTCTCACCGGTATCGGCCCGGTTCGGGCCCGGCGCGCGGACGCTCCGATCACAAGGAGGTACTGATGCTCTTCCTCTTGGGTTTCCTGGTCCTCATCGCCCTCGTGGTGTTCTGGGTGATCGGGATGTACAACGGCCTGGTCCAGCTCCGCCAGCAGGTGAAGAACGCCTGGAGCCAGATCGACGTCCAGCTCAAGCGACGCTACGACCTGATCCCGAACCTGGTGGAGACGGTGAAGGGCTACGCCGCCCACGAGAAGGAGACCTTCGAGCGGGTGGTGAACGCCCGGAACGCGGCGATCTCGGCCAGCGGGGTCCAGGCCCAGGCCCAGGCCGAGAACCAGCTCACCGGAGCGCTCCGCCAGCTCTTCGCCCTCTCCGAGAGCTATCCCGACCTCAAGGCCAACCAGAACTTCCTGGCCCTGCAGGAGGAGCTGGCCACCACCGAGAACCGGATCGCCTTCGCCCGCCAGCACTACAACGACATCACCGCTACCTACAACACCCGGGTGCAGTCCTTCCCCACCAACGTCATGGCCGGAATGTTCGGGTTCACCCAGGAGGCGTTCTTCGAGATCGAGGACGCGGTCCAGCGCGAGGCGCCGAAGGTCAAGTTCTAGCCGCCCCGAGGGAGTCGCCGCCGCCGTGCCCACCACCTTCGTCGATCTCATCGCCGCCAACCGGCGGAAGTCCGCCGGGCTGGTGGGCCTGTTCCTCCTCCTGTTCATGGTGACGGTCTACGCGTTCGCGGTGTTCCTCACCGGCGACGACCCCCGTTCGGGCATCGTCCCCGCGCTCATCGCCCTGGTGGTGGCGGGGGCGGCGGCGCTGGCGAGCTACTTCGGGGGCGCGAGCGCGGTCCTGGCCATGAGCGGGGCCCGGGAGATCAAGAAGGAGGACGATCCCCAGCTCTGGAACGTGGTGGAGGAGCTCTCCATCGCCGCCGGAACCCCCATGCCGCGGGTCTACAAGATCGACGACACCGCCATGAACGCCTTCGCCACCGGCCGCGATCCCCGGCACGCCTCGGTGGCCATCACCAACGGGCTCCGGGACCGGCTCACCCGCCCCGAGCTCCAGGGGGTGCTGGCCCACGAGCTCAGCCACGTGCGCAACTACGACATCCGTTTCTCGATGCTGCTCGCGGTGATGGTGGGGTTCCTGGTGCTCATGGCCGACGTGTTCCGGCGCTGGCTCTGGTGGGGGGGAGGGCGCCGCCGCTCCCGCCGGAACGATTCCGGGGGCGGTGGGGGCGGGGGAGCGATCACCGCGGTCATCGCCGTCGTGGCCATCGTGCTCTCCATCCTGGCGCCGCTCCTGGCGCGGCTCATCCAGCTCGCCGCCTCCCGCGAGCGGGAGTACCTGGCCGACGCCTCGGGAGTCGAGCTCACCCGCTACCCCGAGGGGCTGGCCTCGGCCCTGGAGAAACTGGGGGGCGACCAGGAGGTGCTGGAGGTGGCGAACCGGGCCACCCAGCACCTCTACATCGTGAACCCCTTCAAGTCCTTCGAGAAGCGGGCCCAGGGGCTGCTCTCCACCCACCCTCCGCTCCAGGAACGGATCGACCGGCTTCGGGCGCTGGAGGGGCGCGGGCCGGAGGCGTGAGCGCGCCGCGGCCGTCCCCCGGGGAGCTTCGGGCGGTCTACCGCCTCCCCCCCGACGACGAGGCGCTCCTGGCCGAGTGCGACGTCACCGCGTTCAGGAGTTCCGGGCCGGGCGGCCAGCACAAGAACACCACCCTCTCCTCGATCCGCCTCCACCACCGTCCGAGCGGGCTGGTGGTGATCGGCCGGAGGGAGCGCTCCCAGAAGCGGAACCTCGAGGACGCGATCACCCGGCTCCGGGAGAAACTGGCCGCGCTCCTGGTCGAGCCGAAGCGGCGGAAACCCACCCGCCCCACCCGGGCCGCCGGGGAGCGCCGCCTCCGGGAAAAGCAGCGACGGGCCCGGGTGAAGCGGGAGCGCGGGGGAAAGGACTGGGACTAGCCTTCGCCCCCCGGCCGCATTTCCGCCGCGCCGGCCGGCGTATCCGGCTCTGGCCAGTCCCCGCCCGGTCGGATAGGCTTTGCCGCGAGTCGGGATGGTTTCCTGGAGCCGGTTGCCGCCGGGCGTTCGAGGACCGTCCGGACCCGGGAGGACCGGCTTGGAGTACCTCACCCTATTCCTCATTCTCGCCGCCGCCCTGGCGCTTCTGGTCACCAACCGGTTGCCGCCGGACGGGGTGGGGCTGGCGGTCATGCTGGCGCTCATGTTCACCGGGACCGCGTCTCCCGCCGGCGCCCTCATCGGCTTCGCCCACCCGGCCACCCTCACCGTGGCCGCGGTGCTGATTCTGAGCGCCGGAGTGCAGCGGACCGGGATCACCGACGGGATCGCCCTCTGGATGCGCCGGCACGCCTGGCGATCGGAAGCCGGGCTCCTCCGCCTTCAATCCGGCCTGGTGGCTTCGATCAGCGCATTCATCAGCAACACCGCCACCGTGGCGGTGTTCCTCCCCGTCACCCTTTCGGTGACCCGGGAACGGAACTTCTCGCCCAGCCGCTTCCTGATCCCCCTCTCCTACGCCTCGCTCCTGGGGGGGATGTGCACGGTGATCGGAACCACCACCAACATCGTGGTGGCGAGCCTGGTCACCGAGCACAACCTCCGGCCCCTGGGGATGTTCGAGTTCTTCCCGGTGGGAATCGTGCTGACGGTGTCCGGCATCCTCTACCTCACCACCCTGGCCCCCAGGCTTCTCCCCGTCCGGCGGGGGGAAGGGGACCTGGCCACCGCCTACCATCTCCGCAAGTACCTGACCGAGGTGGAGATCGTCCCCCGGTCCCACCTGGCCGGCCGGACCCTGGAGCGGAGCCAACTGAGCGAACTCTACGACCTCGACGTCCTGGAGATCCATCGGGGGGACATGCGGATCCCTCCCTCCCCGAGCACCGTGCTCCTGGAGCACGACGTGCTCCTGGTGGGAGCGCCGCTGACCACCATTCGCGCGGTCCAGGAGACCGAGGGGATCCGTCTCCGCTCCGAGGTGAAGTCCGACGTGGGGGACCTTCTGGGCGGAGGCATGGTCTTCGCCGAGGCGGTCGTGCCTCCCGGCTCCCCCCTCGAGAACCGCACCCTCAAGGAATCGGCCTTCCGGAACAAGTACGGGGTGACCGCGCTGGCCCTCTATCACCACCGGGAATACATCCGGGAGCGGGTGGGACGGGTCCCGATCGGGGTGGGCGACGTGCTCCTGCTCTACGGACCCAAATCGAGGCTCCGGGACCTCGCCGGTTTTTCCGAGATCCTGAGCGTGGTGCAGATCCTTCCCCCGCGCCCGCGGCGCCGCCTGGGCAAGGTGGCGGTGCTGGTGGTGGCCCTGACCGTGCTCGTGGCCACGACCGGGGCGGTGAGCCTGGTGAAGGCGGTGGTGGGGGGGGCCGCGCTCATGGTCCTCTCCGGCTGCCTCACCCTTCGCGAGACCTACCGGGCCATCGACCGGCGCACCATCTTCCTCCTGGCCGGGATGATCTCCCTGGGGCTCACCATGGAGCGGACGGGGGCGGCGAGCTACATCGCCCGGCACGTGATGGAGCGGGCCAGCGGGCTGGGGCCGACCGCGCTCCTGGCCGCCACCTTCATCACCACCGTGACCCTGACCGAGATGATCACCAACAACGCCTGCGCGGTGATCATGACCCCCATCGCCATCGCCGCCGCCCGGGACTTCGGGCTGGACCCCCGCCCCTTCGCCCTGACCGTGGCCTTCGCCGCCTCGGCGTCGTTTCTCACCCCCTTCGGCTACCAGACCAACATGTTCGTGTACGGTCCCGGCGGGTATCGCTTCACCGACTTCGCGCGGGTGGGCTTTCCCCTCACCCTGATCTGCCTGGTGGTGGTGGTGGCCATGGTCCCGTGGATCTGGCCGCTGGTGCCGGTTCACCCCTGACGGAGGAAGCTGGATCCCCATGAGCACCGCTTCCGACATGGCCTCGGTCCTGGCCGCGCGGACGTTGGAGCTGGCGCAGATTCCGAGCCCCAGCGGCGAGGAAGCCGCGCTGGCCGATCACCTCCATCGGCGCCTCGCCGAACACACCCGGCCGGTGTTCCTGCGCCGGCACGGGAACGCCCTGGTGGCCGGATACGGCTTCGACTCCGGGGAGGGCCCCCCCCGGGTGGTGCTGGCCGGCCACCTCGACACCGTGCCCCGGCACGACCACCCGGACCCCGCGATCCGCGGCGAGGACGTGGTGGGGCTGGGCACCACCGACATGAAGGGGGCCCTGGCGGTCATGGCCGCCCTGGCCGAAACGCTCTCGAAAGAGCCTGAGGGCCTCCCGGCAAAGTCTTTTGCTTTGGTGTTTTACGACTGCGAGGAAATCGCCTTCGCCCGGAACGGCCTCCGGCGGCTGTTCCTGGTCGAGCCCTGGCTGGGAGAGACGGAGCTGGCGCTCATCCTCGAGCCCACCGGGAACGTGCTGGAGCTGGGCTGCCTGGGCACCCTTCACGCCCGGGTCACCTTCCACGGGGTCTCGGCCCACAGCGCGCGCCCCTGGCTGGGGGAGAACGCCATCCACAAGGCGGGTCCTTTCCTGGCCAGCCTGGCGGCGATGGGGGCGCGGGAGGTGACCGACGGTCCGGCGGTGTTCCGGGAGGTGGTCTCGGCCACCATGGCCGAAGGGGGGAACGCGCGGAACGTGATCCCCGATCGGTTCACGGTCAACGTCAACTTCCGGTTCGCTCCCGATCGCGCCCCCGAGGCCGCGGAGCGCTACCTCCGCTCCCTGGTTCCCGAGGGGGCCACGGTGGAGATCACCGACCTCGCCCCCGCCGCGCCCCCGCGGATCGAGGCCCCGCTCCTCACCCGCCTCCTCGTCCGGAGCGGTCTCACCGCCCGGGCCAAGCAGGCCTGGACCGACGTGGCCCAGTTCGCCGCCCACGGCGTCCCCGCGGTCAACTTCGGCCCCGGGGATCCCGAGCTGGCCCACAAGCAGGACGAACGGGTGCGGATCCCGGCCCTGGTGAAGTGCTTCGACGTCCTCTCCGACTTTCTGAGAGAAGACGAGGTGAATGAATGAGTTCCACCGGTCTCTTCGTGGAGATTCGATGAGCCGGAGGGAGGAGCGGCGGCCGGGCTCCCTGCCCTCGAGCCCCTACCTGCGCGATCTTCCGCCCTACCCCTTCGCCCGGCTCGACGAGCTTCGCGCCCAGGTGGAGGCGAACGGGGTGAAGGCCATCGACCTCGGGATGGGGGATCCCCGGGAGCCCACGCCGGAGTTCCTGAAGCGGGCGCTTCGGGACGCCGTCCCCGAGCGCTCCACCTACCCGCGGGCGGTGGGGATCGCCCCGCTTCGCGCCGCGGCCTCGGGATGGATGGCGCGGCGCTTCGGGGTGGAGGTGGACCCCGACCGCGAGATCCTCCCGGTGAACGGTTCCAAGGAGGCGATCTTCACCCTCCCCCTGGCCGTGCTGGATCCCGGAGATCGGCCGCTGACCCTGGTCCCCGATCCCGCCTATCCGGTCTATGCGCTGGGGACCCTGGCCGCCGGAGGCGCCGTCCACCGGCTGCCGCTTCGGCGGGAACGGGGGTTCCTCCCCGACCTGGAGGCGATCCCCGGCGAGGTCTGGCGGAAGGCTTCGATTCTCTGGCTGAACTATCCCAACAACCCCACCGGCGCCGCCGCCCCCGAGGCGTTCCTCGAGGACGCGGTGAAGCGGGCCCGCGAGCACGGGGTGCTCCTGGTGAGCGACGAGGCCTACGCCGACCTCTACTACGGCGCGCCGCCGGACACCGCGCTCCGGTGGGGATCGGAAAACGTGCTGGCGCTTCACACCCTCTCCAAGCGCTCGGGAATGGCCGGCTACCGGAGCGGGTTCATGGCCGGCGACCCGCGGCTCATCGACGCCCTCAAGCGCTTCCGGCCCGGGGTGGGGGTGGCCACCCCCGAGTTCATCCAGAGCGCGGCCGCCGCCGCCTGGGCCGACGACGGGCACGCGGCGGCGATTCGCGAGCGGTTCCGCCGGCGGCGGGACCTGGTGGTGCGCGGGCTCCGCGCCATGGGGTTCGCGGTGGACGAGCCGGCGGGGGCCATGTACGTGTGGCTTCCGGTCCCCGAGGGGTTCACCTCCGAGAGCTTCGCCGGGCGGTGCCTCGCCGCCGGCGTGGTGGTGCTTCCCGGAAACGCTCTCGGTCCGGCGGGGGAGGGTTTCGTGCGGCTCTCCCTGGTGCTGGAGGAAAGCGTTCTGGAGGAGGCCCTGGCCCGCCTGCGGCAACTCTCCGTATAGTGTTCTCCGGCGGCGCCCCCGGCGCGGGGCGAGGGGAACCGTCCTCGCGCCGCGCCCGAAGGTTTCCTCCCGGACGGTTACGGGGGGGATGCATCCCGGAGGAGACCCCATGAACCCGAGCGACTGGTCCGAGGCCTCGAAGATCATCCACGACGCCTGGAGCGACCCCGCCCGCCGGCGCGACCCCGCCGCGGTAAAGGCGGTGGCGCGCGCGGTCGCCGGACTCGATTCCGGAGAGGTGCGGGTGGCCGAGAAGATCGGCGGCGCCTGGACGGTGCACGAATGGGTGAAGGAGGCGGTGCTCCTCTACTTCGTCCAGCGGGAGGTGGAGGTGATCGAGCACGGCCCCTTCGAGTACCGGGACAAGCTCCCGCTCAAGCGCGGCTTCGAGGGCGCCTCGGTGCGGGTGGTGCCCCCGGCCACGGTGCGCTACGGGGCCTTCGTCGGACGGGACGCGGTCCTCATGCCCTCCTTCGTCAACATCGGCGCCCGGGTGGGGGAGGGAACCATGGTGGACACCTGGGCCACGGTGGGCTCCTGCGCCCAGGTCGGAAAGGGCGTCCATCTCTCCGGTGGAGTGGGGCTCGGCGGCGTGCTGGAGCCGATCCAGGCCGCCCCGGTGATCGTCGAGGACGGCGCCTTCATCGGTTCGCGGTGCATCGTGGTGGAAGGGGTGCGGGTGGAGGAGGAGGCGGTGCTGGGGGCGGGGGTCGTTCTCACCGCCTCCACCGCGGTGGTGGACGTGACCGGGAGCGAGCCGGTGGAGCACCGGGGGTTCGTGCCCGCGCGCTCGGTGGTCATCCCGGGAATGCGCCCCAAGACCTTTCCCGCCGGCACCTTTCCCGTCCCCTGCGCCCTGTTGATCGGGCGGCGGAAGCCCTCCACCGATCGGAAGACGTCGCTCAACGAGGCCCTCCGCGAGTACGGGATACCCACTTGATCCTCTCCGACGTGCTGTTGGTCCTGGGCGGCCTGGCCCTCCTGGTGGCCGGGGGAGAGATCCTGGTGCGGGGGGCGGTGGGGCTGGCGGTGCGGCTCCGGGTGACCCCGGCGGTGATCGGTCTCACCGTGGTCTCGGCCGGGACCTCGTTTCCCGAGCTGGTGGTGAGCGTGGTGGCCGCGTTCCGGGGAAGCCCGGACGTGGCCATCGGAAACGTGGTCGGCTCCAACATCTTCAACCTGGCCCTGGTGCTCGGGGTGTGCGCGATGGTGGTGCCGCTTCCGGTGGGGTCCAAGACGGCCCGGATCGAGTGGCCGTTCCTGGTGCTGGCCACCCTGGT
This sequence comes from uncultured bacterium, assembly GCA_964424285.1. GTDB lineage: Bacteria > Eisenbacteria > RBG-16-71-46 > JABDJR01 > JABDJR01 > CAVSKL01. The sequence goes on from CAYRIJ010000014.1 coordinate 15,117, forward strand.
GACCATGCTCTTCATGAGAACCGGCCACCTGCTGAACCGGCTGGAGGGCCTGGCCCTCCTGGTCGCGCTGGTGGGGTTCACCTGGGCGGTGGTGGCGTCGGCCCGCCGGGACGTGGCCCGCCAGGAGGCGGCCGATCGCGAGGCGGGAACCGTTCCGGACACCGAGCGCCCCGGCCTGCCCCGGCAGGCGATCCTGGTGGGGGTGGGCCTGGCGCTGCTCCTGGCCGGCGGGAACCTGATCGTGGACGGGGCCACCTCCATGGCCCGGGCGGTGGGGATCTCCGAGCGGGTGGTGGGCCTCACCGTGGTGGCCATGGGGACGAGCCTCCCCGAGCTGGCGAGTTCGCTGATCGCGGCGCTCCGCGGGCGGACCGACGTGGCGGTGGGGAACGTGATCGGCTCCAGCGTCTTCAATCTCCTGGGGATCTTCGGGCTCGGCTCGCTCTTCCGGCCCCTGGTCGTGGATCCCCGCTTCCTGGCCTCGGATCTCTGGTGGATGCTGGGCTTCACCCTGGTCCTGGCCCCCGCGTTCATCTACGGCCGGCGGGTGCGGCGATGGTACGGGGCGGGGCTCCTGGCGCTCTTCGCGGTGTACATGACCACCCTGTTCTAGCCGACGCGGCGCCCTGGTCGCGCCGGCGCGCATCGCGGGACCGTCGCGCGGTTCACCGAACCAAGGAAACGGCATGCCGAACCGGAAACCGCTCCGCATTCCGACCGCGGAGGGGCCGCTCTCCGCGGCGTGGGATCTCCCGGCGGGGGAGCCTCGGGCGGTGATGGCGCTGGCCCACGGGGCCGGCGTTCACCGCGACCACCCCTCCATGAACGCCCTGGCCGAAGCCCTGGCCGGGCGCGGGTTCGCCGTCCTGCGTTTCAACTTCCCCTACACCGAAGCCGGGCGGTCGCTCCCCGACCGGGAAGCGGTGCTGGTGGAGACCTGGCGCGAGGTCTGGGACTGGGTGAAGGCGCGGCCGGAGTTCGAGGGCCTCCCGCGGGTGGCGGCGGGACGCTCGATGGGGGGGCGCATGGCCTCGATCGCCGCGTCGCGGGTCGAGGGGTTCGACCCCGGGGGCCTGGTGTTCTTCGCCTACCCCCTCCATCCCGCCGGCCGGCCCGACCGGCTCCGGGTGGACCACCTGGCGTCGGTTCGCGTCCCCATGCTCTTTCTCTCCGGAACCCGGGATCCCCTGGCCGAGCCGGAACGGCTCCGGGCGGAGGTGAAGCGGCTGGGGCGGCGCGCGCGGCTGGTGTGGTTGGAGGGGGCGGACCACGGTTTCGCGGTCCTGAAACGAAGCGGCCGGACCGCGGGCCAGGTTCTGGGCGAGGCGGTCGAGGCGGCGACGATCTGGCTCGGTGAAGCGGTGCTCCGGGAAGGACGGCGCGGGCCCGCGGGACCCCGAGGCGGCGGCGGCCGCGGGGTGTAGAATGGGCGACGACGAAAGCCAACCATGAACGACGTCAAGCCGGACATCCAGGAACTGAGACCCGGCGAGTCCGCTTACCCCGAGCGGGCGCTGGAGCTTCCCGGACGCGCCCGGGTGCTTCGCGCCCTGGGAAGCCGGGAACTCCTGCTGAAAGGCCCGGCCCTGGCCGTGGTGGGGACCCGGAACGCCACCCCCGAGATGCTCCAGGACACCCGGCGGATCGTCGAGGTGGCCCGGGAGTTCGCCATGGTCATCCTGAGCGGGATCTCGCCCGGGGTGGACGCGGCCGCCCACGAGGCGGCGCTGGCCGCCGGTCTGAAGACGATCGCCGTTCCCGGCTGCGGGATCACCACCCTCCTGGAGTCGGAGCGGGGGGAACTCGTGCGGAGGATCGTGGACGCGGGCGGACTCGTCCTCTCCGCGTTCCCCAACCCGGCTCCGGAGAGCCTGGACCGCCGGTGGTGGCGGAACCGGTTGATCGCCGCGCTCTGCCACGGCCTGGTGGTGGCGGCCAGCGAACCCGAGGGCGGGGCCTGGGAGGCCCACCGCTGGGCGCGGCGCCTGGAGCGCCGGCTCATCGAACCCGAGAT
>CAYRIJ010000014.1:17230-25596 GCA_964424285.1 uncultured bacterium
CTAGTACGCGGCCAGCTCCCGAAGCGCCCTCGCGATGCCCTCGGCCTGGGGAAGAATGATCTCCTCCAGGTTGGGAGCGTAGGCCACCGGGGTGTCCATCCCGGCCAGGCGACGGACCGGCGCGTCGAGGTACTCGAAGAGGTTGTCCCCGATCCAGGCCGCGATCTCCGCCCCGTAGCCCCAGGTCCGGTTGTCCTCGTAGGCCACCAGCGCCCGGCTGGTCTTCTTGACGCTCTCGGCCACCGCCTCGGTGTCCCAGGGAGAGAGGGAGCGAAGGTCGATGATCTCCACCGAGATCCCGTCCTTCTCCAGCTCCTTCGCCGCCATCTCGGTCCGGCGGACGATGGCGCCGTAGGTGACCACGGTGAGGTCGGTTCCCTCGCGGTGGGTCCGCGCCTTCCCGAAGGGGATCATGTAGTCCTTGCCCGGGTAGACGCCCTTGGCGTAGGGCTGGCGGTAGAGGTGCTTGTGCTCCAGGAACATCACCGGGTCGTCGGAGCGGATGGCGGTCCGGAGGAGCCCGTTGGCGTCCAGGGCGTTGGAGGGCATCACCACCCGGAGCCCCGGGTTGTGGGTGAAGAGAACCTCGCCGGACTGGCTGTGGTAGACCGCGCCGCCCCCCAGGTAGCCCCCGATGGGAACCCGGATCACCACCGGGCACTTCCAGTGGTTCCCGCTCCGCCAGCGCATCATGGCCAGCTCGTTCCGGATCTGGTGGTAGGCGGGCCAGATGTAGTCGAAGAACTGGATCTCCACCACCGGCTTCAGCCCCCGGGTGGCCATCCCCACCGCCCGGCCCACGATGTTGGCCTCGGCCAGGGGGGAGTTCGAGACCCGGTCGGAGCCGAACGCCCTCTGGAGGCCCGAGGTCACCTTGAACACCCCGCCCTTCCCCTTGAGCCGCTCCAGCTCGTCCTCGTTGGTGCAGTCGGCCACGTCCTCCCCGAACACCACGATCCGGGGATCGCGCTCCATCTCGTCCTTCAGGCAGGCGTTGATCAGCTCCACCACCGAGACCCCGTCCCCCCGGGTTTCGGGCTCGGTCGAGAACGCGTCCGAGGTGGGGTCGACGTCGGGGGAGTAGACGTAGAGGGAGGCGCTCTGGAGCGGGGGCTTCTCGGCCTGGACCGCCTCATCCACCGCCGAGGCGATCTGCTCGTCCACCGCGGCGTGGAGCGCGTCGAGCTTCCCCTTGGTGAGGATGCCCTCGTCCAGGAGCACCTTCTGGAGCCGGGTCAGCGGGTCGCGCGCCTCCTCCTCCTTCAGCTCCTCGGGGGAACGGTAGGCCCGGTGGTCGTCGGACATCGAGTGGCTGTAGGGCCGGGTGACGTGGGCATGGGCCAGGGCCGGACCCTTCCGTTCCCGGCAGTAGGCGACCAGACGGGAGAGCGCCTGGTAGGACTCCACCGGATCGGTCCCGTCGAACTCCTCGGTCAGGAGCCCGTCGAACCCCTGGACCGCCCGGCTGATCTTGCCTCCGGGGGTCTGCACCTTGACCGGGACGCTGATCGCGTATCCGTTGTCCTCGACCAGGAACAGGACCGGAAGCGCGTTGACCGTGGCCGCGGAGACCGCCTCCCAGAACTCGCCCTCGCTGGTGGCGCCGTCGCCGATGGAGACGTAGACCACCTCGTCGTTCTGGAAGCGGGGCTTTCCGGGGAGTTCGGGATGGGTGGAGAAGAACACGCCCGCCTCCGCGCAACCCACCGCCTGGAGGCACTGGGTTCCGGTGGGGCTCGACTGGGAGACCAGGTTGTACTTCTCGTGGCCCCAGTGGCTCGGCATCTGGCGGCCGGCCGAGGCCGGGTCGTCGTGGGCTCCGACCCCTTCCAGGAGCATCTCCCGCGGGGTGACCCCGAGCATCAGGCAGAGGGCGCGGTCGCGGTAGTAGGGGTAGAACCAGTCGTAGCCCGGGCGGAGCAGCATCCCCGCCGCGGTCAGGACCGCCTCGTGTCCGGCGCCGCTGATCTGGAAGTAGTACTGGTTTCGCCGCTTGAGCTTGATCTCGGCGTCGTCCAGGCGCCGCGAGAGCACCATGTTCCGGTACACGGCGACGAGATCCCCCTTCTCGAGGGCGCTCTTGGCGATCTTTTCGTTCCTGACGGCCATGGTCGAAGGTCTCCTGATCGGTAATTCGAAGTCGGCCGGAGGGCGGCACGGCGGCGCCTCGGAGCGGGCACGCGGGAAGCGGACGACGGCCACGGCCCACGAAACTCGAACCATTCTACTCCATCCGCCGCCGCGAGGCCAACCCGTTGGCGGGCCGTGATCTAGCCGTGGACCGGAAAGCGCGGGCGGCCCGCGCGCGGAGCGACCGCGGCCGGATCCCGGCCGGGCGGCGAGACGACGGCGGCGTGCCTCACCGCCGGGAAGCGGGCTCGCCGGCGGGCCCGCCGAGCCCCGCGCGCGACCCCGTGAAAGTGCTTGGACGGATCGGGAGCTTACGGTTACCCTAGGGCGTTCTGTGTGCAAATCTTCGGGTTCGGCGGCGATTCCGCCGCGGACCCGGATGAGGGGTCGGATCGTTTTCGGAGGAAGGATGGAGTCGAAGCCGGTGACCAGCCCCGCCCGAGAGGTTCAGGAGTTCGCCGACCTGTTCAAGAAGGCCTACTCCTACACCCGGGCCAAGGAGACCCAGGCCGCAGGGTACTACCCCTACTTCATGCCGATCAGCGCCTCGGAAGCCAACGAGGTGGTGATCGACGGCCGGACCCTGGTCATGGCCGGATCCAACAACTATCTCGGCTACACCCACGACAAGCGGGTCATGGACGCGGCGGACGCCGCCGCCCGCCGCTACGGCACCGGGTGCACCGGGAGCCGGTTCCTGAACGGCACCCTGGACATCCACGAGAACCTGGAGCGGGACCTGGCCGAGTTCTGCCGGAAGGAGGCCTGCCTGGTCTTCTCGACCGGCTTCCAGACCAACCTGGGCACCATTTCCAGCCTGGTGGGGCGCGACGACGTGGTCATCACCGACAAGCTGGACCACGCCAGCATCGTCGACGGCTGCCGCCTGAGCTACGGCGAGACCCGCCGCTTCCGCCACAACGACATGCGGGATCTCACCGCGGTGCTGGATTCGCTGGATCCCCGCCGCGGGCGCATGGTGGTGGTGGACGGGGTGTTCTCGATGGAGGGGGACATCGCGCCCCTCCCGGAGATCGTGGCCATCTCCAAGCAACGGGGGGCCCGCATCCTGGTGGACGAGGCCCACTCGGTCGGCATCCTGGGCGAGACCGGGATCGGCGCCTCCGAGGCCAAGGGCGTGCTCGACGACGTGGACCTCCTGGTGGGCACGTTCTCCAAGTCCTTCGCCTCGATCGGCGGCTTCGTGGCCGGAGAAGAGGCGGTCATCCACTACATGAAGCACCATGCCCGGAGCCTCATCTTCAGCGCCAGCATGCCTCCCTACGCCGTGGCCACGGTCCAGAAGTGCCTGGAGCTCATGAAGGCCGAGCCGGAGCGGCGGGAGCGGGTGAACCTCATCGCCGAGCGCATGCGCGGCGAATTCCAGAGCATGGGCTACGACACCGGCGACTCCGAGACCCCGATCATCCCCGTCATCATCGGCAGCCTCGAGGCCACCTTCGTGTTCTGGAAGCGTCTGTTCGAGGAGGGAGTGTTCACCAACCCGGTGGTGGCCCCCGCGGTGCCCGAGACCTCGAGCCGCATCCGCACCTCGTACATGGCCACCCACACCGAGCAGAACCTCGACACGATCCTCACCGCCTTCAGAAAAGTGGGCCGCGAACTGGGCATCATCGCCTAGGTCCGCCTCGGGGAGTCCGTTCCATGCCCCTTACCGTCGAGCCGGTCCGGTCCGGGAAGGACCTCCACGCGTTCGTGACCTTTCCCTGGCGGGTCTATCGCGACGACCCCCACTGGGTCCCCCCCCTGATCGGCGACACCAAGAACCTGTTCGATCCGGACAAGAACCCCTTCTTCGAGCACGGGGAGGTGCAGCCGTTCCTGGCCCGCCGGGACGGCGAGATCGTGGGGCGGATCGCGGCCATCCGGAACCGGGGGCATGAGGAGTTCCACGACGAGGCGATGGGCTTCTTCGGGTTCTACGAGGCGATGAACGACCCCGAGGTCACCGCCGCCCTCCTCGAGCCGGTGAGGACCTTCCTGCGCGAGCGCGGCCTCCCGCGCTTCATCGGCCCCATGAACCCCAGCACCAACGACGACTGCGGGCTCCTGGTCGACGGGTTCGACCGCCCCCCCTTCGTGATGATGCCCCACGGCCGCCCCTACTACGACGCTCTCCTGAAGGGAGCGGGGCTGGAGAAGGCCAAGGATCTCCTCGCCTACTACATCGAGGGCCGCGAGGTTCCCGAGCGCCTGGAGCGGGGAGGCGCCCTGGTGGAGAAGCGGAATCCGAACGTGACCGTGCGACCCTTCGACAAGAAACGCTTCGCCTCGGAGGTGGAGAAGTTCCGCACGGTCTACAACTCGGCCTGGGAAAGGAACTGGGGGTTCGTCCCCATGACCGATCACGAGATCGATCACATGGCGAAACAGCTCAAGCAGGTCCTGGACCCCGGCCTCATCCGGATCGCCGAGATCGACGGGCGGCCGGTGGGCTTCGCCCTGGCCCTTCCGGACCTGAACCAGGCGTTGCGCCACGCCGACGGCCGGCTCTTCCCCCTGGGGCTGCCCAAGATCCTCTGGTACGCCCGGAAGATCAACCGGGCGCGGGTCCTGGTGCTGGGGGTGGTGAAGGAGTACCGGAAGCTCGGGATCGACGTGATCATGTACCGGGATCTCTTCCGGTACGGCATGGAGAAGGGGTATTACGCGGGCGAGTTCTCCTGGATCCTCGAGGACAACATGGCCATCCGCCGCCCCCTCGAAGGCTTCGGAGCCGAGGTCTACAAGACGTACCGGGTCTACCAGGGCGCGGTGTAAAGGCCCGGCTTGGCTACCGCTCTGGTGACCGGGGTGAACGGATTCGTGGGGAGCCATCTGGCCGAGCTGCTCCTGCAGCGCGGCTGGTCGGTGCGGGGGCTGGTGCGACGGACCAGCGACCTCCGCTGGGTCTCCAGCGATCGCGTGCAGCTCGAATACGGCGAGGTGACCGATCCCGGCTCGCTGGGACCGGCGGTGGAAGGGGTCGACGTGGTCTTCCACGTGGCCGGCACGGTGCGGGCGCGGTCCGAATCGGAGTACCTCGCGGTGAATGCGGGGGGGACGGCCAACCTGGCCCGGGCCGCCGCGTCCGCCGCGACGAGGCCTCGGCGGCTGGTGCTCCTGAGCAGCCTGGCCGCCGGAGGGCCCAGCTCCCCCGGACGCTCCCGCCACGAAGACGATCCCGACTCCCCCCTCGACGCCTACGGCCGGAGCAAGCTCGCCGGCGAGCGGGAGCTGGTCGGAGCGGCGGGAGGCGTGGAGTGGACGGTGGTGCGCGCCCCGGCGGTGTACGGGCCGCGGGACCGGGGGTTCCTCCTCCTCGCCCGGATGAGCGCCCGGGGATGGGCGCCTCGGGTCGGGGGAAGGCGCCGGCCCATCTCGGTGATCCACGCCCGGGACCTGGCCCGGGGGATCCTGGCCGCGGCGGAATCGGAATCGGCCTCCGGTCGCACCTACTACATGGCCCACCCCGACGCCACGAGCTGGGAGGAGATCGGGGGCTGGATGGCCGGGGCGCTGGGCCGGCGGACCCGGGTGCTCGGCGTTCCCGGTTGGCTGGTCCCGGTGATCGGGCGGGTGGCGGGGACGGTGGCCGCGATCGCGGGGAGGCCCAATCCTCTGGCTCCGGATCGCCTGGGGGCGCTCCTCTGTCCGGGCTGGGTCTGCGACGGTTCGCGGGCGCGGGCGGAGCTGGGGTTCCGCGCGGAGATCGACACCGCGCACGGCGCCGCGGATACCATGAGCTGGTACCGGTGGGAAGGATGGGCGTGAGCGACGGTGCGGCGGTCGGTGCGGAGAGGAACCGGGCCGGGGAGCGGGCGGAGGTGGCGCGACTCCGCCCGGTGGATCTCTACACCCTGGCCTACCTGGCCCTGGGCTTTCTGCTCCTGGTGGCGTTCCCCGGACGGGTTCCCCGCGGGGGGACGATCGCTCTTCTTCACCTGGCGGGGATGGCCGCCCTGGTGGCGGCGAGAAAGGGCGGCCTGGGACGAAGCCTCCCCGGCTCGCTGGTTCTCGACTTCTACCCCATCGTGCTCTTCGGGGTCTTCTATTCCGAGGTCGCCACCCTGAACCGGGTGCTCCACCCCGGGGTCTTCTTCGACGCCGACATCCAGCGGATGGAGGAGCTTCTCTTCCATACCCAGCCCAGCCGCACCCTCCACGTGCTCCTGCCCTGGCGGCCGCTGGGGGAGTACCTCCACCTCAGCTACTTCTCCTATTACTTCCTGGTCCCGGTCCTGGCCGTGCTGCTCAGGTTCCGCCGTCCGCGGGCCGCCTTCGAGATCGCGATCGCCTCGGTGGCGCTGGTGTTCTACGTCTGCTTCGCCTTCTTCATCGCCTTCCCGGTGGCCGGACCGTACTACTCGTTTCCTCCCCCCGCCCCGGCGACGGTGGGCTACGTGATTCCGCGCCTCGTCCACTGGATCCTGAACCACGGTTCCTCGGTGGGGACGGCCTTCCCCTCCAGCCACGTGGCGGTATCGGTGACCACCTGGATCATGGCCATGCGCTACCACCGGCCCCTGGCCCGGGTGTACCTCTTCCTGGTTCCCGCCCTGGCGGTGGGGGCGATCTACGGGGGGTTCCACTACGCGACGGACGTGACCGCCGGAGCCGTCCTGGCGGTGATCGTGGGGACGGCGGGTCACCGGCTGACCGTGGGGCTGGAGCGCTCCGCCGCCCGCTCTCCGGGGGGCCGGCGATAACCGGTCGCCGGCCCGGCCCGGGTCAGGCCGGAGGGGTGGGGAGGATCGCTTCCACCTCGAGCCGCAGCTGCTCGATCTCCACCTTGCCGGGGGCGTAGCGGATCAGCAATCGACCCCGGCTCGATTCCCAGGCCACGTCTTCGACCCCGCGGATCCGGAGCAGCCGTCGCACCAGCTCGCGACGGATCTCGCCGGTCGCTCCCTCGGTGACGAGTCGAAGGACGCTCAGGTGTTCCGGATCCTCGAGCCTGGTGGCCAGCAGCACCCAGAGCGCCGAGGTCGCGGTCAGGATCCAGAACAAGGCCTCGACGTTCCGCTCCAGGAAGAACCCCGAGATGAGACCCCCCACGAAGGCCCCGCTGAACTCGCTCATGTTGAAGATCCCCGCCGCGGTGCCGCGGTTGGCCTGCTGGCAGCGACGGGTGAGAAGCGCGGGGAAGAGGGGTTCGAGCAGGGCGAAGGCCATGATGAAGAGGAAGAGCCCGACGATCAGCGCGGTGGCCGCCACCCGGGGCTCGCGAACCGAGGTCGGCACGGTGAGGGCCAGGACGGCCAGAGACACCGCGAGAATCCCCATCCCGGCCAGGGCGACCTGCTTGCTGCGTCCGGGACGCCGGCCGAGCCGGGGGCCCATGAACATCACCGCGAACCCCACGGCGAGAAGCGGGAGGAAGAGCCGCCACTGGTGGGCGGGAGCGACCACCTCGCGGAGCATGAAGGGGACGGTGACGAAGATGGCGGTGAGGGACATGTGAAGGTTGAAGGTGCCGGCGTCGAGGCGGAGGAGCTGGCGGTTCCTGAGCACCTCGACCAGATGGTCCTTCGAGTACTCCAGCTCGTCATAGTGGCTGATGCGCGGGGGGCTGGGGATCTTCCACCAGAGCCATCCGATGGCCAGCAGGGTGAGCCCGGCGGTGAACCAGAAGAGCTGGGGGACCCCGAAGTAGTCCGACGCGGAGGGCCCCAGCAGGAGGCCCACCGAGAACGAGCCGCCGATCGAGATCCCCACCATGGCCATGGCCCGGGTGCGGACCTTGTCCCGGGTGAGGTCGGCGAGCATGGCGACCAGGACCGATGCGATGGCCCCCGTGCCCTGGACCAGCCGTCCCACCACCATCACCAGGGCCGTATGGGCCATCGCGCAGATGACCGAGCCCACGGCGAAGAGAAGGAGCCCCAGGGTGAGCACCGGCTTTCGCCCCCACCGGTCGCTCCAGGTTCCGAAGGGGACCTGGAACACGGTCTGGGTGAGCCCGTAGACCCCGACCGAGAGCCCCACCAGGAGCGGGGTGCTCCCGGCGAGATCCCTCACGTAGGGGGTGAGGATGGGGAGCACCAGGTAGAACCCGAGCATCCGGAGGGTGAGGAGCGCGGTGATCCCGACAACGACCTGTTTCTCGCGGGGGGTGAACCCCAGCTCATCGCGCGGGCGACCGCGGATCCGGAGATGCGTCATGACGACGAAGCGTAAGATGCAGCGGGCTTTATGCCCACCGCAAAATGGCCGAGGCCCGGCCGAGGCCGCGG
>CAYRIJ010000015.1:0-24862 GCA_964424285.1 uncultured bacterium
CGGCACCATGCGGGTGACCGAGCAGATCGACGCCCTGGAGACCCTGGCCATCCGGCCGGTGCGGTTCCTGGCCGTGCCCCGGTTCCTGGCCGCGCTGGTCATGCTCCCGGCCATCACCGTCTTTGCCGACCTGATCGCCATTCTGGGCGGGATGGCGGTGGCGGTGACCCGGGTGGGGATCTCGGTCACCACCTTCAACCGGGGGATGAAGCTCCTGTTCGAGGTGAACGACATCTACGGCGGGCTCCTGAAGTCGTTCGTGTTCGGCGCCATCATCGCCATCGAAGGGTGCTTCTACGGGTTCCAGACCACCGGCGGCGCGGAAGGGGTGGGGGTGGCGACCACCAAGGCGGTGGTGGCCAGCTCGGTGCTCATCCTGGTGGCGGACTACTTCCTGGCCGAGGTCATCTTCAGGATCATCTTCCCCGTGCACTGATGCGGGACGGGAGACGGAGCGGGCGACTGGGACCGGCTCGAACGACGAAAGACCACGCATGATCGAAATCCGAAACCTCCAGAAGCGGTTCGAGGGCCAGGTCGTCCTGGACGGCGTGGACCTCGACATCCGGGACGGGGAGAGCATCGTGGTGCTCGGCCGCTCGGGCTCGGGGAAGAGCGTGCTCCTGAAGCAGATCATCGGGCTCATGGCCCCCGACGGCGGCTCGGTCCTGGTGGACGGGAAGGAGGTGACCAAGCTCGGGTACACCGGCCTGGCCGAGCTCCGCAAGCGGTTCGGCATGCTGTTCCAGATGGCCGCGCTCTTCGATTCCATGACGGTGGGGGAGAACATCGGGCTCTCGCTCCGCGAACACCGGAAGATGACCAAGATCGAGATCGCGCGGGTGGTGGCGGAGAAGCTGGCCCTGGTCGGCCTGGAGGGGATCGAGGACAAGAAGCCCGCCGATCTCTCGGGCGGGATGCGAAAGCGGGTGGGGCTGGCGCGCGCCATCGCCATGGACCCCGACTACATTCTCTACGACGAGCCCACCACCGGGCTCGATCCGGTCACCGCCCAGCAGATCAACGAGCTCATTCGCGAGCTCCAGCACAAGCTCAGCGTCACCTCCATCGTGGTGACCCACGACCTCCACAGCGCCTATTTCGTCGGTGACCGGCTGTGCCTGCTCTACCAGGGGAAGATCTACTTCGACGGGACTCCGGAGGAGATCCAGAAGAGCGACGATCCGGTGGTCCACCAGTTCATCACCGCCAGCGCCGAAGGTCCGCTCACCAGCGAGCCGGAGATCGAGCTCCACTTCGGCCCCGCGGGATCCAAGCGCTACTAGGAGACGACCATGTCCGAACGGAAACAGCAGATCCAGGTCGGAATCCTCTTCATGCTGGCCGTCATCGTGCTCATCGCCGGGGTGATGTGGTTCAAGGATTTCAAGATCGGCGGCGCCACCTACCAGGTCCGGGTGGACTTCCCCTCCACCAGCGGCCTGGTGAGCGGGGATCCCGTCGAGGTGAGGGGGGTGACCTCGGGAAAGGTCGCGTCCATCGACTACCGGGAGGGAAAGGCGATCGTCACCCTCCAGCTCGACCGGAGCGTGATCCTCTACCGCGGGACCCGGATCGAGCTTCAGAACGTGGGGATCATGGGGCAGAAGCTGGTGGCGGTCTTCCCCGGGCCCCCCCAGAACCCGCCCCTATCCCCGGACACGCTCCTCCACGGCGAGTACCAGCCGGGGATTCCCCAGCTCATGGCCGGGCTCGGCGGGACCCTGGATACCTTCGAGCAGTTCGCGGCGCGGCTGGACTCCCTGTTGGCCAATTTCGACGATGCCCAGCAGGGCCAGCTCACCCGCACCCTGGCCAACACCGAGCAGCTCACCCATGAGATGGTGTTGCTCCTCAAGCAGCATCGCGAGGATCTCTCCGCGACCCTGGGCGCCCTGGCCCGCACCACCTCGGAGCTGGATACCGCCCTCGCCGGGCGGGGACCGGCCCTCGGGCGCTTCATCGACAACACCGCCCAGGCCAGCACCCGGCTCGACAGCACCCTGATCGTCCTCAACCAGACCGCCCGGCACATGGACAGGCTGATCGGCAGCATCGAGGCCGGCGAAGGGACCGCGGGCAAGCTCCTGAGCGACCAGGCCCTCTACGATGAGATGGTCTCCACCCTGGACAAGACCCAGGCCCTTCTCGAGGACATCCAGAAGAACCCCCGCCGCTATTTCAAGGTCAGCTTGTTCTGACCGCGGACGACCCCGGTCGTGCTTCCCGGCCCGCCCCGGTTGGCCTAGACTGCGGCGAGGGAGCCCCGCCCGGTCCGGCGGGCGGGGGCGCCGACCCTCCGCCGGCGTGCCCGCTCCGAAAGCCGGTCCATTCCGTCCGTCCGACCCCGTCGGAAGGGAGCGTTGATGAAGGTCAAGAGCCGGTTCGTCTGCCGGGCCTGCGGGCATGCGAACCCGAAGTGGCTCGGGCGGTGCCCCGAGTGCGGGGAGTGGAACTCCCTCGAGGAGCAGCGGGTGGAGAGCCGCTCCGGGGGGCTCCGCGCGACGCGTCCGGCCGGGGCCGGCGCCTCGGCGGTGAAGCGGCTGGGCGAGATCGACACCGAAAGCCTTCCCCGCTACCGCACCGGGCTCGACGAGTTCGACCGGGTCCTGGGCGGCGGGCTGGTCCCGGGGAGCCTGGTCCTGGTGGCCGGAGACCCCGGGGTGGGGAAATCCACGCTCCTCCTCCAGGCCGCCTCCGCCTACGCCGCCCAGGGACTTCAGGTCCTCTACGTGAGCGCCGAGGAATCAGAACGACAGCTTCGCATGCGGAGCCGCCGTCTGGGCGACGTGGATGAGCGCATCCAGGTCCTGGCCTCCACCCGTCTGGAGACGGTGGCCCCCGCGGTGGAGGAGGCCCGGGTGGATCTCATCATCGTGGACTCGGTGCAGACCCTGCACCACGGAGAGACCGGCGGCGCTCCGGGGAGCATCGGGCAGGTTCGGGACAACACCCTCTACTTCATGGAGCTGGCCAAGCGGACCCAGGTGCCGGTGCTCCTGGTGGGCCACGTGACCAAGGAGGGGACGGTGGCCGGGCCCCGGGTGATGGAGCACATGGTGGACGCGGTGCTCTACCTGGAAGGCGACCGCTTCCACCACTACCGGATGCTCCGCGCGGCCAAGAACCGGTTCGGTCCCACCCACGAGGTGGGGGTGTTCGAGATGCGCGACTCCGGGCTCACCCAGGTGGAGAACCCCTCCGAGTTCCTGCTGGAGGAGCGGCGGGAGGGGATGTCGGGGTCGGCGGTGGTGGTGGCCCTGGAGGGGACCCGCCCCATCCTCCTGGAGGTCCAGGCCCTGGTGGCCGGGTCGGGGTTCAGCGTTCCCCGCCGGGTAGCCACCGGGGTGGACCAGCGGCGGCTCGCCGTGCTCCTGGCCGTTCTGGAGAAGCGGGCGGGGCTGGATTTTTCCATGAGCGACGTCTTCGTGAAGGTGGCCGGCGGGTTCCGGATCGCCGAGCCCGCGGTGGATCTCGCCCTGGCGCTGGCGGTGGCCTCGTCCTACCACGACGTGCCCCTGGACGCGCGGACGGTGGTGGTGGGTGAGGTGGGGTTGGGGGGCGAGGTGCGGCGGGTAGGGCAGATCGCCCGCCGGGTCCACGAGGCGGCCAAGCTCGGCTTCAATCATGCGGTGGTGCCGGCCCGGGGCGTGGAGGAAGTTCAGGATCCGCCCCTGGAACTCACCGGCGTCTCCCGGGTGGACGAGGCATTGGAGAAGACGCTGGGGCTCTCGGAAACCGGCGGTCGCTCCGGGGCGCCGGGCGCGCCCGGGCCGCGGGGCGCGCCGCGCCGCGGCCTGGGCGACCGCCGGCCGGCCGGATCCACCAGAGCGGGGGCGGGGCGATCCGGCCCGCCCGACCGAGGGAGGACCTCATGAACGATGTCGGACTCCTCATCGTGGCCGCCGGGCGCGGCGAACGGCTGGGGTACCCCGAGGACAAGGCGCTGGTGCCGCTCTTCGGCCATCCGCTCCTCGCCTGGACGCTGCTGGCCTTCGACGACTTCCACCAGATCGTGGAGCGGGTGGTGGTGGTGCCGCCGGGGCGGGAGGACGAGTACCTGACCCGCGTGGTGGAGCCGCTGCACCTCCAGCGGGACGTGGACCTGGTGGCCGGGGGGCCCGAACGGCAGGACTCGGTGGCCAACGGCCTCGACGCCATGGGCGGCAAACCCCACTGGGTGGTGGTGCACGACGCCGCGCGGCCGCTGGTTTCCCGGGACCTGATCACCCGGGTGCTGGACACCCTGGACGCGGGGGAGTGCGTGGTTCCCGCGCTCCCGCTCCGGGACAGCGTGGCCCGGATCGGTTTCGAGTCCTGGCTCAAGGGCTACATGGACCGCTCGGAGCTGCTGGCGGTGCAGACCCCCCAGGGGTTCCATCGTCCGGTCCTGGAGTACGCCCACCAGCGGGCCAAGGCCGAACACTACCGCGGAACCGACGATGCCTCGCTCCTCCTGCGCATCAATCATCCGGTATCCTGGATCGAGGGGGAGGTCACCAATTTCAAGATCACCGTTCCCGGGGACGTGGAGCTGGCGGAGGCCGTGCTCACCAGCCGGGGATATCGTCGCGAGACGCCGTGATCGCCGGCGGCCGGCGGTGACGGAAAAGGAGATTGCGTCATGAGCGCCCTGCCTTTCCGGGTGGGACATGGATTCGACGCCCATCGGTTCGCCGACGGGCGCCCGCTGATATTGGGTGGGGTGCGGATCCCGCATCCCCAGGGTCTGGACGGGCACTCCGACGCCGACGTGTTGACCCACGCGGTGATCGACGCCTTGCTGGGGGCGATGGCCCTGGGAGACCTGGGCCGCCACTTTCCCCCCGGCGACGAGCGGTGGAAGGGGGCGGACAGCCTGGATCTGCTGCGCCACGCCCTGGCGCTCCTCCAGCACAAGGGGGCGCGTGCGGAGCAGGTGGACTGCACGCTGTACCTGGAACGGCCGCAGGTGGCGGCGCACCTGGACGAGATGCGGGCCCGGCTGGCCGAGGCGCTGAGCCTCCCCGCCGATCGCATCTCGGTGAAGGCCACCACCACCGAGGGGATGGGGTTCATCGGGCGCGGGGAGGGGGCGGCGGCCTCGGCGGTGGCGCTGGTCTCGGTCACGGAACACTAGGCGCGTCGGTCCGACGGATCGGTCGCGTTCGGCGGCGCGGACGCGCGGCGGTCCATGTCACGGGGGATTCGGAGCATGCGCATCGTGGTGCTGATGGGGGGGAACAGCACGGAGCGGGACGTGAGCCTGGCCACCGGGCGCGGGGTGGCCCGCGCGCTCGCCGCCCGGGGGCACGACGTGGCCGCGCTCGATGCGGCGGACGGCCGGCGGCTCCGCCTCACCGACCTGGAAGCCCACCGGATCGGCGAGGCTCCGGGGGTCGCGGCCCCCGGGTCGGCCGGCGCGGACCCGGGGTCCGGCTCGAAAGCGGCCGATCGCTCCGGGCTCGTCCCCGGCGGCCCGACGGCGGAGCGGAACCTGGCCATCGCCCGGAGCCCCGACCTGGGCCGGGCCGACGTGGTTTTCGTGGCCCTTCACGGCGGGATGGGGGAGGACGGCACCCTGCAGGCCCTCCTGGACCTGGCCCGGGTTCCCTATACCGGCTCGGGGATGCTGGCCAGCGCCCTGGCCATGGACAAGGCCCGGGCCAAGATGATCTTCCGGGCCGCCGGGGTGCCGGCGCCGGGGGGGAGCCTCCTGGAGCGGCGCGACGCCCCGATCGACGCCGAAGCCCTGGGGGGCTATCCCCTGGTGGTGAAGCCGAACGCCCAGGGCTCGAGCGTCGGCGTTCACGTCGTGACCGAGGCTTCCGAACTCCCCGCCGCCCTGGACGACGCGTTCCGGTACGGTCCGGTCCTGGTGGAGGAGTTCATCCCCGGACGCGAGGTCACGGTCGCCGTGCTGGGGGGGCGGGCGCTCCCGGTGGTGGAGATCTTCCCCGAGGGCGGCTTCTACGACTACCGCCACAAGTACACCAAGGGCCACACGCGCTACCAGGTCCCCGCCGATCTATCCGGCGACGTCGCCGCCGAGGCCGCCCGCCTGGGCGAGCTGGCCTTCGTGGCCCTGGGCTGCGCCGGCGTGGCCCGGGTGGACTTCCGGCTCTCCCCGGCCGGCCGGCTCTACTGCCTGGAGGTGAACACCGTTCCCGGCATGACCGAGACCAGCCTCGTTCCCATGGCGGCCAAGGCGACGGGGATGGGCTACGAGGCGCTCGTCGAGCGGCTGGTGGAGCTGGCGCGGAAGCGGTAGGGAGGCCCTACACGGCGCGGGGCGCGCCTCACCCGCGGAGCAGGATCAGCTCCGCCGCGAAGCCCGGACCCATGGCGGCTACGAAGCCGTGCTCACCCGCGTCGATCCCGCCGTCCCGCCACAGCTCGTCCAGCGAGAACAGCACCGAGGCCGAGGACAGGTTCCCGTAGTCCCGGAGCGCGCGGGCGCTGGGCTCCAGGACCTCGCGGGGGAGTCCGAATCCGCGGCGGTAGGCTTCGAGCACCTGCCGTCCCCCCGGGTGCAGCGCGAACCGGCGGACCTCCGGGAGCGTCAGCGCGTTTCGCTCCAGGAACGCGGTCGCCACCGGCGGCAGGGCCTCGTGAATGAAGGCGGGGACCCCGGGGTCGAGCACCAGCCGGAACCCGTCCTCCGAGAACGCCCAGCCCATGAGATGACCGCTCCCCGGGAATCGATGGGTCTCCGCGCTCACCACCGACGGGCCCGGCTCGCCGCGTTCGCCGCCCACCAGGACCGCCGCCCCCGCCCCGTCCCCGAAGAGCGCGGTCCCCACCAGGTTCACCTTGGTCACGTCCTCCAGCAGCAACGTCAGGGTGCAGAGTTCGACGGCGAGGACCACCGCGACACCCTCGGGGCGCAGGCGCAACCGGTCCGAGGCCATGGCCAGCCCCCCCGCCCCCCCCGCGCAACCCAATCCGAACAGGGGGATTCGCCGCACCTCCGGCTTCATCCCCAGGCGCTCGGTCAGACGCGCATCCACGCTGGGGGTGGAGAGGCCGGTGGTGGTGGTGAACAGGAACTCGTCCACGTCCCCCGGCCCGAGCCCCGCCCGCTCCAGCGCGGTTCGCACCGCCCGCCCGCCCAGATCGAGGGCGGCGGCGATGTAGGCGTCGTTCCGCTCGCCGAAGCCCCGGGGGGTCAGGTACCAATCCCGGGGGTGGACGGTGTAGCGGGTCTCCACCCCCGAGCGGTCGAAGACGCGCAACAGGCGCTCCACGTCCGGAAGTCCGGCGAAGGCCCGGCGGGCGCCGTCCTTCGCCTCCTCCTGGGTCATGCGGTGGGGGGGTACGGCGGTGGCGACGGAGGCGATGCGGGGCAGGGACGATTTCATGCTGAATCCTTCATGGGGGGCGCCTTCACCGAGGGACCCGGAGCAGGACCCGGGGCGAGTCGCCGGGGACGATGGTTCAAGGCTAGCACGGGGACGACACCGCTCCCCGATTTGAAACCTTCTTCCTCCCATGCTAAGCTCTGAATCGTCTGAATCGACTTCGGCTTGATTATGGATTTGGTCAAGACTTCGTGCCTCGCCTGGGTGGGAGGGTTATATGCAGATTTCTTTGAACGACCTGTTGCTCATCCTGATCGCGGTCGCCGTCATCATCATGGCGGTCTATCTGACCCGATTGGCGATGCAGGCCAGGCAGGTTCTCGAGCGGGTGGACAAGAACCTCGAGCACCTCGAGACCACTCGACCGAAGGTGGACCGCGTTCTGGACAACCTCAACGCGGAATTCGAGCAGGTTCGCTCGGTGACCGCCCGGGTGGACGGGATCGCCGGTGATGCCGAGGAGGTGAGCGGGGAGATCCGGGACGCGGTCATGCCCCTCCTCCTCCAGGTTTCGTCCCTGACCGGTTCCCTGCGTCACGTAAACGCGGCGGTGACCGGCGCCCGCGTGGGAATGCGGGCTCTCCGGCGCCGGTCGCGACGGCGTCGATGATCCCTCGCGGGTCCCGGGCCGTCGCGCTCGCCGGCCCCGCGCGGATCGTCGATCAGAACAAAACAATGAACAAACGAGAAAGAAAGGTGGGTTCGAATTGGCAAAGAACAGTGATTCGCTGATCTTCTTCATGCTGGGCGCGTTGGCCGGCGGGGTGACCGCCCTTCTCATGGCCCCCGACAAGGGGGAGGTGACCCGGCAGAGGATCCGGGAGAAATCCTCGGATCTCTACGGCCGGGGACACGATGCGGTGGATCGCGGGCGGCAGGTGGTGGAGGAAAAGGCCCACGAGTACACCGACGTGGCCCGGGAGACCGCGCAGAAGGCCACCGACACGGCCAAGGCCAAGTCCCAGCAGGTGACCGGCGCCGCCCGTTCCCAGATGGACGCGGTCAAGGAAGCGATCTCCGAGGGCAAGGAAGCCTATCAGCGCGAGCTGAACAAGGGCTGATCCGGGCCGATCGTCTCCCGCACCCGCGACTCGGGCCGCTCCGGCGCCGGTGCGGACCCGGCCGGGGCGAGGTCGTCAACCCCGCCCCGGCTGGTTTCTCTCCGCTCCCGTAGCTCCCGGCGCGGTCCCGCGCGGCGGGACCGCCCCTCTGCCGCTCAACGCGACTCGACCCCCACCTCGACCGGGCCGGACTCCGGGGAGGCCTCGGTGGGTTCGAGCACGCGGAGCACCATGACGGTGACGTCGTCCTGGGGTTCCGCTCCCTCCAGGAACGCATAGAGCCTCTCCAGGATCCGCTCGGTCATCTCCCGGGCGGTGAGTTCGGCGGGAAGCTCCCGCAGCAGCTCCTCCACGCGCTCCTCCCCGAAGTCCTCTCCGGCCGCGTTCACCGCCTCGGTGATGCCGTCGGTGTAGAAGAGAAGCCGGTCGCCGGGGAAGAGGTCCAGCGCCTCCTCCTCGAACGGGATCGCCTCGAACATCCCCAGGATCATCCCCCCCCGAACCAGATGCTTCCGTTCCCCGTTCTTCCGGCAGAGCACCGGGTAGTTGTGGCCGGCGTTGGAGAAGGACATGGTGAGCTTCCCCTCGTCCACCCGGGCCAGGAAGAAGGTGGCGAACTGCTCGGTGGTGGTGCTCTTCACCACCAGGGAGTTGATGTTGGTGAGGATGGACGAGACCGACGTCGCGGTGTCGGCCTGGGTGCGGAGCGACGCCTGGAGCATGGAGGTGAGGAGCGCGGCCGGAACCCCCTTCCCCGAGACGTCGGCGATGGCCAGGAAGTAGGCGCCGTGCCCGGCGGGGACCAGGTCGTAGTAATCCCCTCCCACCTGGCGCGAGGGGGTGTTCACCGCGTGGATATCCAGGCGGGACATGGGGGGAAAGCGCGAGGGGAGAAAGCTCTTCTGGATGCGCCGGGCCAGGTTCAGCTCCTCCTCGATGCGGGCCACCGCCAACCGGTCCCGCAGAAGGAGGCCGTTCTGGAGCGAGATCGACATCTGGCCGGCCAGGGTCGAAAGCAGGCTCACGTCCTCCGAGGTGTACTCGGTCCCGGTGATCTTGTCCCCGAGGAGGAGCGCCCCCACCGTCTCCCCCTTGGTCCGCAGGGGGATGACCAGGGCGGCGTGGAACCGGTTCACCAGGTGCGCCCGGTCGGGCCGGGGCATCTCCTCGGTGGGTCCGTAGAGCCGGAAGCTTTCGACCTCGGGATCGAGCCGCTCCAGCATGTCCGGGAGCGGGGCCAGGTCCTCCTCGCCCGGCTGCCGGCCGGAGCCGGTGTGAACCACGGGGCCCTCCCGGGCCAGGGCGATCACGTAGGCGTTCTTCAGCATGAGCGCCTCGGCGACGGTGCGGATGGAGCGGGAGAGCATCTCGTCGAGGTCGATGTTGGTCAACAGCTCCCGCCCGAGGTTCTTGAGCACGTTCCGGTAGTCCCCGGGGTCGCGCAGGAAGTACTGGTCCAGGCGCTCCTCGAGGCGGGTGAGCACCGGCTGGAAGAGGATGAGGGCGATGATCAGGAAGACCGGCTCGAACACCCGGGTGTCGATCCCGATGAATCCGGTGAGGAACTGGTTCAGCTGCACCACCACCGCCAGGTAGATCCCCACCAGGGCCGCCGAGGCCACCGCGTAGAGGATGCCGCGCCGGGCCAGGAGCTTGGTGTCCAGGAACTTGTAGCGGACCATGGAATAGGCGATGGCCCCCGACCCCACGGTGAGGGCGGCGATGGTCAGGATCGACCGGAGCCACTCGGTGAGCTGCAGGTTCAGGAGCGTGGGGATCGAGGAGGACACGCTGTACAGGGAGAGACAGAGGATGAGCCCCACCCCGATCACCCGGAGCTGCTGCTTGAGTCTCGGGACTCGGGCGTGGCGGTAGCTGTCCACCAGGAGGACGGCCCCGGCCACCCCGTAACCGAGGTTCACCAGGGAGAAGAGCGCGCGGTGGATGGCCAGGAAGAGTTCGAAGAGCAGTCCGACCAGGCTCAGGATCGGGCTCAGGAAGTGGGGAACGTTGAGATCGGGGAGGCTCACCCGGCTCCCGACCACGGAGATCCCCAGGAGCAGCAGGAAGTGGAAGATGTGGGGGGTGAAGACGAGGAAATCGAAGCTCCGGAGCTTCCGGGTGAAGGCGCGCTCGGTGGGGAAGATGCTGGCGAACAGGAAGAGGGTGGGGAAGAAGAACTCCCAGAGGTAGGAGAAGTGCCCGAGGATGCCCTGGGGAAGGGCGCGGGCCGCCTCGTTCAGATGGGGGCTCGATCCCAGGAATCCCATGGCGGCGAGGATGGAGCCCAGGCCGCCGAAGAACAGCATGAACGCCACCGCCCGGTTGAGCTTCTGGCGTGGATTCTCCCGGAGGATGACCAGCCCCAGGAGGAACACGAGTCCTCCCAGGACGAGATCCAGCGTGGCGAGGATGAAGAAGGAGTTCATGAATGCGATTCAGGCTTCGGGCCGGGCGGCCCCCCGGCCGGCCCCTCTCTCATACGGGAGGGACGGACGGCAGGTTGCCGAGGAATCCCTCGATCTGGAGACGGTGCCGGTGCCAGTGCATGATCGCGTGCTCCAGCATCGTGTCCACGGTCGAGACCGACCCCCAGTTCGTGAGATAGGCCCGGTCCTCCATGCGCCCCTCCGGGATCGGCGCCACCGTGGCCTCGAGGTCCCGGCGGAGGGCCGCCAGGGTCTCCATCACCTCCTCCGGCGAGGTCATGGCCATCACCTCCGCCGGCGTGTGGGCGGGCCCGGTGTCCGGCAGGTTCAGCGCCCGCCGGATCCAGGCCAGGTAGCTGTAGCCGGCGGCCGCGGGATGACGGATCGCCTCCGAGAACACGATTTCCTTCGCCCCGGGGCGGACCGGCATGTCCAGGTGCTCGGGAGCCAGGCGCGCCGCGGCGGCCTCGAACCGGTCCTGCGCCTCCAGCCACAACCGTATGAGCGCCCGGGCCGGTCGAAGGTTGCGGTCGGCCCGGGCCCGCTCCAGCCGGGCCAGGCGCTCCCCCACCCCGGCGATGAACCCGGTCTCGGCCTCGGTGAGGGGTAGGCCGGGGGCCCCCACCTCCACGGTGAGGGTGGACCCCTCGATGCGGTAGCGGGGGGCGGCGCCGGTCCGGGCGGCCACCGCGGACAGGGCCGAGGCCAGGTCGTGGGGGCCGAAGGGGTCCTCGAAGGGGAAGGCGCGGGACCGCCCGAAGTCGGTAACCCGCCAGTCGTCAGGGATCTGGGTGGTGCTTTCGGACATGGTCGCTCCTGGTCGGTGGTCCGTCGATTCCCGTGCGGCAGAGTGTACCCAATCGGACCGCGCGCGGGGACCGGCCGCCGCGCGCGGGGTTCGACGCCGGGCCGGGCCGCCGGAGGGCTACTGGAAGCGGAAGCTCCGGACCGCGAACCACCCCACCGCGACGGTCGTTCCCGCCATCACCGCCAGGTGCCCGAGGACCGCGGTGGGGGGATCCCCGAAGTTCACCAGCTTGTGCAGCGCATCCATGGCCCAGCCGGTGGGAAGGAAGAGGGCCAGGTGCTGCATCCACTGGGGGGTGATCTCGATCGGCCACCAGCAACCGCCCAGGGCGGCGAGCACGTTGCTGGCCAGGACCCCGATTCCCACCGCCTGACCCTCGCTCCGGGAAACGTTCCCGAGCACGATCCCCAGCATGGCGACCAGGGACGCGTAGACCACCAGCACCAGGACGAGGGTGGGCAGGTGCGGCCCCCAGTCCACCCGGAAGAGCACGGTGCCCGCGGCCATGGCGAAGCCGAGCTGCACGACCCCCAGGCCGAGCCGCCCGCCCCACTTTCCCAGGATGATCCCGCTCCGGGGAAGCGGGGAGGAGGCGAGCCGGCGGAGCAGCCCCTCCTTCCGCTCGATCACCAGCAGGGTCGCCCCCGAGGTGAGCATCACCAGGAGCGTGAACATGACCATGGTCCCGGGGACCGCCTGGTCGAACCCGTTGGGGAACTCCTTCCGATGCCCGGCGCGCTCCACCTGGAGCTTCAGGGGACGCGGGGCCTCGGCCATGGCGGCCAGGGTGGGGGGATCGGGGGCGCCCCCGGTCTCGGACACCGCGATGAGGTCCCCCAGCACCGCGTAGGCCGCCCGCTGCACCCGCACCTTGTAATAGCTCCCGCCCAGGTCCTCGCTCCGGCGGGTCAGGGTGAGGGTCATCGGATGCCCGGCGATCACCGAATCGGTGAAGGCGGCCGGAATGGTCAGCCGGGGCGCCTTCGATTCGGCGGCCAGGCTCTCCACCGGGACGAGCCGGAAGTCCGCCTGCTCCAGGCGGCGTACGAGCTGGTCGGCCAGGAACCCGGCTTCGGGGGAGCGATCGAGGGCGAGGAGGTCGCGGCCGGGCCCGCCGGAGGAGCCGAAGCCCCCGGTGATCGTTCCGATGAAGAAGAAGAACACGATCGGCATGAAGAACGTCCAGAGGAGGGTCTCCCGCTGGCGCAGCATGTAGCGGAGGTCCTTCCCCGCGATGAAGAGGGCGGTTCTGCGGACGTTCATGGTTCAGCCCTTGACGAACGCCCGGAGCCGGGCGAGACAGAGGAGGAAGAGGATCGTCGAACCGGCGAGGAGCCCGATCACCGAGATCAGGAGGGTTCCGGGGTCGACGGTTCCGGCGAAGATCTCCTTCAGCCGGACGAGGATCCACCCGTTGGGGGTGAGGCGGCCGATCCGGGCCATCCAGGCCGGCATGGCCTCGAAGGGGAAGAACGACCCGCCGAGCATGATCAACGGAAAGAGGATGGCCGAGCTCAGGAGATTTCCCCCCCGCTGGCTGGCGGCCGAGATCTGGATGATGGTGAAGAAGAGGAGCATCCCCGCGCCGGACAGGAACGCCCAGACCATGGCCAGGGGGACGTCGGAGAGGGGGATGGAGAAGACGAAGAGGCCGACCGCCACCCCGCCTACGATGACCGCGCCCAGGAGCAGCGAGCCCGCCGCCACCTTGCCGGCCAGGTGGACCCAGAGCGGCTGGGGGGTGGTCACGGTGCGCCGGAGCGTGCCCTGGAGCCGCTCCTTCCAGAAATCGTCGCTCAGGCTCTGGGCGCCGAAGATCACCGCCATGAAGAAGAGGCCCGGGAAGAAGAGGGTGCCGAAGTTGAACGTGTCCTCGTCCTTGGCCGCCTCGAGGTTCACGGTCTCCACCTTGATGGCGGGAGGGAAGAGATAGGGCTGGGCGCTCTCCACCAGCCGGTTGATCGTGGTGGAGAAGCGGGCCACGGTGGTGTCGGGAAGGGTGACCCGGCCCGGGGGGGGCTCCCGGGTCAGCGTCTCCGAGGCGCTTCCCAGCACCTGCTGGCCGATCCCCACCGCGTCCACCATGAAGCCCAGGACCCCCTCCAGGATGCCGGGAAGGATGCGCTGGGCCGGGTTGGTGAGGAGGGTCAGGGTGACCGGTTCGCGTTTGAAGACCTTGTCCGCGAAGCCCTCGGGGATGACGAGAAGCCCCGAGGCTTTTCCGTCCCCCAGATCCGCGCGGCCCTGGGCCTCGGCCACCGGGGTGACGTCGATCAGATCGGCCAGCTCCCCTTGCTCGAAGGCCCCGGCCAGGAACCGGCTCACGAAGGTGCTGTCGTGGTCCGCGATGAGGAGGCGCGCGGTGGGGGTCCCGCCGTTCCCGCCGGTGGCCAGCCGGAGCAGGAGCCCGATCACCAGCGGGAGCCCCACGGTGAGCGCGATGGCCGCGGGGTCCCGGACCAGCCGGCGCACGTCCTTGCCGACGCAGGCGCGGAAGAAGTTCATCGCGGCGCTCCGGCGCGCGTCACTCCCGGAGCTCCTTCCCGGTGAGCTTGATGAAGAGGCTCTCCAGGCTCGGCTGGGTCACCGTGGTCTCGCGAAGCTCCGCCCCCGCCGCGTCCAGGGCGTGAAACAGCTGGGGAAGCCGCTGGGAGCCGTGGGCCATGGACAGGGTGAGGTGCTCCGCGTCGGCCAGCACCACCTCGGTGTCCTCCATCGGCCGGACGATCTCCGCCGCGCGCTCGGCCGGGAAGCGGCCGGTGAGCCGGACGATGTCCCGCTGGCCGGTCTGGGCGCGGAGTTCGGGCAGGGTGCCCTGGGCGATGAGCTTCCCGTGGTCGATGACCCCGAGCCGGTCGCAGAGCCCCTCCGCCTCCTCCATGTAGTGGGTGGTGTAGAGGACGCAGGTCCCCGCCGCCGCCTGCTCCCGCACCAGGTCCAGGAGCCGCACCCGGCTCTGGGGATCCACGCCCACCGTCGGCTCGTCCAGGAGCAGCACCTCGGGTTCGTGGACGATGCCGCAGGCGAAGTTCAGCCGCCGCTTCATCCCCCCGCTGAACCGCTTGACCGGCTCCTTGGCCCGGTCCACCAGGCCGGTGAGGTCGAGCACCGCGCGGACGCGGTCGCCCAGCCGGGAACCGGAAAGCCCGTAGGCCGCCCCCCAGTAGCGGAGGTTCTCGGTGGCCGAGACCTCCTCGTAGAGCGCGATTTCCTGGGGAACCACCCCCAGAGCCTGGCGGGCGGCGGTCCCGTCGGCGACCACGTCGTGACCCAGGATGCGCACCCGCCCCGCGGTGGGTTTGAGCAGCCCGGATATGCAGGAGATGGTGGTGGTCTTCCCGGCCCCGTTCGGCCCCAGCAGACCGAAGATCGCGCCGGGCTCGGCGGTGAAGCTCACCCCGTCCACCGCGGCCAGGTCGCCGTAGTACTTTCTGAGTTCCTCGACTTCGATCACGAACGCCCTCCTTGGGACGGTCCCGGCCGGGGACGATCCCGGGGCCTCGAATTGTATACACTCCGGTTGCGATTGCCAGTCGATTCTACAGGTGTAGGAATAAGGGGCGAGGACGTCCGGCGCCCCCCGGAGGACCGAGGGGCGGCCCGAGGCCTCGGAGGGCGCCCCCCGGCGCCCCGGGAGTTTCCCGGACCCCTGGACAGCCCGCCCCCCGGGGATATACTCGATCCCGGACCACGACACCGGCACCAATGAGGTAAGTCAATGGATTTGAACAAATTAACCCAGAAGTCCCAGGAGGCGTTCCAGGCCGCCCAGACCAAGGCGCTCCGCTACGGAAACCCCGAGGTGGACGGGGAGCACGTGCTCCTGGCGCTCCTGGAGCAGCCGGACGGGCTGGCTCCGCGGCTCCTGAAGCGGCTGGAGGTGGATCCGGAGATGGTGCGGACCGAGGTGGAGCGGGAGCTCGACCGCCGGCCCCGCCAGTCCGGACCCGGGGTGGAGCCGGGAAAGCTCTACGTCTCGAACCGCCTGGTGCGGCTCATGGACGGGGCCGAGGAGGAGCGGAAGCGCCTCAAGGACGAGTACGTCTCGGTGGAGCACCTCGTTCTCGCCATGATCGACGAGGGGGAGGCCACCGCGGCGGGGAAGGTGCTCAAGACCTTCGGCGTCTCCCGGGAGAACTTCCTCGCCGCGTTGACCGCGGTCCGCGGCCACCAGCGGGTGACCAGCGCCACCCCGGAGTCGGCCTACGAGGCGCTGGAGAAGTACGGGGTGGACCTGGTGGCCCAGGCCCGCACCAACAAGCTCGACCCGGTGATCGGCCGCGACGCGGAGATCCGGCGGGTGATCCGTATTCTTTCCCGAAAGACCAAGAACAACCCGGTATTGATCGGGGAGCCCGGGGTGGGGAAGACGGCCATCGTGGAGGGGCTCGCCCAGCGGGTGGTGCGGGGGGACGTGCCGGAGTGGCTCAAGGACCGGTCGATCTTCTCCCTGGACATGGGGTCGCTGCTGGCCGGGGCGAAGTACCGCGGCGAGTTCGAGGAGCGGCTGAAGGCGGTGCTGAACGAGATCAAGGAGAGCGAGGGGCAGGTGCTCCTCTTCATCGACGAGCTTCACAACATCGTGGGGGCGGGCCGGACCGAGGGCTCGACCGACGCCGGGAACCTCCTCAAGCCCATGCTGGCCCGCGGCGAGCTCCACTGCATCGGCGCCACCACCCTGGACGAGTACCGGAAGCACATCGAGAAGGACGCGGCTCTGGAGCGGCGGTTCCAGCCGGTCATGGTGGACGCGCCCTCGGTGGAGGACACGGTCTCGATCCTCCGCGGCCTTCGCGAGCGCTTCGAGGTGCACCACGGGGTGAAGATCCAGGACAACGCCCTGGTGGCGGCGGCGGTGCTCTCCAACCGCTACATCTCGGACCGCTTTCTTCCCGACAAGGCCATCGACCTGGTGGACGAGGCCTGCGCGATGATCCGGACCGAGATCGACTCCATGCCCGCGGAGCTGGACGAGGTCACCCGCCGGGTCATGCAGCTCGAGATCGAGGAGGCCGCGCTCAACAAGGAGAAGGACAAGGCCTCGAAGGAGCGATTGGAGGATCTCCGGCGCGAGCTGGCGGACCTGAAGGACCGCGCCAAGACCATGCGCGCCCAGTGGGACGAGGAGAAGTCGGCCCTGGCCGGGGTGCGGAAGCTCCGCGAGGAGCTGGAGCAGAAGCGCCAGGACCTGGAGCGGGCGGAGCGCGACTACGACCTGAACCGGAGCGCCGAGCTCAAGCACGGGGTCATCCCCCAGCTCGAGAAGCGCCTCCACGAGCACGAGACGAAGCTCGCCGGGGCCAAGGAGGGCGAGCGGCTCCTCCGCGAGGAGGTGACCGAAGACGAGATCGCGGAGATCGTGTCGCGCTGGACGGGGATTCCGGTGACCCGGCTGGTGGAGGGGGAGCGGGAGAAGCTCCTCCGGCTGGACGAGATCCTCCATGGCCGGGTGATCGGCCAGGACGAGGCGGTGAAGCTGGTGGCGGACGCGGTGATCCGGGCCCGGAGCGGCATCAAGGACCCGCGCCGCCCGATCGGGTCGTTCATCTTCCTGGGCCCGACCGGGGTGGGGAAGACCGAGCTGGCCAAGACCCTGGCCGAGGCGCTCTTCGACACCGAGGAGAACCTGATCCGGATCGACATGTCGGAGTACATGGAGCGCCACAACGTGTCGCGCCTGATCGGCGCGCCTCCGGGGTACGTGGGCTACGAGGAGGGGGGGCAGCTCACCGAGGCGGTGCGGCGGAAGCCCTTCGCGGTGATCCTCTTCGACGAGATCGAGAAGGCCCACCAGGACGTGTTCAACGTGCTGCTCCAGATCCTGGACGACGGCCGGGTCACCGACGCCCAGGGCCGGACGGTGGACTTCAAGAACACGGTGATCATCATGACCTCGAACATCGGGTCGCACTTCCTGCTGGAGGGGGTGACCGCCGAGGGGGAGATCTCCGAGAGCGCCCGCCAGGCGGTGATGCGGGAGATGCGCCAGCACTTCCGCCCCGAGTTCCTGAACCGGGTGGACGACATCGTGCTCTTCAAGCCGCTGAAGCTCGAGGAGATCGAGCGGATCGTGGATCTCCTGACCGAGGACCTCCGCCGGCGACTCTCCGACCGGAGCGTGTCGCTGGAGCTGAGCGACGCGGCCCGGGAACTGGTGGCCCGCGAGGGGTTCGACCCGGTCTACGGGGCGCGGCCCTTGAAGCGCTACCTCCAGCACGAGCTGGAGAGCCGGATCGGGCGGGCGCTGGTGGCCGGCGAGGTCCTGGATGGGGCCACGGTGCGGGTGGACGCGGTGGAGGGGGCGCTCACCGTGCGGGTGGAGAATCCCCAGGCGGCGCCCGAGGCGGCGGAGGAGAAGGCCGGGGCCTGATCCGGGGCCGCTTCGCCCGGGTCGGAGAGCGCGAGGCTCGATGGAAATCGAAAACGTCGCGGTCGTGGAGCGGCCGGGCGCCCCGGGGACCTGGCCGTTCCTGGTCCTGGTTCCCCTGGTTCCCGTGTTCTCGCTCCTCGTGCTGCGGAGCGTGTGGTGGACCTTCCTGCTCTACCACCTCGGCGCGTGCCTGGTGGTTCCGCTCGTCCATTCGTTGGGGGTGCGCCGGGCCGGTTTCCGCCGGCACCTGGCCCTGGTGGGACTGCGGGCGGGGGGGCGCGGCTTGCGGCCGGGGATCGCGATCGGCGCGGCCCTCGGGCTGATCCTCGGCGGCGGGACGGTGGCGGTGTTCGCGTTCGGGCACGAGGCGTTTCTCGCCGGCCGCGACATCGACGCCGCGCTGGCCGCGTGGGGGATCACCCCGAAGACGGCCCCGCTGATGCTCGCGTTCATGATCCTGGGGAACGGCGCCTCGGAGGAGCTTTTCTGGCGCGGCTGGCTCCAGACGAGGTTCCGCGCCGGACACCGGGTCGGCCTCACCCTTTCGGTCGGGGCGGCGGCCTACGCGAGCTATCACCTGGTCACGGTGACGTCCTTCGCCCCCGGCCCCGCGGTGGTGCTCCTCTTCATGGCCGGGATCTACGGGGCCGGCGTCTTCTTCGGGTGGCTCCGGGAGCGGTTCGGCACGGTGTGGCCGCCCCTCCTCGCCCATACCGGGGCCACCGCGGGCTACATGGCGGTGTACCTCATCTGGGTGGCGGGGCGGTGACGCGAGTGGGGGCCGGGCTCAGCGCCCGCCGCCCGCCAGCCGTTGCGACGCGTCCCGCCCCTCGGCCAGCGACTTGTCGCCGGTGTCGTCAAAGCGGATCGCCTCCTTCCACAGTCCGACCACTTCGCCGTGGCGCCCGAGGGCGTCCAGGGCCCGGGCGTGCCAGGCGAAGGTGTAGCTGCGGAAGTAGCGGGCGGTGGGGTTCCGCGGCTCCCGGTCCAGGACCCAGGCGAGGGTTTCGTCGGCCTTGTCGAACCAGGGCAGGGCGGCGGCGGGCCGGTCACGCCGGGCTTCGAGCTCGCCGAGGTTGGTGTAGCTGCTGGCCAGCTTGAGCCGGTAATCGACGATGGCCGGGTGATCGGTCACCAGCGACGCCCGAACCGCCTTCTCGTGGTCGTAGGCCGCAGCGGAGGCCGCGTAGTCTTTCCGCAGCATTTCCACGCCGCCCAGGTTGCTGTAGAGCGCCGCCACGGTGTGCCGGTACTCCGCATCGCGTGGGTGCCGGGCCACCAGACTGTCGCCGGAGGCGGTGACGTTCGCGATGACGGCGCGGGCCTCGTCCAGGCGGCCCCGCCGCGCGTAGAAGGCCGACAGGTTGACCACGCTCCGCAGGACGGCCAGGCGGGCGTCGGGGTCCTCCGGCGCCGCGGTGGCGACGGACCGCCGCAGCTCCAGTCCGGCCCGTAGCTTCTGCTCCGCCTCGTCCGGGTGCTTCTGCTGCTCCAGGAGCTGCCCCCAATTGTCCAGGAGGTTGCCGTGCTGGATCCGCGTCACCCGGTCGGCGTCGTCCTCGGCCAGGAGACTGTCCTCGACGGCGGCGGCGGTGTCGTATTCGGCGGCGGCGGCGTCCAGCTGTCCGGACTGGGCCAGCACCAGGGCCAGGTCTCCGTGGAGGCCGGCGACGCGGCGACGGTCGTCCCGGGCGGCTCGCGCCTCGGGCGACATGGCCGCCAGCACCGCCAGGCCGCGCCGGTACTCCTGCTGGGAACCTTCGTTGTCCCCCACGAGCCGCGAGATGTCGCCCAGACGCTGGTGGCTGAGGGCCAGGTCCCCGCCCAGGGTTTCCCGGCCATGCTGCCGCCCCGCCAGCTCATCGTAGAAATCCCGGGCCGTGGCCAGGAGCTTCTGCCTCAGCTCGGCCAGCCCGCCCTGGGCCAGTTCGGGGCTCTCGGCCACGTTGGTCAGGTAGCGGTCCACCGCGCCTTTGGCCAGGTCGAAGTTGTCGCGGGCTTCCGCCTCCGCCGCCGCCTCGCGGCGGTAGCTCGCGGTCGCGCGGGTGTAGAGCACGGCCATGCCGGCGCCGAAGCCGACGATCGTCACCAGCAGCACGGCCAGGAAAACCGCCGGCACCCGGTGGCGCGCCACCAGCTTGCGCACCTGGTAGACGGTGCTCGGCGGCCGCGCGACGATGGGCTGGGAGGCCAGGAAGCGGTCCACGTCCTCGCCCAGAGCTGCGGCACTGGCGTAGCGCCGGTCCGGTTCCTTCTCGAGGGCCTTGCCCACGATCGTCGCGACGTCGGGGTCGAGCCGCACGCCCGCCCCGACCGTCCGGCCCAGCGGTCGCGGCGGCTCCTCGCAGATGACCCGCACCGCATCCAAGAGGACCGACTTGTCGAGGTCGTGCGGCCGGATCCCGGCCAGCATCTCGTACAGGATCACGCCAAGCGCGTAGACGTCGGTGCGTACGTCGATCGCTTCGACCTCGCCCCGGGCCTGCTCGGGGCTCATGTAGGGCAACGTGCCCTTGATGACGCCGACCTCGGTGAGCATGGACGGTGCCTGCAGATCCTGGTCGATGATGCGCGCCAACCCGAAGTCCAGGATCTTGACCGCCGGCAGTCTCCGCGTCGTCGACTCGTCGCCGGCCAGGGTTGCGTGCTCATCGGTCACGATGATGTTGGCCGGCTTGAGATCCCGGTGGATCACCCCGCGCTGGTGCGCGTAGTGGACGGCCTCGCAGATGGTGCGGAACAGGCGCAACCGGAAGCGCAGCTCGTCCCGGTCCGCGATCGCTCCGCGCGCGGCGAGGAAACCGGCGAGGGTGGGCCCCCGCACCAGTTCCATGGCGAAGAAGTGCTGCCCGTCCCCGGTGTGTCCGGACTCGTAGACGGCGCCGATGTTCGGGTGCTTCAGCCGCGCCAGGGTCTCGGCCTCGCGCCGGAACGACCGTACGGTCGCGGCGTCCACGAACTGGCCCCCGCGGATGACCTTGAGCGCGACGCGGCGGGTGGGAGACTGCTGCTCGGCCTCATACACCACCCCCATACCTCCTCGGCCCAGCACGCCGAGGATGCGGTAGGGGCCGATCGCCTCGGGAGGCGGCGGCGCAAGGTCGGCGGAGAGGTCGGCGCTCGAATGGACGGTGGGCATGGCCGGCCCGTCGGGAGATGGCGTGGCGGTGGTCGCCTCGTCGGAGAACCGCCTTGATCCCGGCTCCGGATCGGGGGTCGGTTTATCCTTCACTGGGTCCTCCAATGCCTCGGATGTCCCCGATATCGTCTTCTCGACAATCGACGCGGACGGTGGGCTACTCCCGCTTCCAGTCCGGGAGCCGCCCCGGCGTCCAGGGCGCTCCGGCCGCCTCGGCCTTCTTCTCCAGGCCATCGAGGTCCACCTCGATCAACGTCCGCAGCTTCCCCAGGACGTCCTCGAACTGGGACGCGGCGATGTCGTAGTTCCGCCGGTGGGTCTGGGTGGGGGCCGAGGTGGACTCCCACTCCCCCTCCACGATCTGGTTCACCCGCTGGGCGATCGACGGGGAGGTCGGCTCCTCGCGCTTCTTCACCGTCTTGTCGCCGGTGAGCAGCGTCATGAGGTCGTCCAGCCGAAGCTCCAGCGCGCGGGTCTGCGCCAGCAGCGAGGGATCGGCCCCCGGAGCCTCGGTGAGGGCGCGACCCAGGTAGTCGAGCCGGGTCCTGGCCTCGCCCGCCGCCTTCACCGCCCCCAGCACCGCCCGCTGCAACCGGGAGGTGGACTCCTGGAACGCGGCCAGGGCGTCGCGGTCGGTGGCCGGGAGCGTGCTCTGGCCCACCGGGGATGCCTTGAACGTCTGGGGTCCGGCGAGCGGGGTCTCGGCGCCGTCCTTGAGCAGCACCATCGAGACCGAGTAGGTCCCGGGGGCGGCCAGCGGGCCCCGCGGGCTCCGCCACCACTCCTCCTCCGGGGGCGGCTTCAGCGCCACCGGATTCGGGGCCGTGTAGCGAAGGTCCCAGTTCACCCGATGGAACCCCGCCGAGACCGGTCCGGTGATGCGACGCACCACGTTCCCCTCGGCGTCGGTGACGGTGAGCAGGATCTCGGGCTCGGTCTCGCGGTCCTCGACCCGGAGCGAGTCCCACGGCGGGTAGTAGACCGGCTTCCCCTCCTTCACCAGCTTCTTCTCGCGGGCCTCGCGCTCCTCCTTCCGGGTCTTGAAGGCGTCCTTCAGGTAGTAGGTGAAGATCGCCCCGAAGGGCGGATTGGGCGCGGTGAAGAACGCGTCCCCCTGGTCCGCCTTGCCGCGGCCTCCATAGCGCCGGGCGGGAACGTACATGGGGGCGTCGCGGACCGGCAGCAGCGCCGCCTTCCGGGCCAGGAACGCCTCGTTCACCGAGCGGAGCGGGGTGTAATCGTCGAGGATGTAGAACCCCCGGCCGAAGGTGCCGGCCACCAGATCGTTCTCCCGGCGCTGGACGGCCAGGTCGAACACCGCGATGGTGGGGATCCCGCCCTCGAGCTTCACCCAGCGCTTTCCGCGGTTCACGCTGAAGAACGCGCCGAACTCGGTCCCCGCGAAGAGGAGGTCGGGGTCCTTGCCGTCCTCGGCCAGGGCGTACACCGTGCCCCGCTCGGGAAGGGTGGCGGAGATCGCCGACCAGGATCGCCCGCGGTCGTTGCTCACGTAGAGGTACGGCTTGAAGTCGCCCGCTTTGTGGTTGTCGAAGGCGGCGTAGACCCGGTCGGGGTCGGCGCGCGAGGCCAGCACCCTGGAGACGTAGGACTGCGCCGGGACCCCCTTGATCCCGTCCGCCTTCCGCCAGGTCTTCCCCCCGTCCTCGGAGACCTGGATCAGGCCGTCGTCGGTGCCCGCGTAGAGGAGCCCTTCCACCAGCGGCGACTCGTCGATGGTGACGATCGTGCCGTAGAACGAGGTCGAGGTGTTCTTGGCCACCGCGTCCACGCTCCAGACCCGGCCCATGACCGGGAGCCGGTTCCGGTCCAGGTTCCGGGTGAGGTCGGGGCTCACCGCGGTCCAGGAATCCCCCCGGTCGTCGCTCCGGAAGAGCCGCTGGGCCCCGAAGTAGAGCCGGCTGGGGGAGTGGGGGCTCACGATCAGGGGCGCGCTCCAGTTCCAGCGGAGCGGGGCCTCGCCCACCGCGGGCTGGGGCTGGATGTCCACGTTCTCCCCGTTCCGGCGGTCGTAGCGCACCAGCCCGCCGTACTGGGACTCGGAGTAGACGATGTTCGGGTCCTGGGGATCGACCGCGGCCTGGAACCCGTCTCCCCCCACGGTCCGGAACCAGTCGGCGTTGGTGATCCCGTGGACGGTGTTGGTGCGCGAGGGCCCGCCCAGGGTGTTGTTGTCCTGGGTCCCCCCGTAGACGTGATAGAAGGGCCGGTCGTCGTCCACCGCGATCTTGTAGAACTGGGTGATCGGGAGGTTGGCCTTGAACTCCCAGGCCCGGCCCCGGTCCCAGGTCTCGTACAGCCCGCCGTCGCATCCCGCCACCAGGTGATCGGTGTCGGCGGGATCGATCCACAGCGCGTGGTTGTCCACGTGCTTGTACTTCGCCGGCACCCGCTTGAAGGTGGCGCCCCCGTCCTCGGTCACCATCAGATGGGTATCCAGGGAGTAGACCCGCTCGGGGTTGTCGGGGTCGGGCACCAGCTCCTGGTAGTACTGGGGGCTGGAGGAGATGTAGTCGTTCATCTTCTTCCAGTGGCCCCCGGCGTCGCGGCTCCGGAAGAACCCGCCTTCCTTCCCCGAGGCCTCGACGATCGCGTACACCACGTCCGGGCTCGACGGCGCGATCGCGAGCCCGATCCGGCCCAGGTCCCCCTTGGGAAGGCCGTTGGTGAGCTTCGACCAGGTCGCTCCGCCGTCGGTGCTCTTGTACAACGCCGATTCGGGGCCGCCGTCGACCAGGGTCCAGACCGTGCGCCCGCGCTGATAGGCCGAGGCGTACATGACGTCGGGGTTCCGGGGGTCGAGGACCAGGTCGCTCACCCCGGCCCACTTGCCGGGGGAGAGAATCGAGGTCCAGGTCTTCCCGCCGTCGGCCGTCTTGTAGAGCCCGCGGTCGCCCCCTTCCGACCACAACGGGCCCTGGGCGGCCACGTACACCACCTCGGAATTCCGGGGGTCGATCACGATCTTCCCGATGTGCTCGGAATGCTCCAGGCCGACGCGCGTCCACCCCGTCCCCCCGTCCACCGACTTGTACACGCCGTCCCCGTAGCTCACGCTCCGCTGGCTGTTGTTCTCCCCGGTGCCGACCCAGACCGTGAGCGGGTTCTTCGGATCCACGGCGACGCAGCCGATGGAGTAGGAGCCCGCGGTGTCGAAAACCGCCTCCCAGGTCGTGCCCGCGTTGTCGGTCCTCCAGACGCCCCCCGAGGCCGCGGCCACGAACCAGACGTTGGGCTTTCGCGGATCGACGGCGATGTCGCCCACCCGGCCGGAGTTCATGGCGGGGCCGATGCCGCGCAAGGCGAGGCCCTTGAAGGTGGAGGGTTTCATCGGGTCCTCGGTCTTCTTCTCCGAGGCCCCGGCGGGGATCGCGGCCGCGGCCAGGGTCAGGGCGGCGGCGAGAGCCGCGGCGAGGGCCGGGGCGGGCGGGAACGGGCGGGCGAACGGTCGCATCATCTTCCTCCTCACGGATCGCGGGCCGGGGCGCGTGGGGCGGCCGGGCCCGACCCCGGCGGCGGGCCCGCGGCATTGTACCGGATGGCGAAGGGCGGTGCCGGCCGGCCGGCGGTTCCTTCCGGTACCCGCAAGGCGCGGCCCCGGGGCCGGCGCCCCTTCGTCGCGGCGCTCGCGCGCCCGGCCCGGGTCGTCGCGGCCATGCCCCGATCCTCCTCGGGCGCGAGCGCTCGGACCGTCCGC
>CAYRIJ010000016.1:0-24482 GCA_964424285.1 uncultured bacterium
GAGAGCGCCGGAGGCGATACTCCACCGCGATGTCCTGGTCGAAGTTGCGGCTCAGACCCTGCCGGTAGTCCAGGGACAGCTCGGAGGTCAGCCACTTCCGCGCCTCTACCGAGGGTACGAACTTCCCTTCCTCGAAACCGGTCTGGAACTTCAGCTCATCCACGATCCCGATCTGGCGCGCCAGTTCCTGTCCGAGCTGGCCGGCGAAGAGGCCCCCCGCCAACCCGATGGCCCCCTGCTCCACTCCGGGACCGGTACCGTTGGGTTGGGTCTCCCCGGTCTTCATCCCCACGGTTCCCGGGGAGAGGCCCAGCGATCCCACCGCCAGGAGCTGAATGATCTCGCTCTGGGTCAGCCCCGCGTCGCTACCCGTCTCCAGCGATTGAGCGGAGAACTGTATCACGGGCTCATCGGTCCGGCCAGTGAGGCGCACCACGATCATGTACCCCGCGACCTGGGTCTGTGCGGTTACGTCCATCTGGGGGAGCACGGTGGAGGGGTCGTTCCAGGTCAGCTTGCCGTCGGTAATGCGGAAGTCCTCCAGGAAGAGCTGGTAGGTGCCGTGAAGGATGTCCATCTCCCCCAGCACCGAACGCGAGTCCACCCCCTGGCGTACCGTGACCTCGCCTCCGAGCTCCACGTTCACGTCCTCGGTGACGATGAACACCTTGTTGGGAGCGTTCAGCCGCACGTTGTAGAGGATGGGCTGGGGCTTGAACTGCCCGATGTCCTGGGGCTGGAGCGTCCCCGCGTACTCGGCCCGATGAACGAAGATGTCGCCGTCGGCATAGGGGTAGACCAGGCCGTCCGAGGCGCGCCTGGGCTTCAAGGTGATCTTCCCGGAGACCCGCCCGGCGTAGATCCCCTCCTGTCGCACCACCGCCTTGTCGAAGTTCACCACCATCTCGTAGGACTCGGTCTCGCTGGCGTGAAGGCGGTAGGTGCCCTGGGCGGTGACCGTCCCTCCGCCCAGGTCGGCGCGGGCATCCATCACCGTGACCAGGTCGCGGTCGAACTCGATGTCCGCGGTGACCTTCGTCAGCACCTCGTCGCGGTCGGTGGGGCGGATGGTGGCGTCGACCACCCGGGCCCGGCCGTCGAGGAGAGGCACGGCCGGCGTCCCGAAGATCCGGATCTGGGCCTCGAGGGTGCCCTCCGCCTCGGCGATCCACGGGGTGAGCCGGAGATTGTTGAGATCCCCTTCCTTGGCGTCCACGTGGAGGTCCATCTGCCGGTCGGGAAGCTCGTAGGAGAACGGGTAGAGGGTGAGATCCAGGGGCGCCGTCCCGGTGATCCCCACCTGCTTGGTGCCCTGCCAGGTGCTCAGGGTATCCACGGTCACCGAGCCCCGGGCGTAGGTCAACCGGGCCTCGAGGCTGTCCGCCTCGAACTTCCGCCACACCAGCTTCCGCAGGCTGGCGCTCAAGCGCACGCGGGGATCGGCGGCGGAGCCTTCCAGCCGCAAGGTCGCGTCGGCCCGTCCCGAGGGCCGGTCCGGGCGGGGCACGAAGGACAACCACTCGAAGAGGCGCACCCCGGTGACCGAACCGGTCAGGTCCCAGGTCAGGCTGTCGGGGTCGATCTCCGGGCCCACCGCCATCGCCTCGATGGTCTGATACAGGGGCTTGGGGAGGCGCACCGACCCCGACACCCCGACCAGGCCGGTGTCGAGGGCGGTCTGAAGCCGCTCCACCTGGATGTCGCGACCCGAGACCTTGAGCTCGGCGCGCAGGCTGTCGACATGCCCCCCCTCCCAGTCCACCGCCTTGAGGGTGATCCGGGCGGCCCCGTCCAGAATCGGCGCGGTGCCGGATAGGTCCACCACTCCGGTGGCCGATCCCACCCGGACCGCGGGGGGGTGTTGGGGGGGGAAGAAGACCGAGAAGTCGAGGTCCTCGAGAGTGAACCGTCCTTCGATGGCGTTGGATCCGGTGTTCCACTTCCCTTCCGCCTTCACCGAGCCCCGGGGCGTGCGGATGAGAATCCCCGGGGTGGAGAGCACCCGATCCCGGAAGATCACCGTGCTCCCGGTGTCGATCCAGAATTTCCTCCCGTCGAGCTCCGCCCGGGCCTCGGCGATCTCCGCGCGGATGAAGGGTTCCCACCGCACCGTCCCCGCAACCGTCACCGTGGTGTCCCCGCGCGAGAGCATGAGGGAGCGCGCCACCAGGAGACTGTCGTTCACGGTGAGGCTCCCCGCCGCGCTCGAGAAGAACGTGTTGGCCACGGTCAGACCCTGGGGCGCCCGGAACTCCACCTCGAGGTGACGGGGGTTGGCCGCGGTTCCTTCCGCGCGATGGAGTTCCACCAGCGGGGCCCGGATCTGGGCCGCCTCGAGCCCGGTGAGCTTCCCCTGGGCGCTCAGGTAGGGGTGGGTCCGGGTGCCGGTGAGGCGAACGTGGAGGAGACCGCTTCCGGCCAGCTCCTCCTGCTTCAGGAACCGTCGCCAGGGTTTCAGGTCCCCGTCGTAGGTGAACCCCAGGCTCAGGTCGCGGTCGCCCACCGTCCCCCCGCCCCGGATCGAGGCCTGGGCGAGGTCCACCCGCACCGTGTCCAGGCTGAAGGACCCGTTTCGACCTTCCGCCACCAGGAGGGCGTTCCGGAAGGGGATCTCCATGAAGTGCGCCCCGGAGAGGTCGAGCCGGGCCCGGAACCCGGCCACCGGGTCGTTTCGGTCGGTGAGGACCACCCGGCCCTCCCCGTCCAGGGTTCCCGGATACTTGGCCAGCCCCGCCACACCGAGCTTTTGCAGCCGGACGTTCCGGAAGCGGCCGGCCAGGGTGAGCCCGGGGTCGCGGAGCGGGATCCCGATCCGGAACCCGCTCAAGGTCGCCCCGTTCACCGTGCCCTCGAGGTTGTCGAGCACCAGATCATCGTCCCCGAGGCGCCCCTCCCCCGAGGAATCGGTCAGCCGGTAGTCCCCCCATCTCCCCGTCCCCCGCCAGGTGAAGTCGAGCCCGCCGGCGGAGCGGCCGACATGGGCGGTCAGGGTGTCCACGACGCCGGGCTCGAGCTTCGGCTGGTCCAGGAGCGCCCCCAGGCGGGCGAGGGGGAAGTCGCCGAAGCGGAGGTCCAGGTCGAGGTGCTCCCCGGCGGGGACGCCGTCCACGAAGAAGGGGGAACCGGACCAGAGGCCGCGAAGCTTCTCGATCCGCAGGGTATCCCCGACCACCAAGCCGCCCTTCACCAAGTCCAGACGTCCCAACTCGCCCCCGAGATCCCCGGTCAGATCGTCCACCCTGACGACCAGCCCCCGCTTTCCCGACTCCACCGACACGGTGGCGCCCACCGAATCCATCTGCAGGGTCCGCCAGGGAAGATCCACCCGGAGCGATCCCCCGCGAAGGACCAGGTTCCCGACCTTGAACGCGGGCAGCCCACCCCCGCGCGACGTCTCTCCTCTGGATCTCCCCCCGGGCAGGAGGTAGCCCTGGTCCGGGGTTCGCCGGAGGTCGACCCGGAGGCTGTCCGCTTCCAGCCGGGACGCGCTGTACTGGCCGTGGAGGATCCCCCACAAGTCGTAGCTCACCGAGATCCGGTGGGCGCTCAGGAAGGGGAACCATCCTTCGGCCCCCTTCCGCTCCAGGCGCACCCCGTCCAGGACGAGGTGGCGGAACGGCACCCCCTCCACGTTGCCGATGATCAATCGGCTGTCCTGACCGAGCAGGGTGCGGTTCACGAACCCGGCCGTCTTGCCGGCGATGAACTTCCCCTGGGTCGTCCACACCACTGTCGCCGCCACCGCGATCAGGACCACCAGAAGGATCAGGGCGACCACCGCGCGGCCGGTCCACCTGAAGGATCCGTGGAGGACGGCGCGGCGCCTAGAACGCCTGTCCGAGGGCGACATGCCATCTCCCCTTTCCTTCGTAGACGGTCAGCGGGCTGTTCCACTTGCGGGCGTAGTCCACCCGGATGGGACCCACGGGGGTGGCCACCCGGAGTCCGAGGCCGTAGCTGTAGCGAAGATCGAACGGGCTCACTTCCGCCGAGTTGTCATGGGGAACGAACCGCGACCACTTGAGCTCTTCCCGGTCCTGCCACACGTTGCCGGCGTCGAAGAAGGTCACGGTGGACAACCGCCAGAAGAGCGGCATCCGGACCTCCAGGTTTCCCAGGAGCTCCACCAGGCCTCCCGCGGGCTGGTCGGGGCCGGAGACCCCGGTCAGGGCGTCGAGCTGATAGCCCCGCACCGTGCTGGATCCCCCCAGGCGGTAGCGGTCCTCGGAGGGAACCAGCTCCACCCGGGAGGTGATGGGGCGCCCGGCCACGCTGGTCGCGTTGGAAGAGGGGTGGACGTAGCCGAGCTGGAGGCGGCCGGCCAGGATCCAGCCGTCCACCGGGGCGGGGGTGTAGCGGGTGATGCTCCCGGTGCCCTTCTGGAACGCGTTGTTCCCTCCCAGAGCGCCGCCGGCGGATTCCAGGGTCAGGTTCTCGTACCCGCCGCGGGAGGGGTTGAAGAAGTCGTTCCGGGTGTCCCGTTCCACCCGTCCGGTCAGGAGGCGGGTCTGGTAGAAATCCCGGAAGAGCTGGGGGTCGCTGTAGCGGGCCGCCGAGTCGGCGTTGTTGTAGACCCAGCGGTTCTCCAGCGAGAAGACGATCTGGCTCCGGAGGTTTCCGATGGCCCGGCGGGCGCTCACCCCGGCGTCCACGACCTGCTGGGAGTAGTCGTAGTCGAGGGCGGGGAGAACCACGTGCTCCCGGTCGAAGAGGTAGTAGACCGAGGGCTGGCCCTCCCAGCGGGTGCCGAGCAGGTGGGGCTGGTTGAGGAGAACGTCGGTGCGATGGTTGCTGAGCGCGCTGGGGAGACGGCCGGTGAAATCGAACTCGGTGCGCGAGGTCACCGCGAACCGCATCCCGGTGCCCACGAAGCTCCGCGATCCCCATTCCCCGGTGAATCGCACCTGCTCCTGGCTGGTCACCCCGATCCCGGTCTCCACCCAGTGGAGCCGCCGCTCGCGCACCCGGAAGTCGACGCCGATGTCGTTGGCGGTGGTGTCGAGGCCGGTGGTATCCCACTGGGCGTCGGCGAAGTAGCCGCTCTGGAGGAGCCGGGTCTGGCTCTTGAGCAGGTCTTCCAGCTCCAGACGCCTGCCCTCCTTGACCGAGATCTCCCGGTAGGCCAGTCGTTTCGGCACCTGCTGGGTGCCCTCGACGGTGAGCTTGCGGAGGGTGACCGGGTCCCCCTCGTCCAGAACGTAGAACACCAGGGCCCGGTTGCCGAAGAACTGCACGTCGGCGTCCACCGAGGCTTCCCAGTATCCCTGGTCGGCCAGGGTGCGCAGGATCAGGCGCCGGTCGTTCTCCAGCTTGAAGGGGTCCATGGGCTGGTCCGGCTTGATGGCCAGCTTCTTCCGGAGGTCGTTGGGATTCAGCGCCCGCGCCCCCCGGATCACCACCTCGTCCACCACCACCGGCTGCCCCTCCTCGAAGGTCAGGGTGATGTGGACCTCGTCCCCGTCACGACGCAGCTCCCGGTCCACCAGCCGGGCCCGGAGATAGCCGTGGCGCATGTAGTAGGTGAGGATGGCCTGGACGTCGGTGTCGAGCTGGGCCTTCCGGAACTTGTGCTCCCCGAACGGATTCCACCAGTGCCCGGCCTTCAGGGTCATGAGCCCCTTCAGGGTTCCGTCGTCGAAGGCGTGGTTTCCTTCGATGGTGATGGAAGCGACGTCGGGGAGCTTCTCCAGGAGAAGCAGGCCGCTCTGGGCGCGGCCGCACCCCCAGAGCCCGAGGAGGGCGAACGCCAGAACCGCGAGGGGGCGCCTCAATCCGGGGGCTCCGCCGGCTTACGGAGCGAGATCGCCGATCCGCCCCAGCGCGGCGTGGCGCTGAAGTATGCGGAGCGGATCGTTGATGAGGACGAAGATGAGGATGGTCCCGAGGACGGCCATGCCGACCCCCTGGTATATGGCCAGCCCTTTCTCCCCGAGGGGTCGCCGCCGCACCGCTTCCAGCACGGCCAGAAGCACCATGCCGCCGTCCAGAATCGGGATGGGTAGGAGATTGAAGACCATGAGGGCCACCGACAGGATCACCCCGAGATTCAGGAGCCGGTCCCATCCGGCCTTGGCCGCGTCTCCCGAGGCCTGGATGATGGCCACCGGACCGCTGATCTGCTGCAGCTTGGAGAAGCTCGAGAAGAGCGAGGCGATGCCCTGCGCCGTGCCCCACACCGCGGAGACCGCGAGGCCCGGGCCCTGCACGATTCCTTCCACGAACCCGAACCGCTCCACGTACCGGCCCGAGCTCTTGGCGCCGATGCCGATTCTTCCCACCGACTTCCCGTCCACGGTCTCGGCGTCCGGGGTGATGGGCAGGTTCACGGTGCGCCCATCGCGCTCGATGGTGAGGGTGATCTCCCGGCCGGGGTTTCCGATGATCCCCTCGG
This sequence comes from uncultured bacterium, assembly GCA_964424285.1. Classification (GTDB taxonomy): domain Bacteria; phylum Eisenbacteria; class RBG-16-71-46; order JABDJR01; family JABDJR01; genus CAVSKL01. Next base: position 6,392 of record CAYRIJ010000016.1, read on the forward strand.
TCATGTCGGACCAGTTGGTCACCGGCTTCCCGTCCACGGCCAGGATCCGGTCCCCCACCTGAAGGCCCGCCTTGTAGGCGGGCATCCCCGGAACGACCTCGCCCACCTCGGCGGGGATGGGAAATTCGAGCGATCCGAGGAGGTCCCCCACCCGCGACCGCGGAACCGCGATCCGGCTGACCGCGCCGTCCCGCTCGACGGAAAGGACCAGGGGCGCTCCGCTCCCCGAAGCCTTCAGCCGGTGGTCCAGCTTCACCCCGAAATCCATGCGAGAGCTCACCGGCACCCCGTCCACCGCGGTGACCCGGTCCCCCGCGGCGAAGCCCAGGCTGTCGGCGACGCTCCCCGCCTTCACCCCCCCCACGACGTTGGGCGCGTCGGGGTAGCCGATCCCCACCCAGAGCAGCACGATGCTGAGCAGGACGGCCAGGATGAAGTTGGCCCCGGGACCGGCGAAGGCCACCAGGACCCGCCGCCACCAGGACGCGGCGAAGAAGTCCCCCGGCTGGAGAGCCTCGCGCTCGCGCGGGTCGTCCCCCCCCATCTTCACGTAGCCGCCGAGGGGAAGCGCGGAGATCGCGTACTGGACGCCCCCCCAGACCCGCGAGAGCACCACCGGGCCGAACCCGATGGAGAACCGCTCGACCCGGATGCCCATCCAGCGGGCCACGACGAAGTGGCCGGCCTCGTGAAAGATGACCAGCACGCTGAAGACGAGTAGGCCGAGGATGACGGTCAACACGTACTCGAAACTCTCCTTCCGTTGGAGCTGCGTCGGGGACCCGGCCCCGCCGACCGGGGACCGCCGGTCGCGGCCCTCACCCCGCTTCGGGCTCCGGCGGGCCGATGATTGACTCGTATACCGCCAGAGTCGCCTCCACCATCCTTGCCGCGGTGAAGTCCCCGACCCGACGCCGCCCCCCCCGCCGTAGCGTCTCGGCCAGATCCGAGTCCCCCAGGACCCGCTCCAGGGCGGCGGCCAGGGACCCGGGCCGGCCCGGCGGGGCCAGGAGCCCGCTCACCCCGTCTTCCACCATCTCCGGGATTCCCCCCCCCGCCGACGCCACCACCGGCGCCCCCGCCGCCATGGCGTCGAGCACCGACGTGCCCAGGCCTTCCAGGCGGGAAGGGAGGCAAAACGCGTCCACGGATCGGAGGATCCGGGGCACGTCGTCACGGTGTCCAAGGAAGTGGACCCGGCCGCGCAGATCCGGCTCCCCGGCCCGGCGCCGGAGTTCCCCTTCCAGCTCGCCGGCTCCGGCGAGGACCCCATGGACCTCGGTGGATAGCGCGGACAACGCCTCCAGAAGGTCTCCCGGCGACTTGTGCCCCACCAGCGCCCCCACGAATCCTACCAGCTTGGCGTTCGCGGGGATAGCGAGCTCCCGGCAAAGGCCCTCGTGGTCGGCGGGGCCCTCGAAGCGGGAGGGATCGATTCCGCTGTGGACGGTGACCACCCGCTCCGGGGCCACCCCGGCGGCCAGGAGCACCCGCCGGACGGCATGGCTCACCGCCAGAAAGCGGTCCACCCGGTTGCCGTACTTGAGCCCCCGCAGGATCCCTCCCGGCGGGAAGTCGACCCGGCGCGAGACCACCACCCGCGGACGGGGGCTTCGCAGAGCCGCGGCCAGGAGCCCCAGGGCATGGGCGTGCCCGGTGTGAAGATGAACCAGATCGAACCCCTCCCCGAGGAGCGCCCGGATCCGGCGCGCGGCTCCGAGATCCACGTCCCCCCGGGAGCGGAGCGGCTCCACCCGGACGCCGGATTCGGCGGCGCGGCGGGCCAGGGGGGCTTCCGGAGGGGTGGCCAGGACCGGTTCGAGGCCCCGCGCGACCAGACCCTGGAGGAGGTAGAGCACCTGCTGCTCGCCCCCCCGCCAGCTCCCGGCGGTGGCCACGTGGAGGGTCCGCACGGTCAGGGGGCGCGGCGATCGAGCCGGGCCCGGGCCGCTTCCCGGGCCGCGCGATCCGCCTCCACCACCGCCTCCAGGGAGTCGGCGGGGCGGATCTCCGCCCGCTCGAGCACGTCTTCCACCACCGGGATGATCTGGAGGAAGGGAAGCCGTCCGGCCAGGAACGCCTCCACCGCCACCTCGTCGGCCGCGTTCAGGACCGCGGGAGCGGTTCCCCCCCGCCGGCCGGCGGCGCGGGCCAGACCGATGGCCGGGAAGGTCTCATGGTCGGGGTCCTCGAACCGCAGCTCTTTCCAGGTGGGAAGCCGGCACTCGGGAACGTCCGCCTCCCACCGCTCGGGCCAGCTCATGGCGAGCTGGATGGGAAGCGTCATGTCGGGGACCGAGAGCTGGGCCAGAAGGGAGCCGTCCACCGTCTCCACCAGCGCGTGAACCACGCTCTGGGGATGGACCCATACGTCGATCCGCTCCAGCGGAACCCCGAACAGATAGTGGGTCTCCAGGACCTCCAGCCCCTTGTTGAACAGGGTGGCGCTGTCCACGGTGATCCGCGGACCCATGGGCCACACCGGATGCCGGAGCGCCTCCTCCGGGGTGACCGAGCCCAGCCCGGCCCGGGTCTTTCCCCGGAAAGGCCCCCCCGAGGCGGTGATGATCAGCCGCCGCACCTCGCCCAGGGACGCCGCGGCCAGGCACTGGAAGAGCCCGGAGTGCTCGCTGTCCACCGGGATCACCAGGGCGCCGTTCTCGGCCGCGGTTCGCATGATGAGTTCGCCGGCCAGGACCATGGATTCCTTGTTGGCCAGGGCGAGCACCTTCCCCGAGGCCGCGGCGGCGAGGCTGGCCTCCAACCCGGCCCGGCCGGTGATGCCGTTCACCACCAGGTCCACCCCGGGATCGGCGGCCAGGTCGGCCACCGCCCGGGCGCCGGTGGTGAGACGGGTCCCGGCGGGAAGACGGGCGGAGAGATCCGCCGCCGCCTCGGGATCGGCCACCGCCACCCGGGGAACCCGGTGGCGCGTCGCCGCCTCGGCCAGCGCGGCCACCGAGCCGCGGGCGGCGATCGCGGTCACGGTGAAGGCTTCGGGATGCCGGGCGGCCACGGCCAGGGCCTTCTCCCCGATGGAGCCGGTGGCTCCGAGCACCGCGACCCGGCGCGGGAACCCCGGCACGGTCACCCTCCGGCCCAGGACCTCGCCGGTGACCGGGGCCCCCGGGTCGCGCGGGCTCACGCCGGCCCCCGGGCCAGGAGGAAGCGGAAGAGATAGAAGGCCACCGCCCCGGTGACCAGGAGGCTGTCGATCCGGTCGAGGACCCCGCCGTGGCCGGGGATGAACCGCGACGCGTCCTTGGCGTTCAGGTTCCGCTTGAACAGCGACTCCAGGAGGTCCCCCACCGGGGCGGCGATGCCGAGGACCAGCCCCACCAGGAGCGCCTCGGGCACGGTGAGCGAGGGAACCAGAAGCCGGGCGCCGAGGACGGTGACCGCCACCGTGCCGGCGATCCCCCCGACCAGGCCTTCCACCGATTTTCCCGGGCTGATGTGGGGAGCGAGGCGGCGCCTTCCCCATCGGACCCCCACGAAGAACGCGAAGGTGTCGGAGGACCAGGTGGCGGCGAGGGTCAGGACGAGAAGCCGGAGACCGCCCGGGAGTTCCCGCAGCCAGAGGAGATGGACGCCCAGCCCCACCACGTAGGCGAGGCCGAAGACGGTGAGCCCCAGCCCCACCAGCCGCCCCTCGATCGGCGGCCGGAGCGCGGACGCCAGCATCCAGAGACCGAGCACGGTGAACGCCAACCCGGCGTACCCGGGGTCGTGGAGCCAGGCCAGGATCAGGAGGGCGGCGGCGGAGGCCAATCCGGGGAGCGGGAGCGTCCGCAGCCCGGCCCGGGCGGCCATGCGGTAGAACTCCCAGAGCCCGGTCAGGAGGAACACCGCGAGGAGGGCGAAGAAGAACCGCCCTCCCACCCACACCCCGGCCAGGGACACCAGGCCCAGGAGCAGCCCCGAGACCACGCGTGTCGCCAAGGCCTGGTCGCGGAATCGGGTCCGCGGCCGCCGGCTAGCGGACACGGCCAAACCGTCGCTCCCGGTGCTGGTAGTCCAGAATCGCCCGGAACAGGTGCTCCTTCCGGAAGTCCGGCCAGAGAACCGGCGTGACCCAGATCTCGGAGTAGGCCACCTGCCAGAGCAGGAAATTGGAGATCCGGACCTCGCCGCTGGTGCGGATCAACAGGTCGGGGTCGGGCACTCCGGCGGTGTAGAGATGGCGGGCCACCTCGGCTTCATCCACCGAATCGGGATCGAGAGTGCCTTCGCGGATCTCGCGGGCGATGGCCCGGGCGGCGTGGGTGATCTCGGTCCGTCCGCCGTAGGACAGCGCGAGGATCAGCAGCATGTCCTTCCCGCCGGCGAGGTACTCGATGGTCTCGTTCAGGGTGTCCTGGGCGGGGCGGGGAAGATCCTCGGGGCGGCCGATCACCTGGAGGCGGATGCCGTTCTCCCGCATCTCCTCCCGCTGTTCGCGGAGGGTCTGCTGGAGGATGCGCATGAGGGCCGAGATCTCGGTGGCCGGACGCTGCCAGTTCTCGACCGAGAAGGTGTAGAGGGAGAGGACGTCGACCCCGAGCGCGCGGCATCCCATCACGGTCTGGCGCACGGAATGACGTCCGGCCAGGTGGCCGAAGACGCGGGGGCGGCGGCGCTGGCGGGCCCAGCGCCCGTTGCCGTCCATGATCACCGCCACGTGGCGGGGCACCCCGCCCCCGGCGAGGATCTCCTGCTTGAGCTGTTCCTCGGTTTCGAGGCGTTCGGTTTCGGGCAACATCGAGGGGGCTCCGCCGACGCACCCGGCGGGGGGACCCGGGGGTCAAGGTCACGTCCAGACCGGCTGGCCTAGACCTCCATGACCTCCTCTTCCTTCTTCTTCACGGATTCCTCGATCTGGGCGATGTGCTTGTCGTGGAGTTTCTGGATCTGGTCCATGGCCCTCCGCGCGTCGTCCTCGGAGACCGAGCCGTCCTTCTGGGCTTTCTTGAAGTGGTCGTTGGCGTCGCGGCGGATGTTCCGCACCGCGACCCTCCCCTCCTCGGCCATCTTGTGAGTGTGCTTGACCAGATCCTTCCGCCGCTCCTCGTTCAGGGCGGGGATGGGGATCTTCAGCACCTGTCCGTCGTCCTGGGGATTCAGCCCCAGGTCCGAGGCCTGGATGGCCTTGGCGATCGGCTGGAGCAGGTTCTTTTCCCAGGGCTGGACCACCAGCAGCCGCGGCTCGGGAGCGGCGATGCTCGCCACCTGCTTCACCGGCGTCGGCGTCCCGTAGTAATCGACGCGGATGTTGTCCAGGAGGGAGGTCGTCGCCTTCCCGGCGCGGATGGTGGCCAGCTCCCGCTGGAGCGCCTCCACCGCCTTCTGCATGCGATCCTCGACCGCGGTCAGTTCCTTGTCCATGTCCTACCCCTTCGACACCAGAGTGCCTACCTGCTCGCCCAGGACCAGTCGCCGGAGATTCCCCGGCACGGTGAAATTGAACACCATGATCGGCAGCCCGTTCTCCATGGAAAGGGAGATCGCCGTCGAATCCATCACCCGAAGTTCCTGGCTGAGCACTTCCATGTAGGTCAGGCGCTCGTAGAGCCGCGCCTTGGGATCCTTCATCGGATCGCTGGTGAACACCCCGTCCACCTTGGTCCCCTTGATGATGACGTCGGCCCCGATTTCCACCGCCCGGAGCGCCGCCGCGGTGTCGGTGGTGAAGTACGGGTTTCCCGTTCCCGCGGCCAGGATCACCACCCGTCCCTTCTCCAGGTGACGCACGGCGCGCCGACGGATGTAGGGCTCCGCAACCTCTTCCATATTAATGGCGGACATGACCCGGGTAAAGAGGCCCCGCTTCTCGAGGACGCTCTGGAGGGCGAGGGAGTTGATGACCGTGGCCAGCATGCCCATGTGGTCGCCGCTCACCCGGTCCATGCCGTGGGCCGCCCCGGCGAGGCCGCGGAAGATGTTGCCCCCGCCGATCACCAGCCCGACCTGGATCCCCAGCGCGCGGACCGAGGCGATCTCTCCGGCCAGGACCTCCAGGCGGGCGCGCTCGATGCCGAAGCCCTGCTCGCCGGCCAGGATCTCTCCCGACACCTTGAGTAGAATCCGCCGGAAACGCACCCCGGGGGCGGGAGAGTCGGGGGGAACCGCGGGTTCGCCCACTAGTCTTCCTGTCCGAGCTCGAAGCGCGCGAACCGGCGGACCACGATGTTCTCGCCGATGGTGGCGATGTTCTCCTTGATCACCACCTCGACCTTCTTGTCGGGATCCTTCACGAAGCCCTGCTCCAGGAGCGCGGTCTCCTCGAAGAACTTGTTGATCCGGCCCTCGACCATCTTCTCCACCACGTTGGCCGGCTTCCCGCTCTCCTTGGCCTGCGCCTCGAACAGGCGCCGCTCCCGGTCCACCACCTCCGCGTCCACGTCGTCCCGGCTCACCGCCAGAGGCGAGGCCGCGGCCACGTGCATGGCCAGGTCGTGAACCAGGGCCTGGAATTTCTCGGTCCGGGCCACGAAGTCGGTCTCGCAGTTCACCTCGATGAGCACGCCCACGCGTCCCCCGGGGTGGATGTACGAATGAACCAGCCCCTCGGCGGTGGTCCGGCCGGCCTTCTTGGCCGCCTTGGCCATGCCCGACTTGCGGAGCTGCTCGATGGCCTTGTCCATGTTCCCGTCGGCCTCGGACAGGGCGTTCTTGCAGTCCATGATCCCCGCCCCGGTCCGGGAACGGAGTTCGCTCACCATGCTCGCGCTGATCGCAGCCATGCTTCTCTCTCCTTGGTTGCTCGAAATACGTGCGGCGGGCCGGCGGAGGTCCCCTCCGCCTCCGGCGCCGGAACTCCGAGGCCCCGCCGCCCGGGGCCCGGGGGCGGGCGCCGCCTAACCGGTGAAGGTGGAAAGCTCCTCGTCGGCGTCACCGCCGGCGGAGTATCCGTGGGAGTAGTCGACGTTCTCCTCGACCGCCTGGTTCGCGTCCACCACCGCGTCCGCGACCACCTTGGCGATCAGCTTCACCGAACGCAAGGCGTCGTCGTTGCCCGGAATCGGGTAGCGGATGACGTCGGGATCGCAATTGGTGTCGACCATGCCGACGATGGGGATGCCCAGCCGGTTGGCCTCGGCCACCGCGATCTTCTCCTTGTTGGTATCCACGATGAACACCATGGAGGGAAGGCGGTCCATGTCCTTGATGCCGGCGAACACCTTCTCCAGCTTCAGGCGCTCCTTGTCCATCCGGGAGGCCTCCTTCTTGGTGAAGGAGGCGATGGTGCCGTCGGCCTGCATGCGCTCCAGCTCCTTGAGCCGGCCGATGGAGGCCTTGATGGTCTTGAAATTGGTGAGCATTCCGCCCAGCCAGCGCTCGGTGATGTAGTACTGGCCGGAGCGCCGGGCTTCCTCGGCGACGGTGCCCTGGGCCTGCTTCTTGGTGCCCACGAAGAGGACGGTCCCTCCCCGGGCCACCGATTGGCTCACCGCCCGCCGGGCGGTCTCCAGAGCCAGCATGGTCTTCTGGAGATCCATGATGTGGATGCCGTTCCGCTCGATAAAAATGAACTTCTTCATCTTCGGGTTCCAGCGCCGGGTCTGGTGCCCGAAGTGAACTCCCGCTTCCAGGAGTTCCCGCATGGTGGGCATGGACATGATGTTCTTCCTCTTCCTTCGTTGGTCTTGTGCGTTCAAACCTCCGCCCCGCCATGGAGAGTCCCCCTCAAGGCGCCGGGCGGCCGCTCGTTTCACGGCCACGTCGGGCCACGCCGGGAGATGGCTGGGCGTGTGTATTGGGAACCTGGACGCCGGCCCGCGCCGATGGGCGCGCCGGCGGAGGCGACGCCGGGGTTCCGCCGGCGTCGCTCCGGTGCCGGGGCCGCGGCGGCCCCGGAAAACTCATTAACGCTTGGAGAACTGGAAGCGCTTGCGGGCCCCGGGCTGTCCGTACTTCTTCCGCTCCTTCATGCGCGGATCACGGCTCAGAAAGCCGCTCCGGCGAAGGACGGCGCGAAGCTCGGGGTCGACCGCCACCAGCACCCGGGCGATCCCGAGCCGGACCGCGCCGGCCTGGCCGGTGAGCCCGCCCCCGTGACAGAGGGCCACGACGTCGTATCGGTCCATGGTCTGGGTTTCGACGAGCGGCGAGCTCAGATCCCGAACCAGGGTCTCACGATGGAAATATTCCGGGGCGCTCTGCCCGTTCACGGTGATGTTTCCCTTGCCCGGAATGAGACGCACGCGCGCGACCGAGGTCTTGCGCCTTCCCGTCGCCTGGGCCATGAATTCCGACAAACCGGTTACCTCCTCTTCGCGTTCGCTTAAGCGTCGGTCCCGACGGGAGCCTTGTCGCTGATGCGCAGGGGCGTGGGGCCCTGCGCCGCGTGGGGATGCTGCTCCCCCGCATAGATCTTGAGCTTTCGAATCATCTGGCGTCCCAGGCGGGTCTTGGGGAGCATGCCCCGGACCGCCTTGCGGATCACCTCTTCGGGGGTCTCGGCCATCATCTTGCTCATGGGCTTCAACCGTCCGCCGCCCATGTACCCGGTGTGGCGGAAATAGGTCTTCTTCTCGAGCTTCTTCCCGGTGAGCTGGACCCGCGCCGCGTTCACCACGACCACGTGATCTCCGTGGTCCTGATGGGGGGAGTAAATGGGCTTGTGCTTGCCGCGAAGCACCGTGGCCACACGGCTGGCCAGCCGCCCGAGGGTGTAATCCCGGGCGTCCACCAGGTACCAGGTTTTGTTCTCCGGCTTGACCGGAATGGTGGGCGTGGACATGATCGGCAACCGACTCCTTTCGGGGCTGAACTCAAAGCCCGAGGAGTATAGGGATCCCGTTTCCCGGTGTCAACCGCCGGAATGAAGGGAACGCTTTGTCGGGGAAGGGGTTCCGGATCGCTTCCGGAGCCCCCGCCGGGCCGCCCCCCGGGCGCGGGGAACGCGCCGCCGGCCGGGCTCAGCCCGCGGTGGCCGCGCAGTGCCGGTCGAAGGCCTGGACCAGGTCCCGGGCGATCTCCGGGGCCATGCGCCCCTCGATGTCCTTCCGCTCCAGCATCAGGACCAGCTCCTGGTCCTGAAAGAGCGCGATCGAGGGCGACGAGGGCGGATAGCCCTTGATGTAGGTCCGGGCCCGCGCCGCGGCCTCGGCGTCCTGGCCGGCGAACACCGTGAACAGGGTGCCGGGAAGGGTCGAGTGGGTGAGGGCAAGGCCCACCGCGGGACGGGCGTTGCCGGCCGCGCAGCCGCAAACCGAGTTCACGACCAGGAGCTTGGTGCCGGGCCGGGCCATGGCCCGGTCCACGTCCTCGGCGGTCCGGGCTTCGGCGATTCCCATCCGGGTGAGTTCCTCGCGCATGGGATCGACCAGTTCGGGCGGATAAGGCATTCTAGGATACTCCTTTAGAGGTTCAGGGGGACGGCCCTGCCGGGTCCCCGGCGGCGCGCATCGCCGCCGGCGGCCCCGGGGCTCACCAAAACCGTACTTATTTTATCCGATTTCTGTTCCCCGGTAGAATAGCCGGGTCGAAGGGCGGTTTCAAGACCCCCGCCTCGGTGATCCAGCCCGCGATCAGGTGGGCCGGGGTGACGTCGAAGGCGGGGTTCAGGGCCCCCACCCCCGCGGGGCCGCCTTCCCCCAGGACCTCCCCCGCCGCCCGCTCCTCCACCGGGATCTCCTCCCCGGTCCGGATTCCCGGGTCGAAGGTGGTGAGCGGCGCGGCCACGTAGAAGGGAACGTGGGCCTCCCGGGCGGCCAGGGCCACCCCGTAGGTCCCGATCTTGTTGGCGGTGTCCCCGTTCAGGGCAATGCGGTCCGCCCCCACGATCACCAGGTCCACCAGGCCCCGGGCCAGGACCGAGGCCGCGGCCCCGTCCACCAGGACCCGCACGTCGATCCCCGCGCGGGAAAGCTCCCAGGCGGTGAGTCGCGCCCCCTGCAGCAGCGGCCGGGTCTCGTCGGCCAGGACCCGGAGCGCGCGGCCGCTGTCCGCGGCGGCGTAGAGCGGGGCCAGGGCGGTCCCCCATCCCCCGGTGGCCAGACCCCCGGCGTTGCAATGGGTGAGCACGTTGACCGGGCTCTTCTCCGGAAACAGCGCGAGCCCGTTGACGGCGATCCGGCGGCCGGTCTCCAGATCCTCCTCGAGGATCCGCTCCGCCTCCTCGAACAGCGCGTCCACCACGTCCTGGCCGGTGAGGGCGGGATTCGCTTCGAGGACGCCCCGCATGCGATCGAGGGCGTAGAAGAGGTTCACCGCGGTGGGCCGCGTGCCGCGGAGCTCCACCTCGGCGCGCCCCGCGCCCTCCCGGGGATCCCGATCGCGTTCCAGGGCCCGAAGCGCCCCCAACACGATCCCATAGGCCGCGGCGATCCCGATGGCCGGGGCGCCCCGCACCGCCAGGGTGCGGATCGCCTCGGCCAGCTCGGGGACCTCGCGGCAGTCGAGGTAGATGAACTCCCGGGGCAACCGGCGCTGGTCGATGAGGCGCACCGCGCCCTCGTGCCAGCGAACGGGATCCAGGGGCGCCTTCATGGGAGCATGGTAACGCACCGGCGGAGGTTTCGCGCTATCCGCGCCCCGCCGCGTCCCGGAGGAGCCGCCGGAGGAGCCCCAGGGGCAATCCCACCACGTTGAAGTAGTCGCCTTCGATCCCCTCGACCATCAGGGACGCCAGACCCTGGATGCCGTAGGCCCCCGCCTTGTCCGCCGCCTCGCCGGAGCCCACCAGGGCCTCGATGTCCGCCCCGGCCAGCTCCCGGAAACGCACTTCGGTGTGCTCGTATCCCGAGAAGAGCGCGCCGTCCCGGACGCGGAACACCGCCACTCCGGTCACCACCCCGTGGGCGCGGCCGGAAAGGGATCGGAGCATCCTCCGGGCGTCCTCGTCGTCCCGGGGCTTCCCCAGGGGGGCGCCGTCCAGGACCACCAACGTGTCCGCGCCCACCACGAGGACGTCGCGGCCGGGGAGGGCGCCCGCGGCGGCCCGGGCCTTCGCCTGGGCCAGTCGCACCGCCGCCGAAACCGCGTCCTCGCCGGGCCCGACGGTCTCCGGAACCTCGACCGGATGCGCGCGGAAACGAACCCCGAGGTCCCCCAGCATCGCCGCCCGGCGCGGCGAGCCGGAGGCGAGAACGATCTCCGCCCCCTCGATTCCCAGGACGCGCATGCCCCAGGCCGGGTCCCGCAGGTGCTCCCGCTTGGGAATCGGAGGAAGGGGAAGCGCCTCGAACCGTGGTTCGCCGTCCCGTCGTTGGTTCATCGGGGGTGATCCTATCAGAACCCTTCCGCCGGCCGCGGGATCCCGTGCGGTACACTTCGGCCCGGGGACGATGCCTCCCGCCCCCGGGAGGCCGACCGGGGGCCGCGAACGGGAGATCGCAACATGGTGACGCGGATCGGGCCTCGACCGGCCGGCCGGGCGCGCCCCTCCGGGCGGACGCTCCTCGCGGTTGCGGGGCTCTTCGCGGCGGGGCTGATCCCGCCCGCGGCGGGGTCCGGCCCCCACGCCGCCACCCCCGACTCCATCGCGGTCCTCGAGAGCGCGGTTCGCCGGCACGACGCTCCGGACTCCCTCCGCTACCGGCTGGCCCTGGCCCACCTCGACGCGGGCACCGTCCACGACCGGTGGAGGGCGTTGGAGTTGTTCGAAACGATCCGCCGGACCTACTGGGACGACCCGGCCTACCATCGCGACGTGGCCTCGGTCTACGCGCGGGGCGGGCGGCTCATGGACGCGCGGAACTCCCTGGAGCGGGCGATCACCCTCGACCCCGCCGACGGGAGCCTCCGGGTCGGGCTGGCCCGGGTCCGTCTCCGGGAGTTTCTCGCCGCCTACGACGGGCGGCTTCTCCCCGCGGTGCTGGACCCGCTCCGCGAGGCGGTCCGCCTCGATCCGAACGACCGGGAAGCTCTCCTGCTTCTCTCCCTCGCCCTTCACCTGGCCAAGGAGGCTCCCGGCGCCGACGTCCCGGTCCTCACCGCCCAGGGAGCGGAGGCGGCGGAGCGGGTGCTGCGGGAGCGTCCGGACGACCCCTCCGCCCGGGTGCTCCTGGCCGTCCACGCCCTGGACCTGAACCAGTTCGATCGGGCCGACCGGGAGTTCCAGGCCTATCTCCTCCGCGCTCCGACGATGGTGCGCGACGCCTACCTGAGCCTGGATCTCACCGGCACCCAGCGGATGGAAGACTACTCCCGAGCCCTGGACGATCCGGGCCGCGCGCGGTTCGTCCGGGAGTACTGGCGACGTCGCGATCCCACCCCGCTCACCGCGGTGAACGAGAGCCGGCTCGAGATCTGGAAGCGGATGGCGGTGGCCGACTTCCTGTTCGGGGACGCGGATCGTGGGGTGTACGGATGGGAAACCGATCCCGGCGAGGTCTACGTGCGCTACGGTCCGCCCAGCCGCCGGACCGCGGACCCCGGAAACGTGACCGGCGACTCCTACGGCACGGGACGGTTCAAGCCCACCCTCGTCTTCACCCCCCCGTCCTGGTCCTGGGAGTACGCCTTCCCCCACCTCCGCTTCCGCGTGGGATTCGAGGACGTGAACCTCTCCGGACGCTTCGCAGCCGATGCCCGCACCCGGACCGCGCTCCGCGCCCTCCGCCGGGTCTCCCCCGCGGTGTTCCACGAGGCCCCCGACGGAGGGATCCAGCGGTTCTACCTCGCGGTCACCGACGCCGGACCGGTGAGCGGCACGGTGCGGGAGGAGCTGGCCCTGGGGATTCCCCCCTGGCCGGGGGCGGTCGGGGACTGGTGGGCGGACGCCCGCCTCACGATCGTCCTTCGCGACAGCGCCTATGCCCGCGCCTCGGTGCGCGCCATCCGCCCCGGTCCCGACGACGTGTACCGTCCCCTCCCGGGGACCGAGGTCCTGATCCTCACCGCCACCTTCGATCTCGCCCCGGGCCGGTATCTGGCCACGGTCACCGCCGAAGATCCCCGGACCGGCCTCCACGGAGCGGCGACCTGGCCGGTGATCGTGCCCGGCGACCCCGGCCCGCCCGGTCCGACGCTGGGCCGCCCGGCCCTGGCGCTGGCGCTCGGTGAGAGCGCCTCGGGCCCGGCGGCGAGAAAGCTCGGCCGGACCTACGTGCCCAATCCCATGGGGATCGTGGGGGACCGGCGAAACCTCGTGGTCTACTACTCGGTCCGGAACCTCGCCGTTCGCCGCGGCGAGGCGGCGTACGCCGTCCGCTACACCGTCCTTCCCGCCGCCTACCTCCGCGCCTTCGACCGCCACGTGCGGTCCGGATCCGCCCGCGCCGGGAGCCTGGTGGATCTGGCCGCATCCGGAATGGAGGTGGGGGACGTGCCCCTCTCCCCCCGCACCTACTCCGATCTTCGACTCCCCGCGGAGCGCCTCCGCCTGGAACCGGGAGCGACGCTCCCCCGCGGGGCCCGGGTGGACGTGGGAGGACTGGCCCCCGGCGAGTACGCCCTCCTCCTGACCGTGACCGATCTCACCACCGGGAACCGCGCCACCGCCCGCACTCCGTTCACGGTGATGTCGGACGAGGGGTTGAAGGCGTTTCTGGCCGCGCGGTGAGGAGAGGGTCCTCGCGGTTCGAGACCCCGGTGCCGTCTACGGCGTGTCGAGGAGGATGGTCACCGGGCCGTCGTTCTCCAGCGACACCAGCATGTGGGCCTGGAAGGTGCCGGTCTCGACCCGCGCCACCCCGGCCTCGCGCAGGAGCGCGGCCATCCGCAGGTACAGCCGGTCGGCGATCTCGGGGGGAGCGGCGTGGACGAAGGAGGGTCTCCGGCCCTTGCGGGCGTCGCCGTAGAGGGTGAACTGGCTCACCACCAGCGCCTCCCCCCCGGCCTCCAGCAGACTCCGGTTCATCTTCCCGGCCTCGTCGGCGAAGATCCGGAGGTTCGCGCACTTTTCGGCCATCCAGCGCGCCTCGGCCTCGGTGTCCGCGGGCGCCACCCCGATCAACACCAGGAGCCCGGGACCGATCTCGCGCGTCGGCTCCCCGTCCACCGCCACCGAGGCCCGCCGCACCCGTTGCACCACCGCTCTCACCGGCGGCCGCGCTCCGTGCTCGCCGGGGTCCCCGCAAACCCGCCGCCGGCCACTACTCCTCCCCCAGGAACTGCTTCCGCTCCACCGCCCGCACCCCGCGCACCCGCTTGATGGCGGCGATCACCTTGGTGAGATGGTTCAGGTTGTTGACCTCGACCAGGAAGGTCCCGCGGGCGTCCCCGTCCACCGAGGTCACCCCGGCGTTTCGGATGTTGGTGCCGGTGGCGGTGATGGCGTTGGCCAGATCGGCCAGCATCCCCTGGCGGTCGTCGCCGAAGATCAGGAGCTTCACGATGAAGGCGCGGGCGTCCTGCACGTCCCAGGAGAGATCGACCCGCCGTTCGGGCTCGACCTGGCCGTCGAGGGCGTTGGGGCAGTCCACGCGGTGGACGGTCAGGCCGCGGCCCCGGGTCACCACCCCCACGATGCGCTCGCCGGGGACCGGCTGGCAGCACTTGGCCAGGCGCACCATGAGGTTGTCCACCCCCTGGATCCGGATCCCCCCCGAGGTCTTTCGCGAGAGCTCCCGGAGCCGGGTGAACGGCGATCGCCGGGTCTTTCCCCGTTCCTTCTCCTCCAGGAGTTCGGGGTACAGCCGCTGCACCACCTGGGTCACCGAGAGATCCCCCTGCCCGAGGGCGGCCAGCAGGTGCTCGGCGGAGTCGAGCCCCAGGGACTGGGCGGGGTTCACGAGATCCTTCTCCTTGACCATCGGCTTCCGGTGCCGCTTGAGCTCCCGGGAGAGCATCTCCCGCCCCAGGGTGATCGAATCCTCGCGGCGTTGCTCCTTCAGCCAGTGGCGCACCTTCTGGCGGGCGCGGGAGGTCTGGAGGCTGGAAAGCCAGTCCTCGGAGGGATGGGCCGAGGCCTGGGTCACGATCTCCAGGGTGTCGCCGTTCTTGAGCTCGTAGCGGAGCGGAACCAGGCGCCCGTTCACCTTCGCCCCCACCGCCTTCATCCCGATCTCGGTGTGGATGAGGAAGGCGAAGTCCAGGGCGGTGGCTCCCTTGGGCAGGTGGCGAAGCTCCCCCCGCGGAGTGAACACGAAGACCTCGTCCTGGTAGAGGGAGGTCTTGAGGAACTCCATGTACTCTTCGGGGTCGCGCCCGTCGTCCCACTCCAGCGTCCCCCCCACCAGCCCGCCGAGCTTGTCGTCCAGCTCGCGCTCCGGACGGGTCCCCTCCTTGTAGCTGTAGTGGGCGGCGATCCCGAACTCGGCGATCCGGTGCATCTCCGCGGTGCGGATCTGAACCTCCACGAAGCGGCCGTCCGGCCCGATCACCGTGGTGTGGAGCGACTGGTACAGGTTGGCCTTGGGGGTGGCGATGTAGTCCTTGAACCGGTCCGGGACCGGCTTGAACAGGTCGTGCACCACCCCCAGCGCGCGGTAGCAATCCGCCTTGGAGGCGGTGACCACGCGGACCCCGATGAGATCGTAGATGGCGTCGAAGGGGCGGTCCTGGGATTTCATCTTCCGGTAGATGCTGTCGAAGTGCTTGGGCCGGCCCATGATCTCGACCGGAACCCCCTCCTTCTCGAGCGTCTCCTGGATGGGGACCACCACCCGCTCCACCATCCGCTCCCGCTCTCCGCGCTTGTCGGCCACGAGCTGGGTGAGCTCCTTGTAGGCCGGGTGATCCAGGTGCTTGAGAGCCAGGTCCTCCAGCTCCCACTTGATCCACCCGATGCCCAGCCGGTGGGCCAGGGGTCCGTAGATCTCCCGGGTCTCCAGGGAGATGGCGCGCTGGCGCTCGGGAGCGAGGTACTCCAGGGTCCGCATGTTGTGGAGGCGGTCGGCGAGCTTGATCAGGATGACCCGGACGTCCTGAGCCATGGAAAGGAGCATCTTCCGAAACGTCTCCGCCTGCTCCCGCTCGGTGCTCTCGAACTGGAGCCCCTCGATCTTGGTGACCCCGTCCACCAGGAGGGCGATCTCCTTGCCGAACTCGCGGCGGATGTCGTCGATGGTGATGCCGGTGTCCTCCACCACGTCGTGGAGGAGGGCGGCGGCGATGATGACCGCGTCCGAGCGCCGGTCCAACAGCTCCACCAGGATGCGCGCCACCGCCACCGGGTGAGCCATGTAGGGCTCCCCGCTCCGGCGCTTCTGATCCTTGTGGGCTTCGGCGGAGTACCCGAAGGCCCGGCTCACCAGGTCCTCGTCCAGGGTGATCCCCCGGATGTGGATGTCCTCCACCAGGGGCTGGAACAGGTCCGCCGTCTGTTCGACCGACATCAGCGTGTTCTCAGGTCTCGTACCACCAGCTGCACCTGGCGGCCGCCCCGCCAGGTATCGAACGACGCGTGGAAGACCGCGTCCACGCGACGACCACGGGAAAGCTCGTTCACCCGCTCCCCCTGATTGAAGGCGATGGCCCGCAGGCTCTTCTGTCCGGACCCCGAGGCCAGGGTGAGCCGGAGGTGGCGCTTGCCCACCACCGAGGGGGCGGCGGCCACGGTGAGGCCCTCGGCGCCGAACAGGGGCTCGGGGTTCCCCCGCCCGAAGGGCGAGAGACGCTCCAGCCAGTCCACGCAGTCCGCGTCCATCTCGGCCAGATCCACCGCCGCGTCCACCTCCCAGGGATCCGGCGCGGGATCCATGTCCGCCGCCTCGGCCAGGGCCTCCATCCGTTCCCGGAAGGGCTCCAGCCGGTCGCGCCGGATCCGGAACCCCGCCGCCTCGGCGTGGCCGCCGAACTCCTCCAGCTCCGAGGCGCAGGCGGCCAGGGCCTCGGGGAGCGGAAACGTCTTGTGGCTACGAGCGGATCCCCGCCCGAATTCCCCGTCCAGGGCGATGAGCAGCGCCGGGCGGTGGTATCGATCCAGGATCCGGCTGGCCGCGATCCCGATCACCCCCACCGGCCACTCCTCGGACCACAGCACCACCGCCGCCGGCACCGTCTCGCGCCCCCGGATGCGTTCCACCGCATCCGCCATCATCGACTGCTCCACCTTCCGGCGCTCCAGGTTCAGCCGCTCCATGCCCTCGGCCAGGCGGTAGGCCTCGGCCGGATCGTCGGCCAGGAGCAGGGCCAGGGCATCCGACGCCTCCCCCATCCGGCCCGCCGCGTTCAGCCGCGGAGCCAGGAAGAAGGCCACGTCGGTGGCGCTCACCCGTCCCCGGTCCAGCCGGGCGGTGGCCTTCAGCGCCTTGATCCCCGCCCACCCGGAATCCTCGAGCTGCCGGAGCCCGTGGTGGACCAGGATCCGGTTCTCTCCGGTCAGCGGCATCGAATCGGCGATCGTGCCCAGCGCCACCAGCTGGAGCGCTTCCTTGTAGGCCGACCCGGGGAGCGTCCCCGGCCGGCTCGCGGCCATGGCGTGAATGAACTTGGCCGCCACCCCCACCCCGGCCAACGACTCGAACCCGTGCCCTCCCCCGCGACGGCGGGGATTCACCACCGCCAGGGCCTCGGGCAGGGTGTCGGCGGGCTGGTGATGATCGAGGACCACCACGTCCAGTCCCGCCTTCCCGGCCGAGATCACCTCGGCGAACGCGCGCACTCCGTTGTCCACGGTGATGAGCAGGCGGGCCCCCGCCTTGACCGCGACGGCGATCCCCGGCTCTCCCAGCCCGTACCCGTCGCCCCGGTTGGGCACGTAGGGCACCACCTCCGCCCCCAGGGCCCGAAGCATCCGGGTCAGGAACGCGGTTCCCGAGATGCCGTCCACGTCGTAGTCCCCGTGGACGAAGATCACCTCCCGGTTTTCGACCGCCCGCCAGGTCCGCTCCACCGCGACGCCCATATCGTCGAGGACCATCGGGTCACCGAGCCGACGGAGCCGGGGATTCAGGTACTCCTCCAGGCTGTCTTCGGCCCCCAGCCCCCGTCGGGCCAGGGTCCGGGCCACCGCGCGCGGCATGCCGTACCGGCCGGAGAGACGGGACGCCTCGTCTTCCGTCTCTTCCGACGGCCAGCTCCAGGGACGCGACACCGTTCCTCCTCTCGTTCCGGTCTGGGTTCTTTGCCCCCAAGATACAAAAGTCCATATTTATCATACCAGGGGACAAGGGGTTCGGCCATTCCCGGGGGGCCCGCGCTCCCGGCTCCGAGGCCCCGGCGCGGGCTAGGGCGCGGGGTCGAAGGCGACGGCCAGGGCGGTGGGAACGCCGAGGCCCCG
>CAYRIJ010000017.1:0-24437 GCA_964424285.1 uncultured bacterium
CGCCGTCGGCCCCTTCCGGCTCGCCGACGCCCTCGATCCGGACCGACTCCAGACCCTGTCCCGGGAGGAGGTGCTGGAGCGCGCGGTGGCCCCCGCCGACGTGCTTCGCGACTGGCCCGGGATCCGTCTTCCGGAGGAGGAGGCCCGGAGAGTGGTCCACGGCGCCTTCCCCGATCCGCTCCGGCTCGCCGCGGAGCCGGGACGTTACCGGCTCCTCGACGAAGCGGGGGGGCTGCTGGCGTTGGCGGAGGGGGGCGTCCCCCCCCGTCTCCTCAGGGTGTTCGCGGAGGGATGAGCGTGTCGCGGACCGCGGTCGTGACCATCGGCGTCTTCGACGGCTTCCATCGCGGGCACGCCGCGGTGGTGGGACGGGCCCGGGCCCGGGCCGCGGCCGCCTCGGCCCGGCTGGTGGTGTTCACCTTCGACGAACCCCCCCAGGCCGTTCTCGCCGGGCGTCCCGCCCCGCCCCGGCTGGCCCTTCGTGGAGAGAACGTGGCGCTCCTCCGGGGGGCGGGGGCGGACGAGGTCCGGGTTCTCGGCTTCAACCGGCGGCTTGCCGCCAAGAGCCCCCGCCGCTTCCTGGCCGAGCACGTCTTTCCCTACCACCGGTTGGCCGTCCTGGTGGTGGGCTACGACTTCGCCATGGGAAAAGGCCGGAAAGGGGACGTGGCCCACCTCACCGAGCTGGGGCGGAGTCTTGGTTTCGCGGTGGAAGGGGTGCCGGCGGAGACCGAAGGGGATCGCCCCATCTCCACCACCCGCATCCGGGGCATCCTGGCCGAAGGGGGGGTCGAGGAGGCGGGCCGGCTCCTGGGGCGGTGCTATCGACTCGCCGGACCGGTGGTGCGGGGGGACGGGAGGGGCCGGGGCCTCGGATTTCCCACCGCCAACCTGGCCGTTCCCGAGGGGAAACAGCGCCCGGGCGGGGGGGTGTACGCGGTCCGGGTCTTCGGTCCGGGGCTCGAGGGAGCCGGGGGAGTGGTCAACATCGGCCGCCGGCCCACCTTCGGGGGGGACGGGGAGACGGTGGAGGCCCATATCCTGGACTTCCGGGGGGACCTGGTCGGCGAGACCCTGGAGGTGGAGTTCGTGGCCCGCCTCCGCGATGAGCGTAAGTTCAATGATGTAAATGAGTTAGGCGAGCAGATCCTCCGGGACGCGAGGCGGGCCCGGGCGCTGTTGACCCCCGCCGGTCCCTCCCAAGAAGTGCCTTGAGGCGGGCGGTGCCCGATGCTACTGTCTTGCGCTGGTCTTTTTCGCGCGGGACGATTACGTCTCATCCGCCCTTCTCTGGGTCCCAACCCGGGTTGCGGCGTGGGTTCGAACCGTTGGGAGGTTAAGCCATGGCCCTGACCAAGGATCAAAAAAAGGACATCATCGACAAGTACCGCCTGCACGATCACGACTCCGGGTCCCCGGAGGTTCAGATCGCGCTCCTCACCGAACGCATCCGGTACCTGACCGACCATTTCCAGGTCCACAAGAAGGACCACCACTCTCGCCGAGGCTTGCTCAAGCTGGTGGGACAGCGCCGTCGCCTTCTCGACTACCTGAAGGCCAACCAGATCGAGCGCTACCGCACCATCGTCAAAGAGCTGGGCCTCCGCAAGTAATTGCTTTCATCCTGAGAAAACGACCGGGCCCCGGGTGGGGTCCCTATCCCGTATTGCGGAGGAAATTCGATGCTTGAGACTGTGAGTATAGACCTGGGTGGAAGGACCTTCACCATGGAGACCGGTCACGTTGCCCGGCAGGCGAACGGCGCGGTCGTCGTGCGCTACGGGGACACCGTGGTGATGGCCGCGGTGGTCGCCGAGAAGACGGGGCGGCCCGACCGTGACTTCCTGCCTCTCACCGTGGACTACCGGGAGAAGATGTACGCGGCGGGAAAGATTCCCGGAGGCTTCTTCAAGCGGGAAGGGCGTCCGACGGAAAAGGAGATCCTCTCTTCCCGTCTCACCGATCGCTCGCTCCGCCCGCTCTTCCCCGAGGGGTTCAACTGCGAGATCCAGGTTCACATCAACGTCCTCTCCCACGACGCGGAGAATGATTCGGATGTTCCCGGCCTGATCGCCGCGGCGACCGCGGTGAACCTCTCCGACGTGAACTTCCCCGGGCCCCTGGCCGCGGTGCGGGTGGGCCGCATCGAGGGCAAGCTTGTCTTGAACCCCACCATCTTCGAGCAGGACGAGTGCACGTTGAACCTGGTGGTGGCGGGCACCGAGACCTCCATCGTGATGGTGGAGGGGGGGGGACGCCAGGCTTCGGAAGAGGAGATGCTCGAGGCCCTCGAGTTCGCCCATGTGGGGATCAAGCAGATCTGCGCGGCGCAGCGCGAGCTCATGGGCAAGGGGGGGAAAGCCAAGCGGGAGCTCGTGGTGCCGGTCATGCCCGACGGACTGGCCGAACGGGTCCGGGCGGACTACGCCGGGCGCGTCCAGGAGACCAATCTCATCGCCGACAAGAGCGAGCGCGAGGAGGCCTACGGCGCGGTGGTCGCCGATGCCCTGGAGGCCCTGGCCGAAACCTGGCCGGACAATCTGGGCGACGTCAAGACGACGCTGGGAAAGATCAAGAAGGAACACATGCGGAGCCGCATCCTCGAACAGGGGGCGCGGGCCGATGGGCGCGGCTTGGACGACGTGCGCCCCATCAGCTGCGAGGTGGGATTCCTTCCCCGGACCCACGGCTCCTCGGTCTTCACCCGCGGCCAGACCCAGGCCCTGGTGGTCACCACCCTGGGCACCGGTTCCGACGAGCAGAAGCTGGATCAGCTGGAGGGCGAGACCTGGAAGAGCTTCCTCCTCCACTACAACTTCCCCTCCTTCTCGGTGGGGGAAGTGCGACCCATCCGCGGTCCGGGACGGCGGGAGATCGGACACGGCAAGCTGGCCGAACGCGCCCTGGAGCCGGTGATTCCCTCCGAGGAGGGATTCCCCTACACCATCCGGGTGGTCTCGGACATCCTGGAGTCGAACGGCTCTTCTTCCATGGCCACGGTGTGCGGCGGGAGCCTGGCCCTGATGGACGCCGGGGTGCCGATCCAGGCCCACGTGGCGGGCATCGCCATGGGACTCATCGAAGGCGACGAGAAGACCGCGGTGATCACCGACATCCTGGGGGTCGAAGACCATCTCGGCGACATGGACTTCAAGGTTGCGGGAACCCGCAAGGGAATCACCGCCATCCAGATGGACATCAAGCTCAAGCGCGGCCTGAACTCCGCCATCATGAAGGAAGCCCTGGACAAGGCCAAGAAGGCCCGGCTCCACATCCTCGACATCATGTACTCCGCCCTGCCCGAACCCCGGAGCGAGCTCAGCGTCTACGCTCCGCGGATCATCCTCATCACCATCAACCCCGAGAAGATCCGCGACATCATCGGCCCCGGCGGCAAGATCATCCGGAAGATCCAGGACGAGACCGGCGCCAAGATCGACATCGACGACGACGGCACGGTAAAGGTCGCGGCCTACGACTCCGAGGGAGGCCAGCGGGCGGTGGAGATCATCAAGGGGCTCACCGCCGATCCGGAGGTGGGGGCGATCTACGAGGGCACGGTGCGCCGGGTGGCCAACTTCGGAGCTTTCGTGGAGATCCTCCCCAACCGGGACGGGCTGGTTCACATCTCCGAGCTGGACCTGCACCGGGTGGAGCGGGTGGAGGACGTCTGCAAGGAGGGCGACCGGATCCGGGTCAAGGTCATCGGGGTCGATCCCGAGGGCAAGATCCGGCTCAGCCGGAAGGCGCTCCTGGTCTACAAGGACTGACCGCGCGGGCGGGCGGCCGTCGCCCGCCCACGCATCGAATCGGTTCGCGCGCGGGGGACCGGATCGCCGCGTCCCCCGGCGCGGCCCGTCACCGGTGAACCCCGCTCGGCGGGGTTTTCCTTTGCTCCGGACCGCGACGGCCGGGCAATCGAGCAAGGAGTTTCATGATCGGCGAGACCTTCTTCCGGCGGGACCTTCCCGGAGGGGCGCGCCTGGTGGGGGAGATCGTTCCCGGCCGGCGCTCCGCGGCGCTCGGAATCTGGTTCCGGGTGGGGAGCCGGGACGAGACCCCCGGCCGGGAGGGGATGGCCCACTTCATCGAGCACATGGTGTTCAAGGGCACCGATCGCCGTTCCGGCCGCGAGATCGCGGCCAGCCTGGAGCGGGTGGGGGGGGCGCTGGAGGCGTTCACCACCAAGGAAACCACCTGCTTCTACGCCCGCGTCCTCGACGAGCACCTGGACCTGGCGGTGGACGTGCTCACCGACCTGGTCTCTCGGCCCCGCTTCGACCCCGGGGACGTGGAGATGGAGCGGGACGTGGTGCTGGAGGAGCTTCGGAGCGTGGAGGACGCCCCCGAGGACCTGATCGGGGACCTGACCCACGCCCATCTCTGGCCGGGAGACATCCTGGGGGCCCCGATCCTGGGAACCCGGGAGTCGCTGTCCACGCTCGACGCGGAACGGGTGGGGAACTTCCACCGGGAGGAATACGTTCCCTCCCGGGTGGTGGTGAGCGCCGCGGGATCGGTGGACCCCGATCGGCTGGCCGCGTCGCTGGCCGAACGCCTCGACCTCGGGGGGACGGACCCGGCGAGCCGGCGGCGGTCCCCGACTCCCGCGGCGTCCACCCTCTCCCTCTACCCCAGCGATCTTTCCCAGGTCTACCTGGTGCTGGCCACCCCCGCCCCTTCGGAGCTGGACCCCCGGCGGCGGGCCGCCCATCTCCTGACCGAACTCTTCGGCGGAGGGATGTCCAGCCGCCTCTTCCAGACCATTCGGGAGGACGCGGGCCTGGCCTATTCCGTCTATTCCTACACCGAGCATTTCGACGACGCGGGCCTCTTCGGGACCTCGCTGGGTACCTCTCCGGCCCGGGCGACCGAGGCCCTGGAGCGGACGCTGGAAGAGATGGACGGCCTCCGCCGGGAGGGGCTCCGGCCGGGGGAACTGGACGCGGCCAAGGCCCAGGTCCGGGGTTCGATCATCATGGGGATGGAGTCCCTCACCCAGCGGATGACCCGGCTGGCCCGGGTGGAGCTTCGAACCGGGGAGCCCGAGGACGTGGAGATGGTCCTGGCCGAGTACGACGCGGTCGGCGAATCCGAAGTGATGGAGGCCGCGGAGACCCTCCTGGACCCCGCCGGCCAGAACCTGGTGGCGCTGGGGCCGGTGAGCCGGGGGCAATTCGCCTTCCACCCGTTTTCCAGGGTGGAGGAATTGGAGATCCCGTGATGGAATCAGACCGGACCCGGATCGGGTATATTCGGGTGCACTCCCGGGCCAGGCCCCCGGAGCGGAGCACGGTCGGATCGGCCGGGTTCGATCTGCGGGCCTGCCTGGACAATCCTCTCGAAATCCCGCCGGGGCGAATCGTCCTCGTGCCCACCGGGCTGGCTCTGGCCATACCCGAGGGGTTCGAAGGACAGGTCCGGGCGAGATCCGGTCTGGTGCTCAAGCACGGGATCGCCGTCCTGAACGGCCCCGGCACCATCGACAGCGACTATCGTGGGCCTCTCGGGGTCATTCTGGGAAACCTGGGTTCCGCCGCCTTCACCGTGGAGCACGGTGACCGGATCGCCCAGATCGTGTTTTCCCGCCTCCCCGAAGTGGTCCTGGAGGAACTGGACGAACTTCCGCCCACCGAGCGGGGGGAGGGCGGGTTCGGGCATACCGGGCGGAGCTGAGCCTCCGAACCGAGGCCGTGGAACGGGGTCGGCGACCGGGTGACCGGTCTCCGAACCCGCACCGAAAGGCGGGTCAACGACGTGATCTCCATCGACGCTCTCCCGACGCGACGGCTCTTCCCGATCGCCTTGACCGCTCTCCTGAGCTTGGCGGCGTGGGGGCCCGCCGTCTCCGCCCCGGCCCCGATGCCGGGGGATTCCCCGCGCACGGTCGCTTCCGGGGCCCCGGCCCGGGGCGGCGTCGTTCCCTTCGGCCCCGGCGAGGCGTTTCGATTCGGGGTGAAGTTCGGCTTCGTGCGAGCGGGGGATGCCGAGCTGGCGGTGGAAGGGATCGAGACGGTGGATGGCGAGACGGCCTATCGCCTGGTCTCCAGCGCGGAGTCCAGCCGGTTCTTCTCCACGTTCTTTCCGGTTCACGACCGCGTGGTTTCGATCTGGTCCCCGAGCCGGAGGATCCCCCTTCGGTTCGAGAAGCATATCCGTGAGGGAAAGTACGCCAAGGACGAAACCATCCGTTTCGACCACGTCCGGGAGGAAGCGGTCTATCCCGACGGCAAACGCGTCTCGATCGTCCCCGGAACCCAGGACGTCTTGAGCGCGTTCTACCTGGTGCGCACCCTCGCCTTGAACCCGGGGGACGTCGTGGACGTCCCCAACCACACCGACGGCAAGAACCATCCGCTCCAGGTGCGGGTGCTCCGGCGGGAGACCGTGGAGGTTCCGGCCGGCACCTTCCGATGCGTCGTGGTGGAGCCCCTGCTCAAGTCGGCGGGCCTCTTCAAGCAGGAGGGGAGCCTCACCATCTGGCTCACCGACGATGCCCGCCGGATGCCGGTCCTGATGAAGAGCAAGGTGGCGGTGGGATCCATCGTCGCCGAACTCGAGACCTTCCGGATGGGGCGGCCCGTTTCCGGCAACCCCGGCGCGGTGCGTACCGACGACATGGAGGCTCATCAGCCGTGAGCCGCTTTCGCGAGGCGGATCTGGCCGGCATTCGTCCGCAACCGGTTTCCGAACGCCCCTCCAAGGTTCGCGCCGAGGATTTCGCCCGGCCGGTGACCCCGGAGATGGCCTCCATCATCGACGCGCTGCCGGACATCCTGGCCGGGCGCACCCTGCGCCGGGCGGTGGAAGCCACCGCGGCCGCCGCCGCCGCCGGCCGCACCGTGCTGGCCATGATGGGGGGGCACGTGATCAAGACCGGCTGCGCGCCGCTCCTGATCCAGCTCCTCGACGAGGGGGTCCTGACCGCGGTGGCGATGAACGGGGCGGCGGCCATCCACGACTACGAGATGGCTCGTTTCGGCCGCACCTCCGAGGACGTGGAGGCGGCTCTGGGCTCCGCCACCTTCGGTATGGCCGCCGAGACCTCGCGGGAGATGAACGAGGTGACCCGTCGCGCCGCCGGGGAGGGGCTGGGGCTGGGCGAGGCTCTGGGGGAAGCGCTTCACCGGCTCGAGGCCCCGGCGCGGGGGTTGAGCGTCCTTGCCGCCGCGCATCGCCTGGGGCGACCGGCCACCGTACACGTGGCCCTCGGGACCGACATTCTCCACCAGCATCCGAGCGCGGACGGCGCGGCCATCGGCGAAGCATCCCTGCGGGACTTCCGGATCCTGGCTGCCGTGCTGGAGGATTTCCGGGGGGGAGCGGCCCTCAACATCGGCTCGGCGGTGATCCTGCCCGAGGTCTTCCTGAAGGCGTTTTCGGTGGCCGCGAATCTCGGCGCCGATCTCTCCGGGATCACCACCGTCAACTTCGACTTCATTCGCCACTATCGACCGCGGGTGAACGTGGTGGAGCGTCCGACGGCGGCGGGAAGGGGAGAGGGCCTGGAGCTGATCGGCCATCACGAGATCCTGCTCCCCCTGTTCACCGCCGGCGTCCTCCGCGCTCGGCGGTCCCCCGGCGGCGCCGGCGTTGACACGTCCCCCCCGAGCTTCTAGAATTTATCCCGATTCCTACCCTTACCAGCCCGGAGGAGGTACTGCCGCGAGCCGTGGTTAAGTTCTGAGGATCCCCCCGTGGACGCTTGAGGGGGGGACTACGCCTCGGACGAGGGCGGTCTTGCGACGGAGGCCAACGGAGACGTTCCGGGCTCCCGCCTACCGTGCCCCGTTCCTGATTTCCGGTCTCAACCCGGTCTCGGAGACGCGGCAGTTCAGGGCCCCTGCTCGTGAAACGTGTTGGAATTTAAGGCGTTATCGAACTTCGGATTCCGCCGACCGCCCCCCGGATCCGGGGAGGCCCGGCCGGCCCGGCGCGGGAGAGGACCGACGATGGGCGAAATGAGCCAGATGCTACAGCCCCGGGAAATGGGGACGATAACCATTGCCATGAGAACCGGTTCCATGATTCTGGCCGTCCTGCTGGCCCTGTCGGGGATGGGGTGCGGCCATGCCCGTCCCCAGGCTCCCTCGGTGGAGCTGGTGGACCGGAAGGACGTCCTTTCGATCGGCACGGCCCAGCCGGAAAAGCGGGGCTACGTCATCACGACCAACGATCAGCTCGATATCTCGTTCCTCTTCGAACCCCAGCTCTCCACCCGGGTCAGGGTGCGCCCGGACGGGGGGGTGGCGCTTCCGATCATGGGGGACATGGTGGTGGCCGGGCTGACCCCCGCCGAAGTGGACAGCATGCTCACCCGGGCCTACGCGACCTACTACAAGGCCCCGGAGATCACGGTCAACGTCACCGACTTCGCTCCCCCCGCCGTCTACGTCCTGGGCGAGGTCCATCGACCTCTCGACATCACCCTGCGCCCCGGGATGACCGCGCTTCAGGCCCTGGCCATGGCCTCCGGGGCGAAAGAGGGATCGAGCCTGGGGAGCGTGATTCTCCTCCGCAGAACGGGACCGGGCCAGGCGATAGCGGAGCGCCTCGACCTGGCCGCCGCGCTCAAGGGCGATCGCGGGGCCCGGGACGTGCTCCTCGCTCCCAACGACATCCTCTATGTGCCGCCCACGTTCATCACCAAACTGGACCGCTTCGTGGATCAGTTCTTCTTCAAGCTGAACCCGGTCCCGCGCTTGTATCTGTCCGGGTGGGAGGCTTTTCACACCGATCGGTACTACGGCACGGTCGTGAAGACCCAGGCCAGCCAGTAGTCGGAGGCCATCGAATTGGAAACACAACAAGATTCACCTCGTCAGGCGTCGGTCCGCGACCTGATGGCGGTGATCTTCCGCCAGAAGTGGGTGATCATCACCGTGGTGGCGGTGACCACGCTCTCGGTCTTCCTGCTGGACCTGCGCACCCCCACCACCTACGGGTCCACCTCCAAGGTACGGGTGGAGCGCGGGCGGAAGGAAACCACCCTGGAGCCGAACCTGCGGGTTCTGCCCTGGAGCGAGGAGATCTCTTCGGAGCTGGAGACGGTTACCAGCTACCCGGTAGCCCGTCAGGCCCAGGAGCTCCTGGACGAGTGGTATCGGGACGGCAAGGTGAGCCGCCCCATCCGGGTCAATCGCGGAGGAACCTCGGCGGAGGTGATCGGGGAGTCCAACGTCATCAACATCAGCTACACCAGTCAGGATGCCTCGGTCTGCCGGCCCGTCGCGGACGCGGTGACCGAGGCCTACACCATCTTCCGCCGACAGTCCCTCTCCATCCCCGAGGCCACCAGTTTCTTCCAGGAGCGGATCACCCAGAGCCAGAAGGACCTGGGCGGGCTGGAGAACCAGAAGGAGGCCTACCTGGCCAAGGTGGGGACGGGGGCCTCGACCAGACGTGAGGAGGAGGTGGCGCGCCTTCTCTCCGAGGCCGAGCGCGATCTCATGAAGGTCCAGGGCGAGGAGAACGTGCTTCGCCAGCAGCTGGACACCGCGAAGAAGCTGGTGGCGGCCGGAAACTACGACGCCACCTACTTCACCGAGCTCAAGTTCGAGAACGTGTACACGCTGAACGCGATGAGGCAGAAGGTGATGGAGGCCCGTCTGGAGCGCGACCAGCTCGCGGCCACCCTGACTCCCGAGCACCCCCGGCTCCTGGCCGCCGAAGAGTCCCTGGAAAGCGCCGAGTCCATGCTCCGGAAGGAGGTGCTCGCCACCGTCGACCTCATCGAAAGCCAACTCAAGGAGAAGGCGGTCCAGGCCCGGGAGTTCGAGGCACAGTGCGCAAAGTACCGGAACGAGGTCGTGAGCATCCCGCAATACGCGCTGCAGATCGACCGGCTGGACAAGTCCATCGAACTCAAGCGGGCGGAGCTCAAGGACCTGGAATCGAAGCAGCTGCTGTCCCAGGTGAACCAGGCCACCTCGCCGGACTACACGGTGACGCTTCTCGCTCCGGCCAGCGCACCCTACGCCAAGAAGACCAACGACTACGTCCGCATGGCTCTGGCCCCGCTCATGAGCCTGGTGGTGGGGCTCCTGCTGGCCTTCTTCCTGGACAGCCTCGATCACTCGTTGCGGAGCCCGATCGAGGTCGAGGAACGCCTGGGGCTGCCGGTGCTGGCCGCCCTGCCGGAGTCGAGGCACTAGCCGAGGACCGCCATGAGCAAGATCTACGACGCGCTTCGCAAAGCGTCCCACGACGGTCCCGCGGGTTCGGAGCGGACCGAGGAACCCCCACGCCCCCGGTCGGTCCCCCTCTCCGAGCCCCCGGCGGGACCGGTGGGCGAACCTCCGGCGCCTTCGCCTCCGCCCCCCCCCGAGTTCCCGTCGTCGGGGAGGGCGGAACCGCCGATCCTGAGCGGAGAGTTCGCCCGCGAACTCTCGAGTCTCCGGGCCTCGGTCGAGCAGATCCTGCCCGATTCATCGCAGAGAACGCTTCTGGTCGTCGGGTCGGTGCCGGGTGAGGGGGCCAGTACGGTGGCCGCCCGCTTCGCTCAATTCCTGGGCGAGGACGGTCGTCTCCGGGTGGCCCTGGTGGACGCGGACATGCGAAACGCCGAGGCGCGCCCGGTCGAGTTGGTGGAGCCGGGGAGCGGCCTGGCTTCGGTGCTGGCCGGTCTGGTCTCTCCCCGGGAAGCGGTTCGCGCCACCGAGTTCGGACACCTGGACGTTCTTCCCTCCGAAGGGGTGGCCGGCGATCCGTATGCCCTCTGCACCCCGGACCGGGTTCAGCCGTTCATCAACTACCTCCGGGGGCAATACCACTACGCCATCCTGGATGCGGCCCCCGTGCTGAGCGCGCCGGAAACCGCGCTCCTGGCCGATTCGGTGGACGGGGTGATCCTGGTCGTGCGCTCGGGAAAGACCAAACGGGAGGTTATTCAACGCTCCCTGGACCGCTTGAGATCCTACCGCGCCGTGGTCCTGGGGGTGGTGATGAACCGCCAGCAGTACGTGATCCCCGAGTTCATCTATCGTCGGCTCTAGCGGACGCGTCATGTCCTCGGTCACCGTTCTCCTGCGCACCCGGAACGCGGGCCCGTATCTGGGACCCCTCCTGGACATCCTGGGGAGGCAAAGTGTGGCCCCCACGGAGATCCTGGTGGTGGATTCCGGCTCCACCGACGGCACCGCGGAGCGGGCGCGGAGCGCCGGGGCCCGGGTGGTCCATCTCGACCCCTATGATTTCACTCACGCCGGAAGCACGAACCTGGGATTTCGCGAGGCCGAGGGGGACATCGTGGCCATGCTCAGTCAGGACGCCCTCCCCGTCGGAACCGGATGGCTGGCCGCCCTGGTTGCTCCCCTGGACGAGCCGCGCGTCGCCGCCGCCTTCGGCCGGCAGATCCCCCGCCCGGGGTGCTTCGCCCTGGAGGCGTGGGAACTCGGACGATGCTACCCGGAACGGGGCGTTGCCGGCGCCCTCTACAGCAACGTCAATTCGGCGGCCCGGCGCGCGGCCTGGCTGGAGACGCCTTTCGACGAATCGGTGGACATCGCGGAGGATCGGCTGTGGGCGTTGGCCCAGATGAGGCGGGGGCGGCGCATCGTCTACGTCCCCGAGGCCGCGGTGGTTCACTCCCATTCCTACACCCTCCGCTCGGTCTACCGCCGCTGCCGGCAGGAGGCGCGAGTGCGCCGGGAGCGGGAGGGGATCGAGGAGGGATGGGGGGTGCTTTTCCTGGGTTGGCCCAAGCAGACCGTCCGCGACGCCCGCCGACTCTCCGCCGAGGGGCGGGGGCGGCTCTGGCCGCGGGCCGCCGCCTACCGGCTGGCCCAGCTGGCCGGGGTGGTGGCCGGGGGGCGTCCGTGAAGCCGTTCACCGCGCTGGCCAGCCCCGCCGCCGAAGCGCGGGTGAGCCGGGACCTCGATCGGATCACCGAGGCGGTGCGGGCCGCGGCGACGGACGACCGCCTTCTCGGCATCTTCCTCCTGGGGGGATACGCCCGCGGGGAAGGGGCGATCCGGAGCGCCGCCGACGGGGGCCTCCGGGGGTTCAACGACTACGACCTGCTCCTGGTCTTCGCCTCGCCCCCCGCCTCGCCCGAGCGCTACGCCGAGCTTTCCCGCCGCCTGGCCCAGGAGCTGGAGATCGACTTCGTGGACCTCGGGACGGCGACTCCCCGCGACCTGGCCGATGCGCCGCCGAGCCTCTTCTGGTACGAGCTGGGCGAGGGGCATCGCGAACTCTGGGTCCGCGAGGGGACGCGGATCGAGCTTCCCCGGTTCCGGCCGGAGGACCTGGATCCCGAGGAGGGGTCCCGCCTGCTCCTGAACCGGGGCATGGCCCTTCTCTGGGCCGCTCTTCGGCTCTGGCCCGAGGGGGCGCCGGGAGAGGGCCCCACCGCGTCGGACCCCGGGGATGTGCGATTCTCGGTCATCGCGGCCCACAAGGCGGTCCTGGCCGCGGGGGACGCCGCGCTGCTCAGGACCCGCGCCTACGATCCATCCCAGGAGACCCGCCGGGTCACCCTCCGGGACCGCCCGGAACTCCGGAGCTGGGCCGAGCCCGGTTTCCTCGAGGCCTACGAGCGAGCGGTCGCCTTTCGACGGGACCCGCGGCCGGCCGGTCCGGGCGAGGCCGTGCTCCTCTGGCGAACCGCCCTGGGCCATCATCGCGCGGGATTCCGGGCCGCCGAGGAGGTCCGCCTGGCCGCCGCGCTTCCGAGCTGGGGCGAGCACGGTCGTCGGGTCCGCGCCCGGGCCCGTCGCCGGGCCGCCCGCCCCCGCGAGGCCGCGCGGGCGCTCAAGCGCTCGGTTCGGGAGGGGAATTGGCTCTCCCGGGAGGACCGGTTCTTCCTGGGTATGCCCCGGTATCTCTACGCGCCGCGTCCGGCGAATCCGGCCCTCACCCGCGCCTGGCGGGATCGAGCCTTGAACCTGGTGAGAGCATGGCATCCCTAGGAGCCGGGCCGGCCCGGAACCTCGTGCTCCTGGTGGACGCCCTGGGGTGGCTCACCGTGGAACGGACCGGCTTCATGGCCGGGCGTCTCCCGTTCCGCCGCCGACTCACCACCGTCTTCGGCTACTCCAGCACCGCGGTGCCCTCGCTCCTCACCGGAGCCATGCCGGTGGATCACGGGCACTGGTTCCTCTATCGCCGGACGTCCGGCGCCTCGCCCTTCCGGGAAGCCGCGCTGGTGGCCCGGCTCCCCGGACGCGTCCGGGACAGCTGGCGGGTGCGCGTGCGTCTGCAGGAGTATTGGAGAAAAAAGGCAAATATTAATGGATATTTCAGTCTGTACAACGTGCCCATGCGGGTGCTCTCCGGACTGGAACCGGTGGAGGTGCGGGATACCTGGGCGCCCGGGGCCTTCCCCCGGACCCCCAGCCTGGTGGACGAGCTGGAGCGCCGGGGGGAGCCATACCACATTTCGGATTGGCGGGTCCCGGACTCGGTGAAGCTGGCTCGCGCGGCGGAGGCGCTGGAGGCCGGGGACCCGCGGACGGTGCTCCTCTATCTCACCGAGATCGACGCCGTCCAGCACCGGGCGGGTCCGGAGAGCCCGGAGCTCGACCGGGCCCTGGACTCCCTCGCCCGCGGGTTGGAGGAGCTGATCGCGAGGATGGAGACCCGGGGGCCGGTGAGGATCAGCCTCTTCTCCGACCACGGCATGACCCGGGTGACCGATCACCGCGACATCCTGGGCGATCTGGCCGGGGCCGGTCTCCGGCGCGGCCGGGACTTCGAGGGGTTTTTCGACTCCACCGTGGCCCGGTTCTGGGACGTCGGCGACCCCCGCGCCCTGCACGCGGCGCTGGACCGCCTGGAGTGGGGGAGCGTGCTGGACCAGGAGACCCTCGACCGCTGGGGGGTGGGGTTCCCGGACCGCGCCTACGGTGACTTGATCTTCCTCGCCGATCCGGGCGTGCTGATCCTCCCCAGCGACATGGGCTCGGAGCCGATCACCGCCATGCACGGCTACACGCCCGAGCACCCCACCTCGGACGCGTGCTTTCTGTCCGATCGCGAGGTGTCGCTCGACCGCGACCACATCACCGCGGTCCTCCCCGCGCTTCGCCGGCGGCTGGAGGAGGACGCGTGAGCCGCCCGGACCACGTTCAACGGTTGGGCGGCGCCCTGGGCTGGGGGGTGGTGGCGCGGATCGCCCGCATGGCGCTGGGCCTCTTCGGCTCCGTGCTCGTGGTCCGAGGCCTCGGCGCCTACGAATACGGCGTCCTGGCCGTCATCCGCACCAGCCTGGCCTTCGTGGCCATCGTGGTGGGGGCGGGCCTCACCCAGGGCCTCCTCCGCTACGTCCCCACCTGGCGCCTGGCCGGGGAGCGCGGACGGCTGCGCGGCATGCTCTTCGCGGTCTTCGGAATCCAGACGCTCCTGTGGCTGATCCTTCTCGGGTTGTTCTATCTCTTCCGTCCCTGGATCGGCGACGTTGCGAACCCGGCGGTGGCCGGGCTCCTCGTCCTGGGGGTGGCGCTTCTCCTCCCCGAGGTGCTGGGGAACACCGCCACCCAGGTGGCCAACACCCACTATGACTCCCGGAGCGTGAGCCTTGCGGTGGTGGTCTCCACCCTGGTGTACGTGGGGCTGGTGGCCTGGCTCCTCCACGCCGGAGCCCGGGTGGTCGGGGTCCTGGTGGCCGCGGCGGCCTCGAACGCCGTGCTTGCGGTGTGGCTCCTTCGGCGGACCCCCGCCTACCTCGCCGAGGCGGGGGCGGCGGCCGCGGCGCGGGGCGGGCCCGGCCCCGAAGCCGGGACGGAGCCCGGGGGCGAAGCCGGGACGGAGCCCGGCGGCGCCTCGACTCCGGCCGGATTCTCCATCGTGGTGAAGTACTCCATTCCTTTCCTGGCCATCGGACTCCTGAACCTCATCACCTGGCGGCAGAGCGAGGTGCTCTTTCTGGGCCATTTCCGCGGGGCCAAGGAGGCCGGATTCTTCGATCTGGCCTACCGGTTCCCCCAGATGATCCTGGAATTCGTGCCCGGAGCCATCTGGCCCCTGGTCATGGCGGGATTCTCCGAGGTCTACACCCGCGACCGCGACGCCCTGGAGCGCACCTCGATCGCCTACTACAAGCTGCTGTTCTTCCTGGTGGCCCCGCTTTCGATGGGCGGGCTTCTGGTGGGGGACCTGGCCATTCGCATTCTCTATCCGGATTTCGGACCCTCGGGGATCATCTGCCAGGTCTTCTTCGTGATCTTCAGCATTTCCTTCTTCTCGGCCCCCCTGGGCATGGTGCTCTACGTGGTGGAGCGGCCCTGGATCGCCCTGGTCATCTACGTGGTGAACGCCAGCGTGAACGTGGGCCTGGACCTGGCCCTCATCCCCCGATTCGGGCTCTGGGGAGCGGTGATCCCGGTCTCCCTGGTCATCGTCTTCTCGCCGCTACCCTACCTGTGGGCGCTCCGGCGCCTGGGGATTCGGCTCCGGCTTCCGTGGGGATTTCTCCTGCGGATTTACGCGGCCTCCGGTTCCATGCTTTTGTTATGGCCGCTCCGGTCCCGGATCGGCGGTCCGGTCACGTTCCTCGGCCTGGTGGCCCTCGGGGTCGGGGTGTTCGTGGTGGGTCTTCGGCTCTTCCGGGTCCTGGGCCCCGAGGAGCGATCGTTGATTCACCGGGTCAATCCTCCGGCCTGGAATTGGCTGGGGCCGATCCTGGCCGGCCGCGGCCCGAAAGGAGACCGATGATCGAAGGCTTCATGACCTCCGGGCGCCGCGCCCGACCCGCGGCGGGGCGGCCCCGGCCGGGCGCCCCCGCGCCACCCTCCGAACCCTCGGAGAACGAGCGATGAAGCGCCGGTGGATCACCGCGGTGGGGGTGCTCTTCACCCTGATCAGCCTCTACATCGCCTTTCGGGGCATCCACCCCCGCCAGGTCCTGGACATCCTGGGCCGGGTCAACTTCTGGTGGGCGGTGCCGGTGGTCCTGGCCACCCTGGTCTCCATCTGGCTTCGGGCGCTCCGGTGGAAGCTCATGCTGGAGCCGGTCAAGCGTGTGACGCTGGCCCACGCCTATTCCGCCACCATGATCGGCTTCATGGCCAACAACATCCTCCCCATGCGCCTCGGCGAGCTGGTGCGGGCCTACGCCCTGGGACGGAACTCCGGGGTCTCCAAGAGCAGCGCGTTCGCCACCATCGTGGTGGAGCGGGCCTTCGATCTCCTGGCCATACTCCTCTTCCTGGGGGTCATGCTGCTCCGGTACAGCTTCGCGCGCTGGGTCGAGGCGGCGGGATACGTCGCCCTGGTGGCCTGCGTGGCCATGTTCGCGGTGATGGCCCTCCTGCGCTGGAAGCGCGCGGCCACCATGCGGGTGTTCAATTCCCTCACCGCCCGCCTTCCCGAGCCCCTGGAGATCAAGGCCAACGGCCTGATGCACCGGTTCCTGGACGGCCTCGAGGTCCTCTCCCGCGGCCGCCACGTGATGTGGATCATGGTGCTCTCCCTGGCCACCTGGCTGGCCATGGCCGGGAGCTACTACGTGGCCTTCCTGGCCTTCGGGCTGGACCTCCCCCTTCATGCCAGCATCGTGATGGTGGTGCTCACCGCCCTGGCGGTGATGCTCCCCTCCGGACCCGGGTTCGTGGGCACCTTCGAGGTGGGGGCCAAGTACGGGCTGATGCTGTTCGCGGTCGGCGAGAGCGTCGCCTTGAGCTACGCTCTCTTCTATCACGCGGTGCAGTTCGTCCCCATCACCCTGCTCGGTCTCTATCATCTGTGGCGGGAGAACTTTTCCCTGCGCCGGGCCGTGGGGGAGGAGGACGAAGAGGCCCCGAAGTGACCGCGGTCTCCTCGCCCCGCGAGCGCCTCCCTCTGGGGCTCCTCGCCGTCTTCACCCTCCTTCTCCTGGCGCTGTCCCGATCCGTCCCGCTCCCGCCGGAAGTGAAGGCGTGGGCGGCCCTCGCCGCGGTCTTCGTGGTGCCGGGGTCGGCCCTGGCCCTCCTCTGGCCGGGACTTCCGCGGGCGGGCTGGCCGGCGCTGGTCGCGTTTGCGTTCCCGCTTTCGCTCCTCCCCGTCCTGGGCGCCTCCGCCCTGGGCTGGGCCCTGCACTGGCCGGCCCTTCCCCTCGGCGCCGCCTACCTCTTCGGCACCTTCGTGGTGATCCTGGTCGCGCTGGTCCGGGCCTGGCGGCGGGATCCGGGGGAGCATCCCCCGCGGGCCGCCGGATGGCTGCTCGGGCTCCTGATCGCCGCCGGCGTGGTTCTGGTCGCGCGGGCGGGCGCTCCGGTGGGCCCCGCCACCGACGGTCCCGACCACGAGGCCACGGTGAGCGAAATTCTCACCTCGGGAGAGGTGTTTCCGCGCCACGCCCTGATGCCCGCCGGGGAACTGGATCGGACCGATCCCCGAAAGGGGGTCTTCCACGTGGGGCTGGCCCTGGCCGCCGCGCTGGCCGGGGTTCCCGCCCGCACGGTATGGACGGCGGCCCCCGCGGTCCTGGTCGGACCCTGGCTCGCCCTGGTCTATCTCCTGGGCCTTCGTCTCGGTCTCGGGCGCCGGGGCGGGATCCTGGCCGCGTTTCTCGCCCTGCTCTACACCGGCGGATACGGGGGGGCGTGGGCGGTGCGGCTGGGTTACGGCGCCCACGCCGGACTCGTGGCCGCCTGGGCCGCCACCTGGGTCCTTCTCGGCCTGGTCCGGACCTTCGAGGTCTCGGACGTGTTGCTCTTCGCCCTGCTCATCGCCGCCGCCGCCGCGGTCCATCCCCTGGCCCCGGTCTTCGTCTATCTCCCCGCGGTCCTGCTCCTCTTCG
Source organism: uncultured bacterium (assembly GCA_964424285.1). GTDB lineage: Bacteria > Eisenbacteria > RBG-16-71-46 > JABDJR01 > JABDJR01 > CAVSKL01. The sequence goes on from CAYRIJ010000017.1 coordinate 17,720, forward strand.
CCTCCCGGCGGGATTCCTGGGTGGTGGAAGGAAGGATCCTGGGGGCGCTGGCCGCCGGGGTGGCGGTGGCCGCCCCGGTCCTGGTGTGGCGGTTCCTGGAGTCGCGGGGGACGGTAAACCCCCTGCACGGCCAGAGCATGCCCGTGCTCACCTTCGGAGCGGGGTGGAGCATCCTGTACCCGCCGGCCGCGCTTCGGATCCTGGGCCCGGCCGGGGTGCTCGCCCTGGTCCTCCTGCCCGGCATCCGGCGCTTCCTGGAGGACCGGTGGGGTCGGCGGTACCTGGTGGCGGCGACCGCGGCCGCCCTCGGCCCCGCCCTGGTGCCGGGGCTCTTCGACCTGACCGCCGCCTATCTGAGCTCGCTTCCGGTGAAGCTTCTCTATATCACGCCGTTTTTCTGGGTGATCGCCGCATTTTTGTCCAAGCCATGGCGAGGGAGGGCCCTGCTTCTCCGGGGGACGGTCGCCGTCCTCCTCCTCCTCGCGCTCCCCGGGGTCCTGGCGCGCTTCGCGCCCGCCGCGGTCGCCGGGTGGCGGCCGGCCGGGGTGGACGCGGCCCTGGACCTGGTGCGGGCGATCCCGGGTGAGGCCGCGGTGGCCGCCGATCCCTGGGTTTCCTCGCTGATCGCGGCCGAGACCGGTCACGCCCCGATCACCGTGCTCCACCAGCACGGGCACCCCCTCGATCCGCGGGGTCTGGACCGGCTGAACGATCTCGGGGCCATCCTCTCGCCCTGGATCGCCCCCACGCCGACCTTGCATCTCATGGAACGCCACCACGCGGCCTACCTGCTCCTTCCCGAGCCGCGCGGTCGCCCGCTCATCGTGGACTTCGGGGCGGCCCGGGGCGGAAACCTGGACAGCCTGCGGGTGGCGAAGTTCGCTTCCTGTCCCGAGGGGTTCCACCTGGCCGGTCGCGTCAAGGGTTGGGTGCTCTACGCGGTGGGGGGCACCGGACCGCAGGGGTCGGGACTCCTCCCGCTCCTGCGTCCGGAGGATGCCGAGGAGGCCCGCTGGCGGGTGCCGGGAGCCGACGGGGCGGCGGAGGGAGTCGGTCTCGACGCCCTGGCGGTCCCTCCCCGGGTGGTGGCGGGGAGCCGGGTGCCGGTCGTGCTCGACTGGAGCCTGAGGGGCCTCCCCACCGGGTGGCCGGTGGAGGCCCACCTGCGCTTCCTCCCGGCGGGGGAGCGGCCCCGGATCAAGCTGGGGAGGCTCATGACCCGGTTCCTGCCCGGGCGGCACCCGGTTCCGGCGAGGCTCCGGTTTCCCCTGGCCCCCTTCGAGGGGGCATGGCCCGCTTGCTTCTGGCCTTCCGGGCACGCGCTGGCCGACACCCAGTGGGTGAGCCTCCCCAGGGGGTTTCCCCCAGGGCGTTACGTCGTTTCGGTGCGGGTGCGACCCCGTCCCATGTTTACCCGGATCGCCTGGCGGGATCTGTGGAGTGAGGAGGATCGCTGGCAGGGGACGCCCCTGGGAACGGTGGAGATTCTGGGGGCGGGGCCCGAAACGGGGGGATCTCCCTGAAGCGGGGCGGGTTGGGAGTTAACATCTTCTTAAAACGCGTTGACCGTCCGGGGAGGGCCTTGGTATACTGTCTGGGTCGAACGATTGCGACCTACTCCCGACGCCGCCTCCCAAGCGGCGAGGGAGGGTAGCTCACGCCAAACGTGGGAGGTGACCTCGGGACTCCACTGGCTACCTTTCTGACTCGCTGGGGACCCCCAGCATGTGTCCAATCCGGATCAAGGTCTTGCAACACGATTCAGGCCGGGATGCCGGGATGGAGAACAAACGATCGGGCGCGGGTGAGACTCGCCTCTCTGCAAGCGTCGTTTGTCCTTCCCCGGTGGGGACGGGAAGATAGAGCGGTGAGCCGGGAGTCCGGGGGTTGATCGAAACGCCTCGATGGCCGGGAGTCGAGAACTCGGCCGACGTCGAGGACGGAGCAATCGTTACAAGTGCTGCCTGATACCACCTCTCTCCATATCGACGCGTATCTTTCCGCCGGTCCGCGCCCGAGTCCATCTTGAGCAGGCATCCCATGTACAAAACTGCCCAGAGAGACGCTCAAAGCGGGTTTCTGCAGACCGTCAAAGGTGGGGAAGCGGCGACGACCCTGAAGGGATCCCGTCCCCGCAGCGCCGCCCGGGTGAAGGTGGATGTGCCTCCCCCCGCCGCCATGGGCGCCGCCTCCCTGGCCGCCGAGGACACGTTCTACAAGCGCTATGGGAAGCGCGGCATGGACTTCGTGGGCTCCGTGGTGGGCCTTCTCCTCTTCGTTCCCTTCTTGCCATTCGTGGCGCTGGCCATCAAGCTCACCTCTCCGGGGCCGATCCTGTATCGGTCCATTCGACTGGGCAGGGGGGGGCGGCCTTTCGTATTCTTCAAGTTCAGGAGCATGGTGGACGGGGCCCACGAGTCCCGGAACTTCATCCAGCACCTGAACGAGGCCGAAGGCCCCGTGTTCAAGATCGCCAACGATCCTCGTGTGACCCGGGTCGGTCGGTTCCTGCGGCGCACGTCGATCGACGAGCTGCCTCAACTTCTCAACGTGCTGCGGGGGGACATGTCGCTGGTGGGGCCCAGGCCCCCCATCCCCGAAGAGGTCGAGAAGTACGAACCCTGGCAAAAGCGGCGGCTCGACGTCAAACCGGGGATTACGTGCCTGTGGCAGATTTCAGGTCGGAGCAAGCTCGGCTTCAACGAATGGATGCGGTTGGACATCCAATACATCCAGCACCAGTCCTTCCTCCTGGATCAGAAGATCCTGCTCCGCACGCTGCCCGCCGTGGTCTCCCGCGACGGCGCCTACTGATCCACTCCCGCCCCGGCCGTCCGCGGGTTCGGGCCCCCGAACCGCATTCCGGCTCGTCCTCCCGCCTGCTTTCCTTCTGGTTGCCCATCGCGGCGGGAGCGCTGCTCCGCCTGACCCTCCTGACCCGGCAATCGCTCTGGGTGGACGAGCTCGTGACCTTGAACGCCGCCTCGGTGGGGGGAGCCTTCCGCTTCCGGGACGTGCTCATCGACCCTCAGGGCCCCCTGCCGCACGTCCTGCTCCGCCTCTGGACCGCGGTGGGCGGGAGCGGGGACCTCTCGCTCCGCCTGTGGTCGGCGATCGCCGGCGTGGTCGGCGTGGCCCTGGTCGCGGTGGCGTTTCGGGCCGTCCTGCCCCGGGCCGCGACGATCGGAACCTGGCTCTTCGCCCTCTCCCCGTTCCATATCTGGTACTCCCAGGAAGTTCGGAACTACGTCTTCCTCATCGCCGCCTCGGTGGTGGTGCTCTGGACCCTGACCCGTGCGCTCGATCGATCCACCTTCCGGGGGTGGATCGGCCACGGCGCGGCCCTGACCGCGCTCCTGCTCTGCAACCTGAGCGGGGGGGTCCTCCTGCCCGCGATGGGGCTCTATCTGCTCTTCGACCGCCGCGACCGGATCCTTCCCTGGTTGGCCGCGGCGGCGGCCGCGCTGGCCGCGACCGCCCCCTGGATCGTGGTCGAGCTCACCGGCCACCTGAACTGGGCGGAGGTGTCGGGCGCGGGCGGCGCCGGCATTCGCGGCGCCTTGACCTTCCATCCCGGAGCCCTGCCCTTCACTTACGCCACGTTCCTCGGGGGCTTCGGCCTGGGACCGCCGCTTCGCTCCCTCCACGATGGGCTTCGATGGTCGCTCTTCATGCCCCACCTTCCCTGGCTCCTCCTGGGGGCGGCGGGATCGGTGGCCGCGGTGATCGCCGCCGCCCGAGGCCTCGGCGATTCACGGATGAGGCTCCTCTTCTGGTGGGCGTTCCTCCCCGCCCTGGCCATCGCCGCGGTGGCCCTCCTGGGTCTCAAGGCCTACAACCCCCGCTACCTGGCGGTCTCCCAGCCGGTGTTCCTGCTGGTGCTGGCCGAGGGGATCCGCAGGATCGGAACGCGCCGCCGGTCGTGGGGCGCGGCGGCGGCGACGGCGCTCCTGATTCCCATGGCCGTGGGCTGGACGAACCAGACCTTCGACGTTCGCTACGGACGGGAGGACTACCGCGGCGCGGCGGCCTGGCTCGCCGAGCGGGTTCACCCCGAAGACCTGGTGCTCGAACAGGGGGTGGTGGGGGTCCTGGAGCGGTACTACCACGGCCCCGGCCGCCTGGAGGCCTATTACCCGGTCTTCTTCCGGGAACCCGACGGCGGGAGGGCGCGGTTGGACGACCTGCTCGACGACCATCCCCGGGTGTGGTGGGTGGGGTCGAGGCTCTGGTACGACGATCCGGAGGGAAAGGTCCCGGCCTGGCTGGCCGAACGGGGAACCCCGATCGAGTCCTGGAGCCACGGAGGGGTCGAGATCCGGGGCTTCCGGTTCCTCCCGGGGCACGGCTCGCGATGAGGCGGGTTCTCCTGGTTTCCGAGGCGCGCGGGTACGGAGGCGCCGAAGTGTACCTGGAGCGGTTGGCGAGCGGGCTTCCCGGCTGGACGGCCGAGGTCGCGCTCCCCGAGCGGCGGGAGCTCGGACCGTTCCGCCGCCGGTTGACCGAGGCCGGCGTGCCCGTCCATCCCTACGCTCCCGGCGGGGTGGGGACGGCGCGGATGATCGGCGCCGCCCGCGCCGCCCGTCCCGATCTCATCCACGTGAACCTTCCCTCGACCTACGACGGCGGAGCCGGCCTGCTGCCGTTCCTGCTCCACGCGGCGACCCGCCGGCCGGTGGTGTCCACCGAGCACCTCACCCGCATTCCACGCTCCCGCCGCCGCCGCCTCACGAAGCTTTGGACCGCGGGAGGGACGGCGGCGACCATCGTGGTCAGCGACTCCAGCCGGGATGCGCTCACCGCCGAGGGGTTTCCCCGGGGGCGGATCGCGGTGATCCCCAACGGGGTGCCCGATCCCGGCGGGGCCCGCGGGTGGCCGCGTTCGGACGGGCCGCTCCGCATCGGGTTTCTGGGCACCCTGGAACCGCGGAAGCAGGTCGACGTGCTGGTGCAGGCTCTGGCCGCGCTCCCCGAGGTCCCGCTCCGACTCGAGGTGGGAGGGGAGGGTCCGCTGCGTCCGGCATTGGAGCGGTTGGTCCTGCGTCTGGGGCAGGGAGACCGGGTGGCGTTCCTCGGATCGGTCGCCGATCCCTACTCCTTCCTCGCCGGGGTGCACCTGGTGGCGCTCCCATCGCGCCTGGAGGGCATGCCGCTCGCGGTGCTGGAGGGATTCGCGGCCGGCCGGGGGGCGATGGTGAGCGACCTTCCGGGGATGGACGAGGTGGTGGATGAGCGAACCGGCCGCCGGCTCCCCTTGAACGACGTGGCCGCCTGGTCCGGCGCCCTCAGGGAAGCGGAGGGGGACCGGGCGCTCCCGGAACGGTGGGGAGCCGCGGCGCGAATGCGCTACGAGGAGGCGTTCACTCTCGAGCGCGCCCTCCGGGCCACCACCCGGGTCTACGAAAACGTCCTGGCCGGAGAGGCGGTGGCCTGATGCGGATCCTCTGGATGAAACCGATCCTTCCCTACCCTCCGAACCAGGGCACTCGCCGGGTCACCCTCCAACTCCTCGAGAACCTGGCCGGCGAGCACACGGTGAGGCTCTTCGCCCGAAGGCTGAGCGTCTCGGAGACCGCGGCGGTCCGCTCGCTCACCGACCGGGTGCCCGGCCTCGAGGTGTCCGCCCCCCTGGCCCCCAATCGCGTGTCGACCCTTCACCGGGCCCTCTATCGCTTCCGGACCCGGGCGGCGACCCGTCGCGGCATACCGCCGGTGGAGACCTATACCTGCCTCCCGCCGCTGCTCGACGCCTTCGCGGTCGAGGCGGACCGTTTCCATCCCGACCTGGTGGTGGTGGAGTACTGGTATTCGGCCCCGTACCTGGCCCGGGTTCCCCACCTGCCTCGGGTGCTTTTCGCCCACGACATCGAGTACGCGGCCCGTCGCCGGGCCGCGGCGTTCACCCAGGATGGATCGCGCGGGGCGCAGTGGGCCGAGCTGGAGGAAACCCGCGAGAAGGCCGCCCTGGCCGGCGCGCCCTTCACCTGGTTCCTGACCGAAGCGGATCGCAACGAGGCCCTGACCGCGGTGGGAATCGATCCCGGGAAGACCGGGATCGTTCCCTACGGTCTGGACCTCGGCGGGGATCTGGCCGCGCCCGGCCCCGGCGATCCTCCCGAGGACCCCGAGCGGGTGCTCCTCTTCGGCTCCTTCGCCGCCGACTTTAACCGGGACGCCCTCGACTTCACCCTGTCCGAGGTGTGGCCGGAGATCCAGAGGCGACGCCCGGCGGCCCGGCTGGCGGTGGCCGGCGGGGGGCTCCCGCCCGGGGCGGCCCGGCGCGCCCGGGAGCGGGGCGCGGAAGTCCTGGGAGAGGTGGCCGACGTGCGCTCGGTGCTCCTCACCGCCGCGGTGGTGCTGGTGCCGCTCCGATACGGGGGAGGGCTTCGCATCCGGCTCCTGGAGAGCCTGGCCCTGGCCCGGGCGGTGGTGGGAACTCCGATCGGCGTTCTGGGCCTGGGGCCGGGAGCGGGGGAGGAGGTCCTGGCCGCCGAGGATCCGGGGGATCTGGCGGGTCTGGTGGTTCGGGCGCTGGAGGATCCGGCGTTTCGCCGGGAGCTGGGGAGGCGGGGTCGGAGCTGGGTGGAGCGCCACCATGACGCCGAGGCCGCCGCGCGGAGCCAGCGGGAACTGGTCGTCCGGACCCTGGAGCGCCTGCGATGAGAGAGCCGGAAACCGTCACGCCGGGGCGGCGCGGACGAATTGACGCCCCCTCGGG
>CAYRIJ010000018.1:0-1544 GCA_964424285.1 uncultured bacterium
CGTCCCTACGCCGCCCGGTCGAGAGGCGGCTCCATCCGTTCCAGGAGCCGCTTGTGGGCGCGGGTCCGGATCTGGGAGACCCGGGACTCGGTCACGTGGAGGACTTCCCCGATCTCCTGCAGGGTGAGCCGTTCGTAGTAGGACAAGGTCAGCACCAGGCGGTCCCGCTCGGAGAGCGAGGCGAAGGCCTCGGCCAGCCCCGCCATGGTCTCGGAGCGCTCGAGCACCGCAGCCTGGTCGGGGGCCGACTCGTCGGGGAGAACCTCGGCCAGTCCGCCCCCCTCCCCGGCGTCGTCGGGGCCGGGATCGAAGGCGACGATGACCGGATCCCGGAGATCGGCGGCCTGCCGCCGGTAGGTCTCGACGTCGATGCCCAGGGCGGCAGCCACCTCGGCCGGTTCGGGCTCCCGGCCCGACATGCGCCGGAGACCGTCGGCGGCCTTCTTGATGCGGCGGTTCCGCTCGCGAACCGAGCGGGGCACCCAATCCCAACCGCGCACCTCGTCGAGGATCGCCCCCCGGATGCGGGGCATGGCGAAGGTGCTGAAAGCGAAGCCGCGACCGGGATCGAAGGCCTCCAGGGCCTGGACCAGACCCACCGTGCCTGCGCCCACCAGGTCGTCCAGCTCGAGCGAGGCCGGCGCGTGGCGCACCACCTCCCGCGCGGCGCGATGGACGAGACCCAGGTGGCGCTCCAGGAGCCGGTCCCGGGCGCAAAGGTCCCCGTCCCGCCGGTATCGGGTCCAGAGTTCGTCTCCGTCCCCATCCCGCGGGACCGCCCCCGCGGCGGGGACGAGCCGCGGCGCCGCTGCCGTTCCCGGCGCCGGCGTCGATCCGCGCGGCGGACCGGGCGGCTCCGGCTCCGGAATGAAGGTGGACTCGGAAGGACCGGACATCACACCCCCGCCACGCCCAGGGCTTCAGGTCTGAACGAGCGATCGATCCTCCGCTCGGGAAGCGAGAAGGCGCGAAGGTCCCCGGGAACCCGCTGCCCGTCCGCCGCCCACCGGGTCGAGAGCCCCAGGCGCCGGGCGAGGGAAAGGATCGCCACGTCCTCCGGATACTCGTCGAGCTTGGTCGGGAGGAGATGGGTCGGGGCGAAGCCCCGCGCTTCGCTGAAGGCGCGAAGCCCGGCGGCGGTGGAGAGCCCGGCGGGGAGCACGAAGTGCACCTCGTCCGGCCGGAGCGCCCACAGGCACTCCCGGATCCGCGCCGCATCCTCGTGGCCGCGGGGGCCGCGCCCCGGGGTGTCCACCAGCACCACCTCCATCCCCTTCATCTGCTTGAGGGCCGGGCGGACGTCCCCGCGGGTGAACGCCGCGGCCATGGGAACGGCGGAGAAACCGGGATAGCTCCGCAGCTGATCCAGCGCGCGGGCGCGGAAGCCGTCGAGGGTGAGCACCCCGACCCGGCGCCCGGCGAAGGCGGCGGCGTTCCGGCCGAGCTTGGCCGCGGTGGTGGTCTTCCCCGCGCCGGTGGGACCCACCAGGGCGATCACCAGGGGGCGGCCCTTCGCCGAAGGAAGGGGCGGCGCCGGCGGGACC
>CAYRIJ010000018.1:1644-24432 GCA_964424285.1 uncultured bacterium
CCGGCGCCGTCCAGGCGCCGCACGGAGAGGATCACCGCGTCCGGCCCCAGCGCGGAGCGGGCCCGGGAGAAGAGTTCGGGAACACGGGCGCCGCGAAAGGTTTCATGCTGCATCGGGAAGCTCCCACAGGCTGACGGTTTGGATCGGAGTCTGCGGCGGGACCTCGGCCAGGGAGATCACCGGCAGACGGGGAAAGCTGGGTTCCAGGAACCGGCGGATCCCGACCCGCAACGCGGGGGGGGTGATGAGGGGCAGGGTCGCGCCGCCGCTCGCGTTCCCGGCGGCGATCCGTCCCAGCTCCTCCAGGGCGAGGGTGAGCTGGCCGGGATCGAGCCCGCGGCGCCCCCCCTCCTGCTTGCTGGGGCTCAGGGTCTGCATGAGCGCGACCTCGAGGCGGGACCCCACCGCGATCGCGCGGATGGTGCCGTCGGGGTCCTGGAGCATCTGGGCGATGACCATGGAGAGCGCGCGGCGCGCGTGCTCGGCGAGGAGCTCGGGATCCTTGGTCTGTTCGGCCGCGTCGGAGAGGGTCTCGAGAATGGTGATCAGGTCGCGGACCGGGATCCCCTCGCGGACCAGCCGCTGGAGCACGCGATGGAAGGTCCCGAGCGACACCTTGGCCGGCACCACGTCCTCCACCAGGGACGGATGGGTCTCCTTGAGGCCGTCCAGAAGCTCGCGCGCGTCCTGGCGGCTCAGGAGGTCGGCGGCGTGGGCGCGGATGGTCTCCATGAGATGGGTGGTGAGGACGGTGGGCGGATCGACCACGGTGTAGCCCGCCGCCTCCGCCTCCGGGCGCTGATGGGGCTGGATCCAGATCGCGGGGAGACCGAAGCTCGGGTCCTTCACCACCGTCCCGGCCATCGGCGCCGCGTCCCCGCGGGTGTCCAGGGCCATCACCATGCGGGGCCGAAGCTCCGACCCGGCCACCCGGATCCCCCGGACCTTCACCGCGTATTCCTGGGCCCCGAGCTGGATGTTGTCGCGCACCCGCACCGGAGGCACGACGATCCCCAGCTCCACCGCGAGCTGCTTGCGGAGAATGCCCACCCTCCGGAGAAGGTCCCCTCCGCGACTCTCGTCCACCAGCGGGATGAGCCCGTACCCGACCTCCAGCTCCAGGGGCTCCACGGTCAGAAGCTCCTGGAGGGCGGGCCCGGCGGCGGTCCCCATCTCCGCGTCCGCCTCGTCCGAGGCCTGGGTGGCCGCCCGGCTTCGGCGGCGCTTGATCGTGAACCCCAGGAAGGCGGTCACCGCGGCCAGGAACAGGAACGGCACCGGGGGAAGCCCGGGCACCACCGCGAACAGGGCCAGGATTCCCGCCGCGGTCATGATGGCGGTCACGCTCCGGGTGAGCTGGCGCCCGATGGACGGGCCCATGGCCACCCGCGAGGAGCCGTAGGTCACCAGGATGCCCGCCGCGGTGCTCACCACCAGGGCGGGGATCTGGGTCACCAGGCCGTCGCCCACGGTGAGGGTGCTGAAGGTGGAGAGCGACCCCGACGCGGACATCCCGCGCTGGGTCATCCCGATCACGAAACCGCCCACCAGGTTGATGCCGGTGATGATGAGGCCGGCCACCGCGTCTCCGCGCACGAACTTGGCCGCCCCGTCCATGGCCCCGTAGAAGTCGGCGTAGCGGTTGATCTCCTCCCGGCGGCGGCGGGCCTCGTTCTCGTCGATGAGCCCGGCGCCGAGGTCGGCATCGATGCTCATCTGCTTGCCGGGCATGGCGTCCAGGGTGAAGCGCGCCGCGACCTCGGCGATCCGGCCCGCCCCCTTGGTGATCACCACGAAGTTGATCACCACCAGGATGAGGAAGATCACCAGCCCCACCACCAGGTTTCCGCCGATCACGAAGTTCCCGAAGGCGGAGATCACCTGGCCCGCGCTGGCGGTGGAGAGGATGAGCCGGGTGCTGCTCACGTTGAGCCCGAGACGGAAGAGGGTCAGAAGGAGCAGGAGGCTGGGGAAGATGCTGAATTCCAGGGGGTCCTGGGCGGAGACCACCACCAGGAGCACCACCACCGCCAGGCCGAAGCTCAGGGCCAGGAAGACGTCGAGGGCGAAGGGGGGAAGCGGAACCACCAGGAGCGCGACCACCGCCACCACCCCGATGGCCAGCCAGGCCTCGGCCGAGGTGCCGAACCGGATCGCCGCCCGGGGCTTCATCGCGCTCCGGCCCGCGCCGGACCCGGAAGCCACGTGACGGGATGAAGGGGCGGAGGAGGCCTCTCCGGCCGCCGGCCGGAGACCGGCCACGCCGGCGGTGCTGTCCACGGAGCTCACGAGACCCTCCCGGGAACGAGTTCAGCGCTGGGAAGACGTCCGCCGTATCTCCGGCGGTAGACGAAGGCCAGGATCTCCGCCACCGCCGCATAGAGGGCGGGAGGAATCGGCCGGCCCACCGTGGCGGTGGCGAGGAGGGCGCGGGCCACCTCGCGGTTCTCCACCACCGGGACGTCGGCCTTCCGGGCGATCCGCTTGATCCGCTCCGCGAGCTTGCGCTGGCCCATGGCCAGGACCACCGGCGCCGCGGAGACCGAGGTGTCGTACTTCAAGGCCACCGCGATGTGGGTGGGGTTGGCCACCACCACGTCCGCGTTCGGAACCTGGTGGAGCATGCGGCGCCGGGCGTAGCTTCGGGCCAGGGCCTGGAGCCGGGCCTTGACCTGGGGATTCCCCTCGCTGTCCTTCCGCTCGTGCTGCACCTCCTGGAGGCTCATGCGAAGGCTCTTTTCCATGCGGAAGCGCTGCCAGGCATAGTCGATCGCGGCCAGGCCCAGGTAGGCGGTGCCCAGCACCACGGCCAGCCGGAGAAGCACGTGCCGCACGGTGGCGATGATCGTCTCCGGGCCCGCGCCGGCCAGGCCCAGGAGGTCGGTGAGGGTCCGCCCCACCACGAACCAGGTCACGAACCCGATGGCCGCGAGCTTCAGGACCGCCTTGAACCCGGTGAACAGCGCCTCCGGACTGAACAACCGCTTGACCCCCTGGAGCGGGTTCAGATGGGAGAGCTTGGGCGAGACCGGCTGCCAGCTCATGACCCCGCGGGCCTGAAGCACGTTCACCAGGACCACCACCGCGGTGACCACGCCGGCAAAGGCGAAGAAGGTGGAGAGGAAGCCCCCGACCGCCATGCGAAGGAGGCCGGCCGCCCCTCCCGGACCCAGCTCGCCGAACGACATCGCCCCCCAGCACTCCTCGAGGAGACGGCGCGGGAAATCGCCGAACGCCTTCCCTCCCACCGAAGCCAGGGCGGCGGCGGAAGCCAGCACCACCACCGCCGAGGAGAGCTCGGCGCTCCGGGCCACCTTTCCCTCGTCGTGGGCGTGAGCCCGTCGCTTCGCGGTGGGCTCCTCGGTCCGTTCCTGGCCGCTCTGGGGATCGTCCGCCATGCCGCTTTCCTCAGTGCGCCGGGGCCAGCGCGTGAAGCGCGCCGGCCACCCGTTGGGTGAGTTCCGACATCCATCCCGTGGTCACCGAGCCCAGGGCGGGGACGGACAGTCCGAATACGAAAAGGCCGACTCCGATGGTGACCGGGAAGAGCACGAGGATGGCCGGGAGCTGGGGAACCGCCCGGCTGGTGATCCCCACCGCCACGTTCACCGCGAGCAGCGCCACCATGGCCGGGGCCGCGGTGGCCAGGGCGGTGGTGTAGACCGTCCCCAGGAGAGCCGCCCCCACCGAGGCCCCCCCGAGGATCCCGGTGGCGCCGGGGGGAAGGCTCTGCAGGCTCTCGGCCACCCCGCGGATCAGCATCAGATGCCCCCCCACCGCGATGTAGACCATGAGGGAGAGAAAGCTCGTGAACTGGCCCACCCCGGGGACGTTCACGTCGGTCATCGGCGCGATCGCCGGTCCCAGGGAGAGCCCCATCTGGAGCGAGAGCACCTCGCCGGCCATCGCCGCCCCGTGCACCAGCACCGCCGCGGTGAGCCCGATGGTGAGCCCCAACAGGAACTCCACCGCCATCCCCACCGGGAGGAGGGCGAGGGAGTCGGGGGTGTGGGTCCGCGGGACCAGGGGAAGGAGAACCAGGCTCAGGAGCACGGTCACCGCGACCCGGATCTGGCGGGGAATGCCGTTCATCGACCACAGCGGCGCCGCCGTCATGAGCCCGCTCACCCGGGTGAGGACGAAGGCGAAGACGGGGAGATTCGCCGGGGTGAGGGCGTCGAGCATGGTGGCGCTCATCGGGAGGCGAGGCTCCCCAAGGTGGTGATCGATCCGGCGAGATAGCCGATCAGCCGGTCCAGGATCCAGGGAAGCATGAGGAGAAAGACGATCCCCACCGCCAGGATCTTGGGAATGAAGGTCAGGGTCTGCTCCTGGATCTGGGTGACCGCCTGAACGAGGCTCACCATGACCCCCACCGCCAGGGACACCAGGAGCAGGGGGGCCGAGACGGTGACCGCCATCATGATGGCCCGGCGGACGATTTCCACGGCGGCGTCAGCGGACATGGCTCATGACCCGAAGCTCATGACGAGGTTCTTGACCACCAGGGTCCACCCGTCGGCGAGCACGAAGAGGAGAAGCTTGAAGGGAAGGGAGACCATCATGGGGGGGAGCATGAACATCCCCAGGCTCATGAGCACCGAGGCCACGATGAGGTCCACCACGATGAACGGGATGAAGATCATGAAACCCATCTGGAACGCGGTCCGAAGCTCGCTGGTCACGAACGCCGAGGCCAGGGTGAGGGTGGGAACGTCCTCGGGCGAATTCACGTCGTCGAGACGGGCGAGCTGGGTGAAGAGCAGGAGGTCCTTCTGGCCGGTGTTGGCCAGCATGAACTCCCGGAACGGCTGGATGCCGGCGCTGAGCGCTCCGGCCTGATCCATGTCTCCCCGCATGTAGGGCTGCACCGCGGCGGTGTTGACCTTCTGGAGCACCGGCCCCATCACCAGCCCGGTGAGGAGGAGGGAGAGGGCGACCAGAAGCTGCACCGGCGGCGTGTTCTGGGTCCCCATGGCCGGACGCAGGAACTGGAGGACCACCAGGATCCGGGTGAAGCTGGTCATGAGAAGGAGGAGCGCAGGAAGCAGGGTGAGCGCTCCGATGAACACCACCACCCCCACCGCGCCGGAGAACCGGACCTGGTCGTTCCCCTGGCCCACGCTCACGTTCACCGGGGGACCGAGTCCGGTCAGGGCGTTGACGGCCGGGGCCGGGGAAGCCGGCGCGGGCGGGGGGCTCTGGGCCAGGGCCGGGCCCGCGGCCAGGGCCGCTCCCAGAGCCATGACCGCGATCACGGGAAGGAGCCGGCCGAGAAGTCCCCGTCGGAACGCCGGGCCCTTGTCCGCCTCCGGCTTCGGATTCTCGAGCACGCCGGCCAGGTCCTCCCCCTCGAGTTCGGTCAGGTACCGGGACCCGCTCTCCCCCATGGAGACCACGATCACCCGGTTCCCCACCTGGAGGAGACCCACCCCCTGGCGGGGACCCAACGGGGTCCGCTTCAGGAGCCGAAGCGGGACCTGCCCGGCCCCTCCGCGGGGGGTCGTTCCCTGGAAGCGTTTCAGGAGCTGGACGGCCAGAAAGAGCAGGGCCAGGGTCACCCCCAGCGCGGCGAGCGCGCCGGGAACACCGGATCCGATCACAGGGTTCCTCCGGCGGCGGGGCCCGCGGTGACCCGCACGATCCGAACCCCGAGATGGTCTCCCACCACGACGACCTCGGCTTCGGCCAGCTTGCGCTCCCCCACCAGCACGTCCACCGACTCACCGACCAGGCGGTCGAGGGGGAAGATCGATCCCGTCCGGAGCGCGGCGACGTCGCTCAACGTCATGTCGGTCCGGCCGATCTCGACGCTCACCGGCATGGACACGTCGAGCAGGGCGTCCAGGGTCAGGGTTCGGGCCGAAGCCCGGCCCGCGGCCTCCCCGCCCTCCGGGGCGGCGGCTTCGGGCTCCAGCGGTTCCGGCGCGGAAGACATCGGTTCAGCGGTCACAGCACTCTCCCTTGCTTCAAGGCGACCGGCCCCCGAGGGGCCGACGGTTCGACGGTGTCCACGATCCGGATGCCGACCCGGCCGCGAACGCTTCCCACCGCTCCCCGGAACAGGGGGCGGCCGTTGACGAGAATCACCACCGGGGCCTCCGGGCCGTGGAGGGTGTCCAGCACCTGTCCCGCGTCGAGATTCGAGAGATCCCGGACCGCGAGACCGAAGGCGGGCAACCTCACCTTCACCGCGACGCGGGCGGTCTTGAGGTCCGAGGCGAAGATGGCCCCCGGGTCCACCGCCGGCTTCGTCTCCGCCGCCGGGACCGGGGCCTTCCCGGTGTCCTGGTCCAGGGCCTCCTCCACCGCGACGTAGGGCAGGGCCACGGTCACCGTGCCCTCGGTCTTTCCGGCCCGGATCCGGAAGAGGGTGGTCAGGAATCGGTCCTCCGGCCCCGCGACCCGGGACTGGGCCGGGCGGGAGGAGAAGGCGAGGAGGGAGTCACCCACCGCCAACCGGTCGCCCCAGGCGGCCTCGAGAGCGGCGAGCACGCGTTCCGCGGGACGGCGAAGGATCCCCTGCTCGATCGCGGTGAGCCGGCGCCCCGCGGTCCCGGTCTGATCCGGACCGCCCAGGAGCCGGTCGACCATGGCCAGACCGGCCTCGACCTCGAAATCCACCAGCCCGATCGCCCGGCCGGCGGAGAAGGTCCAGGTCGCGGCGGGATCGCCCAGGGACGTCGCGAGCTCGATGAAGGAGACGTTCTCGCTTCCCATCGACTCCAGCTCCACCGGGGTCTTGAGGAGGAGGGAGAGCGACTTCACCAGGGATTCGATGAATGCGTGATGGACCCCGTCGAGGGCGCGGCGGGCCTCCCGCTCCAATCGGGCGGGACGGAGGAAGTCGTAGGGACGCGCTTCGGCGGAGGCGGGATCCTCGGCGATCCCGAGCCCGAAGAGGGCATCCACCCCCCGTTGATCCAGGATCCGGTGGCGCGCCATCACTGAACCACGAACTCGGGAAGGTAGACGACGAACGCGTCCGGATGGTCCACCAGTTCGCCGGCCCGTCCGGCGATCAACGACTTGATCCGCTCCCGGGCGTCCGGGCGGCTCAGATCCTCCATGCTCAGGGAAGCGAGGGTGCCCACCACCGCGTCCTTCACCAGGGTCTCGTTGGCCTCGAGGTAGGCCGCCGCCTCGCGGTCGTGGGTCTTCAGGGCCACCGTGGCCATGATGAAGTGCTGCCCCTCCGCCCCGGCGGGGTTGGTGACCAGGTTCTTGAGCTCGACGACCTCCGCGTCTCCGGTCTTGGCGGTCTTCTTATCCGCCTTCTGGTCCGCGGACGCCGATTCGGATGAGGCGGACTTGCCGGGGAGAAGCTGCGGCGCCACCCCGAGCGCGCCCGCGGCCAGACCGATCGCCACCGCGCCGGCCACGATGGCCGCCTTCACCGCGCGGGCGGGACCCGGGGCGGGCGGCGTCTCGGCGGGAGCTTCCTCTGTGACCACTTCCAACTCGGCCATGCCACGACTCCTTGGTTCGGGGACCTGCATTCCGCGGCGCAAAAAGCAACCGGCATGCCATCGCCACCCGGTGAGCGGCGAAGACCGCGGTCCGGAGCAAGCTTTGTTCAACTTGTTGTTTTGTAATGGATTAGAAGGGCGGCGGCGCGGCCGGACGGCGTCCCGGGGAACGGCGCGGGGCGACCGGCGGCCTGGGGCCGCCGGACCGCCGGAAGGATTTGCCGGGTGGGCGGAAATCATCCACCCCCAAGGCCGCCCTCTTCCGGACGGCCTTGGGGGACGGAGCGACTACCGCCGCAGGTTGATCAGCTCGCCGAGAAGCTGGTCGGCGATGGTCACCACCCGCGCGCTGGCCTGAAACCCCCGCTGGGTGACGATCATGTCGGTGAACTCCTGGGAGATGTCCACGTTGGATCCCTCGAGAGCCCCCGAAATCAACGCCGACCCCGCGATCTCGCCGGGGGCCCCCACCACCGCCTCCCCCGAATCCGCCGAGGCCGCGAAGACGTTTCCGCCCTGACGGGACAGCCCCGCCGGGTTGGCGAAGGTGGCCAGAGCGATCCGGCACAGGGTCCGGGTTTCGCCGTTGTCGTAGATCCCCTGGACGGTGCCGTCGTTGCCGATGGTGAGGTTGGTGAGCGCTCCGGCCTGGCGCCCGTCCTGGGCGCTCACCGCCGCGGTGGAGTTCCCGGCGGTGGAGGTGAAGCCCTGGCCGCCGCTCCCCCCGGCCACGATCTCGAAGGTGACCTCCCCGCCGTCGGGGGGACTCAGGCTGAGGCCCTTTCCTCCCCCGGGGTAGGTGAGGGAGGTCATGACGCCGTCGGGGTCGAAGTTCACCGTTCCCCCCGTGACGTCCACCCCGCTCCCCTCGTCCCCCTTGGCGTCCCAGGTCCAGCTCCCGTCCCCCTGGGCGGTGAAGGTGAGGGTGAGATCGTAGGGACGTCCGGCGCCGTCGTAGACCGTCACGTTCATGGCATGGGTCGTGCCGGCCTCGGCCGAGGCGTCGAGGTCCCCGGTGACGGTGACCTGGGTGGTCTTCCGGGGGGGCGACGGCTGGTCGAGGGGAAGGACGAGGTCCCCCGCCGCGCCGGTCACGTTCCCCGAGGCGTCGGCGGCCATCCCCTGGAGCACGTATCCCGTCCCTCCCAGGACGAGCCGTCCCGCGCCGTCCACGCCGAAGTTCCCGGCCCGGCTGTACACCGTCTTCCCGCCGTCCCCGAGAACGAAGAACGCGTCCCCCTGGATGGCCAGGTCGAGCGGCCGCCCGGTGGCTTCCAGCGAGCCCTGGGTGAAGCGGGGATCCACCGCCCCCACCCGGACTCCGCTTCCCACCTGGCGGGGCGCGGTGCCCCCCGAGCCCGCGTCCCCCGCGGTGGCCGCGGCCAGGAGCTGGGCGAAGCCGTTCTCGAAGGTGACCCGCGAGGCCTTGAACCCCACCGTGTTCGCGTTGGCGATGTTGTCGCCGATGACGTCCATGCGGAGCTGGTGGCTCCTGAGCCCCGACATTCCGGACAAGAGTGCGCGCAGCATGATCCGTGTTCCTTCCTGGGCAGAGTGCTAGGACGCGTTCGCGGCCCCGGAGCCGATCTCGGCCAGGGCCTCGAGGTCGACGCTCATGTCGCCGACCTTGAGCACGATCTTCCCGTCCTCGAAGAGGACGCGGTCCACCGTGCCGCTGAGATAGGTGTGGACGGAAACCGCGCCGCCGTCGGGGTCGGTCACGTCCAGGGTGTAGGTATAGGTCCCGGCGGCGAGATCGCCGGGGAGGTCGATGGTCTGCCGGCCGGCGGCGAGCGAATCGATCTCGCGGCTTCCGACCTCCTTCCCGGACGCGTCGAAGACCTTGAGCACTCCCTTGCCGCCGCCGTCCCCCACGTCCACCGTCACCTTCCCCTTCCCGTCCTCGGGAACCGCCACCCGATTCCCCTCGGCCACGATGGAACGGCCGATGAGGGACGCGCTGAAGCTGGTCTGGCTCATCACGGTGGCGAGCTGGAGGCTCGCGAGCTGCTGGGCCATGCCGTCGTTGAGCTGGCCCAGCTTGTCCACGCTGGTGAAGCTGGCGAGCTGGGACGCGAACTCCGACGGCTGCAGGGGATTCATGGGATCCTGGTGCCGGAGCTGGGTGATGAGAAGGTTCATGAAATCGTCCCGGCCCATGGCCCCCGGGGAGCCGGCCCCGGCGGTTCCGCCGGTGACGGGGCGAGTGGATGGGGTGGCGTCAATCACGATGCACCTGCCTTGTGTCGAAGGTGAAGCGGGCGGAATCCTCGGGCGGCCGGTCGTCGCCCGGATGATGGGGGTCCCGCTCGGGATGGTTTTGGCCCGAGCGCCCCGGATCGTCCTGGGGCGCGGGGCGGCCGGGAGTCGAGGCCGCGGCGCGGCTCTCCCGCACGTTGAGTTGGGCCTCGGTGAATCCGCGGTCGGCCAGCGCGCGATGCAGCTCCCCGAGCCGCCGCCCCAGGCGCTCGACGGTGTCGCGGTCGGAAGAGAGAATGGTGGCGTTGAGGGCGCTCCCCCGGACCGAGAGCCGGACCCGTCCTTCGGCTCCCGCCTCGTCCCGGAAGGGAACGAGCACGAAGCCGGAGGAGCGGCCGGCCTTCCCGGCCAGCTTCCGGGCGCGGGCGGCCGCGGCTTCCCCGGCCTCCCCGGGCGCCGCCCCCGCGGCCTTGGCCGACGCCCCGGCCCGGGTCCCGATGCCCCGGACGTTCCCGACCACGGTGATCCGTCCGCCGCCGCGGCGGCTCCCGATCGCCCGCCCCGCTCGGCGGCGGTCGGGGACGACGGGGGCGGCGACGCGGCCTCGGAGGACGAGCCGGGAGTCCCGGCCCGCTCCGATCGTTCCACGCGATCCGCGCTCCGCCCCGGATCCCCCCGTTCCCGCGCGCCGCCGTCCGACCCCGGTGGGTCGGGCGACCGGGTCGGACCGGTGCCGATCCCGGAGCGATCGCGGGAGGCGAAGGAATCGCCGGGGGCGGAGCGGGGCGCGGAAGCATCCGCGGGGCCCCGTCCGTTCCCCCCTCCCGGCGCGGGCGCGCCGCCGAGCCCGAACAGGGCATCGGAGAGCGGGGCGGTCATGGCCAGCCACAGGGCGAGCCCGAAGCGGGTCCGGTCCTCGCCGCGACCGGCCGCCGTCAGCTTTGATGGCGCGCCGGCGGCGGCGCCGCCGAAACCGGTGATCGTGCTCATCGAGCCTCCGCGGTGAAGTCGAGCAGACGCTTGCGAAGCGCGTCGGCGCGGTCGTCGGGGAGCCGCCCCAGAATGACCACCGCATCCCGCACGGTCATCGAGCGGAGGATGCCCAGCCCCTGGGACGCGTCGAGGTGGGAGATGAAGATCGCCGCCTCGTCGGGATTCATGCTGGAGAGGATGCGGGCCATCTCCTGAAACTCCATTCCCGCCGGATCGGCGCTCCGGGCCGCGTGGGCGGGGGCCGCTTTCGGGGGGGACGGCTTCGGCGATGCCGCCGGGTTCGCCGTTTCCGGATCGCCCGCGGTCGCGATCTCCGAGGCCTCGGCGATCGCCGCCTTCACCGCCTCCTTGGGGAGCTTCGGGGGTCCGTCGGCGGCGGCTTCGGGGGTGGCCGCCGCGCCGCCCCGGGCCGGGGCCAGAAGTATGCGTCCCCCCACTCCCCCCGCGGTGGAAACCGCGAACGCCGCCGCGGCGATGAGGATCACCTTCTTCATGATTCACCTCCCAGGAGCCAGCGCTGGCGGGCGACCCCGTCGCACTCCTTCTGTTCCTCCCGCGAGCGGTCGACCTTCCAGGCCCCCCGCGCGCGGTCTTCCAGGTTTTCCAGGGCGCGCCGGTCCTTGCGGGCGGCGCCGAATTCCTCGCGGGCGTCCTCGACCTCTTCCTCCGAGGCCTCCTGCCGCGCTTCGGCCTCGCGGGCCACGTGCTCGGCCGCCCCCACCGCGAGGTGGAAGTTCTGGAGCAGTCCCGCCGCCCGCGGTTCGGTCGCGCGGGCGCCCATCTGGTCGCGGCAGCGCTCCACCCGGGCGTCGGCCTCCTCACGCTCCCGGCGCAGGGCCTCGGCCTCGGCCAGCGCCTGCCCGAGGGCCCGCGCCTTCTCGGTTTCCTCGAGGGACCGGAGCCTCAGGATCTTGTCCAGCCGGAACGCGAACGAACTCATGACTCGGTTCCTTTCCCGTGGGTCCGGATGCGGGCGGCCAGGGCCCGGATCCGCTCCACCGTCCCGCCGAGTTCCCCGCGGTCCGCCCCGTCCTGGCAGAGGAAGGCGCGAAGCGGCTCGCGGAAGTGAATGGCCGCGTCCACCTCGGGATCGCTCCCCTGCTTGTAGGCGCCCACCGCGATCAGATCCTCGTGGGAGCGATAGGTGGCGATCAGCCGGAGCACCAGGTCGGCGGCCTCCCGGTGCTCGGTGGAAATCACGTCGTCGCGGACCCGGCTCACGCTCTGGAGCACGTCCACCGCCGGGAAGTGGCGGGCGTTGGCCAGGGCGCGCGAGAGCACGATGTGCCCGTCGAGAATGGAGCGGGCGGCGTCGGCCACCGGCTCGGTGAAGTCGTCCCCCTCGACCAGAACGGTGTAGAGCCCGGTGATGCTTCCCTCCCGCGCGGTGCCCGCCCGCTCCAGGAGCCTCGGGAGCGCCGCGAACACCGAGGGCGGATAGCCCTTGGTGGTGGGGGGCTCCCCGGCGGCCAGACCCACCTCGCGCCAGGCCATGGCCACGCGGGTGATGGAGTCCATCATCATGAGGACGTTTCGCCCGGTGTCGCGGAAGTACTCGGCGATGGTGGTGGCCACCAGGGCCCCGGTGGCGCGGACCAGGGCGGCCTCGTCGCTGGTGGCCGCGATCACCACCGAGCGGCTGAGCCCTTCGGGACCGAGGTCGCGCTCGATGAACTCGCGCACCTCGCGTCCCCGCTCCCCGAGGAGCGCGATGACGTTGACGTCGGCCGAGGTGTTCCGGGCGATCATGCCCAGGAGCACGCTCTTTCCCACCCCGCTCCCCGCCATGATCCCCACCCGCTGCCCGGTCCCGATGGTGAGGAGCCCGTCGATGGCCCGCACCCCGGTCCCCAGCGGGCGGTGAATGCGGGCGCGTTCCAGGGGATTGGGGCGGCGGCCGGAGAGCACGTGGTGTTCGGTGCGCCCGATCGGGCCCTTGCCGTCGATGGGGCGGCCGAGACCGTCGAGCACGCGCCCCACCAACCCCTCCCCGACCTGGGCGTAGAACTCCCGCCCCAGGGGAACCACCGTGGTCCCGCTCAGGATCCCGCCGGTTTCGCCCAGAGGCATGAGCAGGATGCCGTGGGCGTGAAAGCCCACCACCTGGGCGTGGATGTCCGCGCGATCGTCGGAGACGATGCGGCACACCTCCCCCACCGCCACCGGAAGCGGCGTGGCCTGGATGATCTGTCCCACCACCCGGGTCACCTTCCCGCGCACGTTCATGACCCGCGCGTCGGCGATCCGGGCCAGGGCCTCATCCAACCAGGTGGTCACGATGGGATCACTCATAGGCCAACCGTTCGTAGAGGGTGCGGAGTCCTTCTTCCAGGCGGCCGTCCACCATCCGGCTCGGGGTCTGAAGGACGAAGCCCCCGCGGGCGATCCCCGGATCGGGGGTCAGGCTCAAGTCCAGGGACTGGTCGTCGGCCAGGGCCCGGATCCCCTCTCGCGCCGACTCCAGGTCCGCGGGGTGGAGCTTCACCTCGACGGTGGAGTCGGGCTTCACCAGCTCCAACCCGCGCGCCACCAGGGAGCGAACCAGGGAGGGATCGGCTTCGACTTCCTTCTGCACGATCCTCCGCGCCGCGGCCATGGCCAACGCCCCTACATTCGCTTCCAGATCGTGGAGAATGCGGCCCCGGGAGGAGACCAGGGCCTGGGCCGCGCCCCGGAGGGATTCGGCCGCGGTCATGAGTTCCTCCCGGCCCCGGGCCTCTCCCGCCGCCGTTCCTTCGGCGTACCCGCGGGCGAAGGCCTCCTCGGGATCGATCCGCGGCGCGGCGGCGCCGTCCGAGGCTCCGTCGCGCTCCGGCGCCGCTCCCAGCTCGGGCACCGCCCACGGGGACGGGCCTCGGGCGCCGGTCGCGGGCGGCTCCGCCCCGCCGTCATCGTCCGGTCCGAACCCGAAGGAGGAGGGCCGCCAGGCGGCGAGGGTGTCGCTAGACGTATTCATCGCCGTCTCCCGCCCGCCGGATCACCACCTCGCCCTCGGTCTCCAGCTCCCGCACCCCCTCCAGGATCCGCCCCTGGGCCTCCTCCACGTCCTTCACCCGGACCGTCCCCAGAAGATCGATCTCCTCCCGGAGGGCGGCGGCCGCGCGCTCGGACATGTTCGACATCAGGTGCTTGGAGATCTCCTCGCTCGCCCCCTTCAGCGCCAGGGCGAGGTCCTTCTGGTCCACCTCCCTGAGAATCCGCTGGATCCCCTTCGCTTCGACCAGGATGAGGTCCTCGAACACGAACATCAGGGCCTTGATCCGCCCGGCGAGGTCGTCGTCGTGCCGGCGCATGGTCTCCAGGATCTCCTCGTCCCGTCCCCCGCCGGTCAGGTTCAGGAGCCGGGCTACCCGGGCCGGGTCGCCGGGGGTCGTCGTCTCGTCCAGGGTCGCCGCCCGCGCCTTGGCCTCGATGCCCTCGGCCACCAGGGTGAGGAGGTCGGGGGCGATGCGGTCGAGCCGCGCCATCCTGAGAAGCACGTCGGAGGCGAGATCCGCGGGGAGCAGGTCGAGCACCTTGGAGGCGCGCTTGAGATCGAAGTGGGCCAGGGTCACCGCGGCGGTCTGGGGGTGCTCCTCGGCGAGGATGCCGGCCAGGACCCGGGGCTCCTGCCGCTCCAGCCGCGTGAGCTTCTCCCCGGCCATCCGGTCGCGGATCCGCTCCAGCACCGCGCCGGCCTCCTTCGGGCCGAGGACTCCGGCGAGAAGGTTCCGGGCGGCGTCGAACCCGCCGGCCACGCTGCGGTCGCCGGCTCCCGCCGCCTTCTTGTATTCCTGGAGGACGCCGCGCACCAGCCCGTCGTCCACGGTGGGCATGGCCGCGATCTCCCGGACCACCGACTCCAGCTCGGCCGGGCTGAGCTGGTTCAGGATGCGGGAGGCGTCCTCGGGCCCCATGGCCAGACAGAGAATCGCCGTCTTCTGGGCGCCGGTGGCGGTGGATGGGGTGGCGGTGGCGGTCATGGTGGGTTTCCTCTCAGCCTTCGTTCAACCAGCCGCGGACCACCTGGAGGTTGGGTTCCGCGGACGCGGCGGGGGATGATTCCCGGGGCGGCTCCACGCCAAGCCGGGGCTCCGGCGCGGCCAGGGTGGGGGTTCCGGCGGACCGGGCCCCCGAGGGGACGGCGGGGACGGGAAGCCGCAACGACTTCAGGGCGAGGAGCCCGATCATCACCACCGCGATGAGCCCCACCAGGGGGCGGACCGATCGTTCGGCCAGGCTCACCAGGTTGACGCCTCCCGAACCCGAGGCGGCCACCGCGCCACCGTCGGCGGGAACCGCCGCGGCCTCGAAGGGAACGGCCACCACGCTCAGACGGTCACCCCGCTCCTTGTCGATCCCGATGGCGTCGCCCACCATGGCCTCGATCTTGTCCAGGTCGATCCCGGGTTTGGCGCCGCCGCCTTCGCCCCCCGTTTCCAGCGCCGCCTGATCCACCAGCACCGCCGCGGTGAGGCGGGTGAGCCCGCCCACCGAACCTTCGCGGCGCTGGTATTCACGGGAGCTGGCCTGGTCGGGGGACGCGGCCGCGACGCCGGTCGAGCCGGCGCCGGTCTCGGTCGTCGCCGGCCCGACGGTCTCGATGGTGCGATCGACCTTTTCGAAACTGAGCTCGGCGGTCACCTGGGCCCGGACCCGGTTCGATCCCAGGACCGGCTCCAGGAGATTCTGGATCTTGGCCGCCAGCGCCTCCTCCACCGAGCGCTGCAATTCCATCTGGCGGCCGCTGTGGCCGCCCTGGTTCCCGGCGGAGGCGGGCACCGAGAGCAGCCGGCCGCCGTCGTCCATCACCGCCACGTTGTCCGGGGAGAGCTGCTCCACGCTGTTGCTCACCACGTACACCACGCCCTGCACCGCTTCGGGGGCGAGCGCGGTGCCGGGGTCGAGGGTGAGCACCACCGAGGCCCGGGCGTCCTGGTCGCTCCCCCGGAGGAGGCTCGGCGCGGGAAGGGCCAGGTGCACCTGGGCCCGCTCGATCCCGCGGATGGCCAGGATGGTGCGGGCCAGTTCCCCTTCCAGCGCGCGCTGGTAGGTCACCCGCTGGGCGAAGTCGGTCATGCCCCAGGAGGGCTTGTCGAAGAGCTCCAGCCCGGGACGCCCCCCTACCGGGTGGCCGTCCTCGGCGACCGCGACCCGGGCATGGGGGGCCTCGGAGACCGGGACCAGGACCTCGTTCCCCTCCGGGCCCAGCCGGTGGGGCACGCCGGCGTCGTCGAGGATCTTGCCGATCCGGGCCACGTCCGCGAACTCGAGATCCTTGTACAGGGTCACGTAGACCGGCTCCGACGCCCAGTGGGCCACGCCCCACACCAGGACCACGGCCACCACCGCGGCCCCGGCCAGGACCAGGCGGCGGTTTCCGCCGGTGCGTTCCAGGATTTGATTCCAAGCCGAAAACAGACCGCTCAAGATTCTCCCCCGTGGTTACTGCATGTTCATGACCGAGCGGTAGGCCTCGGTGAGCTTGTTCCGGATCTCCACCAGGAGCTCGACGGAGAGCGACGCCTCCTGGGCCGCGGCCATCACCTGGTGCAGCTCCACCGGCTCCCCCTTGACGAAGGCGGCGATCATGCGCTGGGACTCCTCCTGGAGTCCGGAGGCGTCGTTCATCGCCTGCTTGAACAGGTCGCCGAACGAGGGGCCGTCCTTGGCCGCGGGAGTGGGGATCTCCGGGTTCGTGAGCCGGAACACCGGCTTGGCCGCGACGCCCTGGATCGGATTGGCCATCGTCTACCCCCTGAAGTCGATTCGCTGACCGGTGCGGACCGGGGGAAGCTCCGCCGGCTTCCCATCCGGGCGGTAGGTCAGAGGACCCACCGCGCTTTGACGTTCGAAGAACTCCCGTTCCTCGGGAGTGAGAAGGTCCAGAAAGCCGGCGTTCCCCGTCGCCGGGGCCTCGGGCGGCTCCTCCGCCGGACGGGCCGGCGCGCGGCCCTCGGAAGCCGGGGCCGGCTCGACGCCGCGGGAAAGCGGCGGCCGGGGGGAAAGCGGCGAGGCGGGGTTCATCTCCACCTCAGATCTCCAGGGCCCGCTTGAGCATGCGTTTGGCGGCCTGGAACACGGTGGCGTTGGCCTCGTACATCCGTCGGACCAGCATGAGGTCCACCAGCTCGGTCTGGGTGTCCACGTTGGGGTACTCCACGAACCCCTCCGCGTTGGCGTCGGGATGACCGGGGTCGTAGACCATGCGTCCCGGAGTGGAATCCTCGGCCACGGTGACCGAGGGAGCGCCGGTGGCCGGGTTCCCGGTCGCCGCGGCGACCTGCCGGCGATAGGGACCGCCGCCGGGGAGCCGCGTGGTCTCGGCGTTGGCGATGTTCCGGGCGATGATCTCGAGAAAACTCTGCTGGACGGTCATGCCCCGGGCGCTCACCGCCAGGGAAGGCATGAGCCGCTCCACCGCCTTGGTGCCCGCCGCCGGGTTCACGGGATCAGCCATTGGTCCGGATCGAAATGCGGAGGTTCTGATAGGCGAGGTGGAGGAGCTGGGCCTCGGCCTCGTAGCGCATCTGCACGTCGGCCAGCGAGGCCATGTCGTCGCCGAGGTTCGACGGATCCGCCGGGGCTCCGGCGGGATTCTGCGCGGTCGCCTGGTCGCTGGCCTTGACCTCCCCGGCCACCCGGCGGGCGATGGCCCGGTGGGTCTCCATGGCGGCGTCGAGACCCCGGCGCAGGATGTACGGTGTCGTGGATGAACCGAAGAGCGCTCGGATCATGGTTTCTCCCCCTTCGCTTCCGTTCGTCGCGAACGGCGCAGGTTCGTTCCACTGGGCATCAAGCAAGCGGTGTGCCCAAAACCGGGCGGGATGTGCGCGCGGGGAGAAATCAGGCGAAGGCGTTGCGGGGGATGAGATTCCCGGCGCCGTCGACGAGCGAGAGCCCCCGCTTCACCGGGGCCCTGGATCTCGACCGGGAATCGGCGGCCGGATCCACGGAAGAAGCTTCCGCATCCGGCGGCAAGTCCATCCGCTCCGCGTCCGGGGAAGCCGCCGCTTCGCGGCGTTCCCGGAGCTTGTTCCTCAGGGTGCGGTCGCTGATGCCCAGGAGGCCGGCGGCCTGGGTGCGGTTCCCGCCGGTGGCCCGCAGGGCGGCGTCGATGGCGATCTGTTCCAGATCCTTGAGGCGGAGGCTCGGAAGCTCCGGACCGGGGGCCTCGCGTTCGGGGCGCGGGTCGGTCCGGGGGTCGGCGTCCCTTGCCGTCCCCACCCCGATCTCCCGGACCGGTTCCAGAATCGACTCCAGGAAGAAGGCCTCGGGGTCCAGGGGACCGCCGGGACAGAGAATGAGCGCCCGTTCCACCGCGTGCTCCAGCTCCCGGACGTTGCCGGGCCAGGGCGCGCCCACGAGGGCGCGGAGGGCGCCGGCGGGGATCTCCGGCACCGCGATTCCGAGGCCCCGCGCGTAGCGATCGGCGAAATGGCTGACCAGGGCGGGGATGTCTTCGGGCCGTTGCCGGAGCGGCGGAAGCTGGATCGGCACCACGCCGAGGCGGTAGTAGAGGTCCTTGCGGAAACGACCCTCCCGCACTTCCGTGGCGAGATCGCGGTTGGAGGTCACCACCACCCTGACGTCCACGCCGACCGATCGGTCCCCTCCGACCCGCTCGAACCGCCTTTCCTGAATGGCCCGGAGCAGCTTGGCCTGGAGGTCCAGGCGGAGTTCGGAGATCTCGTCCAGGAACAGGGTTCCGCCGTGGGCGCGCTCGAAGGCCCCGACGAACCGGGAATGCGCCCCGGTGAACGCCCCTCGTTCGTGTCCGAACAGGGTGCTCTCAATCAGGTTTTCGGGCAACGCGGCGCAGTTGATGGCCACGAAGGGGCCGTCCGCCCGCGGGCTCAGCTCGTGGATGGCCCGGACCACCAGTTCCTTCCCGGTTCCCGACTCCCCCAGGACCAGGACGGTGGCGTCGGTGGGAGCCACCTTGCGGATCGCGTCGACCACGCGGCGAAGCCCTTCCGATCGACCGACGATGTACGTCAGCCCGGCTTCCCCGTCCGGAGCCTCCGAGGGCTCGTCGCCGCAGACCGCGAGGGCCGCTTTCATCGCGCCCGCCATCGGGACGGTGGTGTGCCTGACCAACCGGCCGGGCGCGCCTTCCGGCGGCCGGGATTCGTTCGACTCTTCGTTGGAGCAGGAAATACGGGACATCAAACGGCCCTCCCGGTGGCAATCATGGTTCGTCCTTGGGGGCGTGGCATCGGGTCCGATGCCCACCGGTTCACGGACCGTCATCGCAGGAATTGGAGAAGGTTGGTGTTCAGGACCTTGGACACCGCTTCGTAGGCGCGGTCCAGGGCGGTCTTGGCCTCGGACATCTTGAGCAGGGACTCGGTGGGGTCGGCCCCCGCCAGCTCCTGCTCCTGGTCCTTGAGGACGGAGTCCCGGGTATTGATGGCCTGGAGGGACTCCTCGACCGATCGCATGCGGCTCCCGGTCTGGGCGCGAACCGCGCGAAGACCCCGGACCGCCTGGTCCAGGTTCTCGAGGGAGGCCTGAAGGCCGGCCGCATCGCCGGCCTCCGCGCTCCGCTCCAGGCCGTCCAGGGCGTCGAGCGCGCCGGAAAGGGCCTGATCCCCGGTGTGGTTCACCGTCACCTGGGATCCGCCCCAGAGATCCATCACCGGGGGGTTCGAATCCCCCGCGTAGGACCCGTCCGGGTTGAAGGCGGGGGCCTGCCCCTTGCCGCCGGAGAAGATGTAGGCGCCGGAGACCTGGGTGTTCCCCAGGGAGACGACCTGGTCGCGGATGGAGCGGATCTCCTGGATCGCCGTGGCGCGAACGGCATCGTCAGGGACGTTGGCCGCGGTCGCGGCCAGGTCCTTCGCCTGCCCCAGGAGCCGGTCGACGGAGTCGAGCACCGCGTCCTCGGCCGAGAGCCGGACGTCGGCCCCGGCCGCCGCCCCCCGGTAGCGATCCAGGCTCCGGAGCCGGGAACGAAGCCCCATGACCGTCCGGGCCTCGTCCGGTCCGTCGGAAGGGCGCTGGAGCCGGGTCCCGCTGGTCGCCTGGTCGCCGGCCCGGCGGAACGCGGCCAGGTTTCCGGTCAATCCGGCCAACGCATTTCGAAACAGAGTCTGATCGGTGATCCGCATACTGTGCCCCCCCTGGCTGAACCGAGCCCCCGGCAAGAGTTGCCGTGGCTGAGTTCAACCTGCGGAAGGGTTATCGGAAATTCCTTCCATCCCTTTAGTAAAATTTATAACTCGTTGTCATACAATGGATTATGGGTGTTGTACGAGGCCGGGGTCCTGCCACGCTCCATTCCCATTCGACCCCGGAGCACCCAAGAACCGAGGGTCTCAAGTTCCCGGACCCCCCTCCGAGACTTGGAGCGCCTGCCGAATGGCGGGGCCCCGGCAGAAGGCCGGGGAAGGCATCCATCCCTAGAAAGGGGGACTTCCCACATGGCTCTCAACGACATCACCCTGTCGTCAGCGATTCGCTCGAACCTGGTGAACCTCCAGTCGGTGACCGACCTCATGAGCCGGACCAACGTCCGTCTCTCCACCGGTCGCAAGGTCAACAACCCGATCGACGACCCGCAGGCTTTCTTCACCGCTCAGAACCTGACCGGCCGGGCCTCCGACCTGTCGGCGCGGAAGACCGCGATGGGCGACGCCATCCAGACCGTGAAGACGGCGGACGAAGGCGTGAAGGGCATCATCGCCCTGGTGAACCAGGCCAAGGGTCTCATCTCCTCGGCCCGCAGTGCGGACTCGACGGAGCGGGCCAACCTGGCCACCCAGTTCGACGCGATTCGGACCCAGATCGATCAGCTCGCGAGCGACGCCTCGTACAACGGGACGAACCTCCTGGACTCCAGCGACCTCGTCGTGAACTTCAACGAGGACGGATCGAGCAACATCACGATCTCCGGGTTCGACGGCAGCACCACCGGGCTGAGCATCGATGCCGCGGCGAACAGCTTCGCCGCCGACACCGATATCACCGCGGCGGAGACCGACCTGGACACGGCCCTGACGACCCTCAGGTCCAAGTCCCAGACCCTGTCCTCGGGCCTCGGCGTGGTGAACACCCGTCAGGAGTTCACCAAGAACATGATCAACTCCCTCACCACCGGCGCGGACAACCTGACCCTCGCCGATCCGAACGAAGAGGGAGCCAACATGTTGGCCCTGCAGACGAGGCAGCAGCTGGGAATCGTGGCCCTGAGCCTGTCGAACCAGGCCCAGCAGAGCGTCCTGCGTCTCTTTTAGCTCCGGGGAAGCGTCCACCGGCTCTCCGCGCAGCTACGGAGGGTCGGGGACACTCCCGGCGCCTGAGTCGCAAGGCCGCGACCGGACGGGGACCGGCGGTTCCGAACCGCCGGTCCCACCCTCCGGTCAACCCCGGCCGCCGCCGGCCGGGTCCGCAAACGTCCCAATGACCGAGAGTTAGGAGCGCCAAGATGCCCCTTCGAATGAGCCTGAAACCCGGTGAACGCTTGATCCTCGGCGGAGCGGTGATCCGAAACGGTGACGTCCGTTCCGAGTTCCTGATCGAGAACGAGGTGCCGGTGCTTCGGGAAGTGGACATCCTGAGTCCTCGGACCGTCCACACCGCGTGCGAATGGGTGTACTTGGCGCTCCAGCTCGCCTACGTGGATCCGGAAGGAACCAAAGAGCATCGGGACACGTTTCGGGTCCTCGTCGACCACCTTAGCCAGGCCGTGCCGCTCCTGGCTCCCGAGCTCGAAGAGATTTCCGGGCTGGCCGACTCCGGCCGGCTCTATCAGGCCCTGAAGAGCGCGAAACGCCTCATCCAACACGAGAAAGAGCTGACCGACCATGTTGCATGATCCGCTGGCCGCCTACGAGCAAGGCAACAAGTCCACCGATTCCAACCGGAGCCTGGAGGCCGCCGCCCTCTACAAGACGGCGCGGCTCATGGAGAACTGCCTCAAGGCCTGGAGCGATCCCGAGCGGGGTCCGCGCCTCCGGGAGGCGCTGTCCCTCAATCAGAAGCTCTGGACCTTCTTCCAGACCGAGCTGACCCGTCCGGACCACGCGCTCCCGGTCGATCTCCGGATCGATCTTCTGAGGCTGAGCGCCTTCGTGGACCGGCGGACCTTCGATCTCCTCGCCACCCCGAGCCGGGAGAAGCTGACCGCCTTGATCGACATCAACCGCCACGTCGCTACGGGTCTGACGGGGAACCCGGCGTGAGGCACCTTGAGTCCACTCAAGCCGCCGCCGCCACCGACCGATAACTCCGATCGGGCGGCGAACGGTTCAGGGGGAAACGGGGACCGCCCCGCGATTCGAGTCAGGAGGAGTACCATGCACATCGATCCGGCCGGAGCGGGAAAGACCACCGGGGCCGGCACCCGGCGGACGACGGGAGCGGCTCCCACCGACCGTCCCGAGGACGCCGGGACCTCCCGGTCCCGGGGAGCCGGGGCCCGCCGGGATGAGGTCACCATCTCCGACACCGCCCGCGAACTCCTGGGCGCGTCCGAGGAGGCCTCGGCGCCGCGCGCCCTGGACCCTGGGCGGGCCCGCGAGATCCTGGGCCGGATCGCCAGCGGCCACTACGACCGTCCTGAGGTCCGAACCGAGGTGCTGGACCGTCTGGCCGCCGGTCTCGGCCTCGCTCCCTCCGACTGAGCCCAGTCATGAAGTGCCTCGTCGTCGATCCCTCGCCGACGGCGCGGAGGACCCTGGTCAGGGTGCTCAGGGACGCGGGGGTCGACGACGTCCTCACCACCGACTCCTCCGCGGAGGCCCGCCGCATCCTGGAAAGCGAGGACGGGCGGGGCGTGGAGCTGATCCTCTCCGACTGGGACCTCCCCGGGGAAAGCGGGCTCGACCTGGCCCGCGGGCTGCGCCGGGAAGGCGACCGGACCGTCCCCCCCCTTCTGCTTCTCAGCACTCGGAGCGCCCGTGAGGACGTGGTCCGGGCGGCCGAGGCCGGGGTGAGCGGCTACCTCCTGAAGCCCATCGATCCGGAGGCGCTGGGGAACAGGATCGAGGCCATCCTGGGGCCGCTGCGCACCGAGGTGGAGGCTTCGGCCGAGCCGGCGTCCGGGGATGCGGCACCGGCCGAGGGGCCCGAGTCCGCGGAGGCGCCCGACGCCGTGGCCACCGACATCGCCCCCGGGACCCCCGGCGCCGAAACCGGTCCCGCC
>CAYRIJ010000019.1:0-24045 GCA_964424285.1 uncultured bacterium
CCGACCGACCTCTCTCGAGCCAGGCGGCCAGCTCGGCGAAGCCCTCCTTCCCCCCCCGGCTGGTGCTTCCCCGGACCGGACGGAATCCCAGGGCCCGGGCGGCGCGGGCGATCACCTCGCCGTCCTCGGAGAGGCTCACCAGCACCGCGGCCCCGGTGTGGCCCAGCCGCGCGACGGGAAGCCACATGCGCCCGTGCCACACCGTGTAAATGACCGAATCATAGTGACTCAGGGCTTCCGTCTCACGTTCCTGATGAAGATAGCGGACCCGGGTGAGGTGGCCGCTCAGGCGGAGCGCCGCCGCGCCTACCCCCGCGCCGAGGCCTCGCAACGGACCGCGCAGACGCCGGGAGAAACCGGAGCGATGGCGCCTCTCCCCGCCGGAGGCGCGGGGAGGCGCGTCGGGGCCGTTCATCGCCGCTCCCCGGTCAGGACCCCCGCCACCACCTCGGCGGCCCGCTCCGCCGCTCCCCCGCCCCCCAGGCGCTCCCGGAGCGGCGCCAAGTAGCGGACCTGCTCGGCCCGCTCGACGGGATCGAACAGAAGCCGCCGGGCCACCTTGGCCACCCCCGTCGCGTCCAGGTCTCCCTGGAGGAGTTCGGGAATCCGGGTTCCCCCCGCGGCGATGTTGACCAGCCCCACCGTGCGCAGCTTCACCAGCGCCCGGGCCAGGTGCCAGTTCACCGGCCCGGTGCGGTAGACCACGGCCAGGGGAGTGCCCTGGAGGCCGGTCTCCAGGGTCGCGGTGCCGCTGGCCACCAGGGCGGCGTCCGCGGCCCGGGCCAGGGCGGGACCGGCCCCCGGCCAGAGCGGGAACCCCGCCGCCTCGGCCGAAGCGTAGAGGGCCTCCGGAACCCCGGGGGCGCGGCTGACCGCCACCCGGGCCCCGGAGAGCCCCTTCGTCCCCGCCACCAGGGGCGGGAGGATGTGGCGGACCTCCTGGGCCCGGCTTCCGGGGAGCAGAGCCAGGAGCGGGGCGCCGGCCGCGATCCCCAGCCGCTCGCGCACCGCCTCCCGACCGGGGAGTTCGAGTTCCTCGTCGAGCAGGGGGTGTCCGACGAAGGTCGCGTCGATCCCCGCCTCCCGGAAGAGGGGCTCTTCGAAGGGGAAGACGACCAGCAGGTGGTCCACCGCGCGGGCGATCCCCGGCCGCCGCTCCCGCCGCCAGGCCCAGACCTGGGGCGCGACGTAGTAGACCACCGGCTTCCCGCGCGCCCGGGCGCGCCGGGCCAGGCGGAGGTTGAAACCGGGGTAGTCCACCGGCAGGACCACGTGGGGGTCGAAGCGCTCGATCTCGTCGGTCGCTTCGTTCATGAGCCTCCGGAAGAAGGGGAGGCGGCGCGCCACCTCGGCGAATCCGATCACCGAGAGGTCCTCCACCCGGGCCAGGAGCCGCGCTCCCTCCGCGGCCAGGCGCTCGCCCCCCAGGCCCACCACCTCCACCTCGCCGACCCGTTCGCGCAGCGCGCGAACCAGCGCGGCGGCATGACGGTCCCCGGAGGTTTCCCCCGCGGAGACGAAGAGGCGCCAAGCCATCAGCGCCCCGCGGACTGCCTCGCGACCGCCTCCTCGACCGCCACCATCGCCCGGAGGGTGGCCAGGGCGCGCTCTCCGGTCACTCCTTCGTTGGGCTCGCCGAAGACCGCGCGGCGGAAGGCGTCGTGCTCGGCGCTCAGGGGGTCCTCCCCCTCCGGCCCCTCCACCCGGTGATCGAGAACCCGGAGCATGTCCAGGGCGCTCCCCGAGCGGAGCGCCTCGCGGAGGAGTTCGTCCCGCTCCTCGCGGAGGCGGTAGACGTGGGCGGTGCGGGCGGCGCAGTCGGCGGAGACGTAGGTCCCGGGAAGGAACATGCGGAACTTGCGGACCCGTTCCAGGGAGACCCGGCTCGCGGTGAGGTTGGCGGTGGCCCCGCCGGGAAAACGGAGCCGGGCGTTGGCGATGTCCACCCGGTCGGTGAGCACCGCCACCCCCGAGGCTTCCACCGACTCCGGCTCCTCTCCCACGAAGGCGATGGCCAGATCGAGATCGTGGACCATCAGGTCCTGGACCACGTCGAGATCGAGGTTCCGGGGGACCAGGGAGGCCAGACGATGGCTCTCGACGAACAACGGGGCCGGGATCCCGCCCAGGAGGCCGCGGAGGGCGGGGTTGAACCGCTCCACGTGGCCCACGTGAAGCACGAGGTTCGCGTCCCGGGCCCGGGCCACCAGGAGTTCCGCGTCCTCCACCCGTCCGGTCAGGGGCTTCTCCACCAGGACCGGACGGCCGGCGGCCAGCGCCGCCTCGGCCGCGGCGCGATGGGAGGAGGTGCTGGTCGCGACCACCGCCGCGTCCGCCCGCTCCAACGCATCGTCCATCGAGGCCGCGGCGCGCGTGCCCAGTTCCGCGGCGACTTGCGCCGCGCGGGCGGGGTCGCGGTCGTAGACCGCGGTCAGCTCGAAGCCCGGGGCGCCGGCCAGCTTCTCGGCGTGGCGGGCGCCCAGATATCCCACCCCGAGGACCGCAACGCGGAGCCGGCGGGGCGGGGAGGTCACCGGGTCACGCCCCGCTCGGAGGTCAGCATGAACTCGGTGAAGCGTTCCACCTCCGGGGTCGGCGGCACCTCCGCGCGGACCCGTTTCGCCGCCTCGCGCACCGTCAGCTTGCTCCGGAAGAAGAGACGATAGGCCAGTTTCAGCGCGGCCACGGTCTCCGGGGAGAACCCGCGGCGCAGGAGACCCACCGCGTTCAGGCCGAAGGCCTCGGCGGGGTTCCCGGCGACCTTGGTGAAGGGGGCGACGTCCTGGGGGATCCGGGAGCCGCCGCCGATGAAGGAATGGGCCCCCACCCGAACGAATTGGTGGACCGGGGTCACGCCGCCGATGATCGCGTGCTCGTCCACGCGGACGTGCCCGGCCAGGTTCACCGAGTTGGCGAGAATGACGTGGTCCCCGAGGGTGCAGTTGTGGGCGACGTGGGAGTAGGCCATGAGCAGGCAGTCGGTTCCCACCACGGTGGCCTGGCCCTCGGCGGTGGCCGGGTTCAGGGTGGCGAACTCGCGGACCACGGTGCGGTCGCCGATCCTGAGCCAGCTCTTCTCCCCCCGGAACTTGAGATCCTGGGGAGGCGTCCCCACCACGGCGTGGGGGAACACCCGGCAATCGCGTCCGATCTCCGTATAGCCGTCCAGGTAGGCGTGGGCGCCCACCGTGGTTCCCTCCCCGATGCGCACGTTGGGCCCGATGATGGCGTAGGGCCCCACCTCCACACCGGCGGCCAGCTCCGCCTTGCGATCCACCACCGCGGTCGCGGCGATCTCAGCCATGATCCCCCCTTGACCCGGATGGTCCATGATCCGGGTTAGCGATCCACGACGGTGGAGAGAAGCTCCGCTTCGGCGACGAGGCTTCCATCCACGAACGCCTTGCCCGCCATCTTGCAAATCCGGCCCTTGAGCTTGAGCATCTCGAGCTCGAAACGCACCTGGTCCCCCGGCCGCACCGGACGTCGGAACTTGGCCCCGTCGATGCCCATGAAGTAGACGAGCTTGTCCTTGGGCCGTTCCACCTTGTTGAGGAGAAGGATCCCCCCGGTCTGCGCCATGGCCTCGATGATCAGCACCGCGGGCATGATGGGATGGCCGGGAAAGTGCCCGCTGAAATAGGGCTCGTTGAGCGTAACGTTCTTGATCCCCACCACCCGCACGTCGGTGAGCTCCAGGATCCGGTCCACCAGGAGGAACGGATAGCGGTGGGGCATGATCTGGCTGATCGCCTCGATATCCCAGAAATGGTTCCTGCCGTCCGGACGGGGAGGGAGGTCGAATCCGGTGGCCCGCCGCTCCGCCGCCGCCAACGATTTCACGAACTCGACGTGGCTCTCGTGGCCCGATCGCCAGGCCATGACGTGCCCCCGCAGGGGTCGTCCCAGCAGGGTCAGGTCGCCGAGCAGGTCCAGCACCTTGTGCCGGACGAACTCGTCCCGGAACCGCAATCCGTCCCGGTTGGCCACCCGGTCCTCCTCGACCACCACCGCGTTCTCCAGGGTGCCTCCGAGGATCATTCCCGCGGTCAGGAGGGATTCGACGTCGCGGCGAAGAACGAAGGTGCGGGCGGGGGCGATCTCCGTCCGGAAGGTCTCCGGCACCACGTCGAAGGAGGCGTACTGGGTGCCGATGACCGGATTGTCGTACTGGATGGTGAAGGAAACCCGAAGTCCGGGATACGGGAGCCCCACCAGCTCCGCCCGCCCCTGGTTGAAGTGCACCGGGTGGGGAATCTCGAAGTACCGGCGTTCGGCGTCCTGTTGCTCGATCCCCGCCTCGCGGAACAGGGCCACGTACGGGGCGGCGCTTCCGTCCCCCGGCTCCCCCGGCTCCCGGGCGTCGACCTCGATCCGCAGGTTGTCGATCCCCACCCCCCGCACCGCGGCCAGGAGATGCTCCACGGTGTGCACTTCGGCGGCTCCGTCGCGCAGGATGGTGCGCCGGCCCTGATCGGAATCGTAGACCGCGTTCTCCGGCGCCACCTTCACCTCCGGACGGCCGGGGAGATCGGTCCGGA
This sequence comes from uncultured bacterium, assembly GCA_964424285.1. Classification (GTDB taxonomy): domain Bacteria; phylum Eisenbacteria; class RBG-16-71-46; order JABDJR01; family JABDJR01; genus CAVSKL01. The sequence continues at coordinate 4,542 of CAYRIJ010000019.1, forward strand.
TGAAGGTGATGCCGCTTCCGGGCGGCGCGGGTTTGAAGGTCACCCGGCAGTTCTCGCCGGTGTGGAGGCCGACCCCCTCGTAGGAGATCTCGCCGGCCAGCGTGGCCTGGAGATCTTTCACAGAACGTTCTCCCGATGCTCCGGCCGTGGGCTCGCGGTCTCTCCCCCGTGGTGTCCGTTCCGCTCGTCCTCGAGCTCGCGGATTCGTTTCTCCATCGCTTTCAGCTGCTCGAAAAGCCCGGGGAGCTTCCGGGTGTAGGCGTTCAACCGACGCGCCCGGTCGTGCTCCATGGCCGGATATCCCGATACCCGGGCGTCCGCCGCGACGGACTTGGTCACCCCGGACTGGGCGCCCACCATGGCCCGATCCCCGATGGTGATGTGCCCCGCCAACCCCGCCTGCCCGGCCACCGTCACGTCCTTGCCCACCTGGGTGGACCCGGAGATCCCCACTTGCGCCACCAGGAGGGTGTTCTCGCCGATCACCACGTTGTGGGCGACGTGGACCAGGTTGTCGATCTTGACCCCGCTGCCGATCCGGGTCGCCCCCATGGTGGCGCGATCCACCGCCACGTTGGCCCCGATCTCCACGTCGTCGCCGATCACCACCGAGCCCAGCTGGGGGATCTTCTCGTGGCGGCCGTTGTGGCGCACGTAGCCGAACCCGTCCGAGCCGAGCACGGTTCCGCAATGCACGGTGACCCGCCGCCCCAGGATCACGTTCTCGCGCACGGTGACGTTGGGGTACAGGTAGGAGCCGTCGCCGAGGACCGAGTCGCGGCCCACGAACACCCCCGGGGCCAGGACCACGCCGTCCCCCAGCACCGCCCCCGCCTCCACCACGCACAGCGCTCCCACCGAGACCCCCGGCCCCAGGCGGGCGGTGGGATCCACCACCGCGGTGGGGTGTACGCCGATCGGCCGTTCCCGGGAGCCCTCGCTGAACATGCGGAGCACCTGGATGAAGCCCACGTAGGGATCTTCGACGCGCATCAGGGCGGCCGGGGAGCCGCCGCCGTAGTCCCGGGAAACGATTACCGCCGCCGCCCGGGTGCCCGGGACTTCGGCCGCGTACTTGGGATTGGCGAGGAAGGTGATCTCGCCGGGGCCGGCGTCGGTGATCCCCGACACCCCGTCCACCTGGATCTCCGGGTTCCCCTCCAGATCCGCGCCCAGGCGCCGGGCGATGTCTCCCAAGCTGAACTGCATGCTTCGTCCTCGATCCCGGAAGGGCCCGCTCTCCGGTCCGCGGCGGGTTCCGGGTTCGCCTACCGCCGAGCGGGCTACTTGTCTTGCCCCTGGGGCGGCTGCGCCGGAGGGGTTTGCTGCTGGGGTGTCCCCTGATCCTCGTTCAGAACCGCCACCACCCGGTCGGTAAGGTCGAAGGCGTCGTTGGCGTACACGATGTTGCCGTCGGTGGCGTCAAAGATGATCGAATAGCCTTCGCTCTGTCCGATGTTCGTCAGCACCTCGCGGATCTTGTCCACGATGGGCTGGGTAAGCTCCTGGTTCCGCTTGGCCACCTTTCCGGTGGGCCCCCAGATGTCCTGGGTGAACGCGTCGAGCTCGCTCCGCTTCTTCTGGATTTCCTCTTCCCGCTCCCGTCGCTTCGGTTCGCTCAGGATCAGGCTCTGGCTCTCGTAGTCCTTCTGGAGCTGATCCAGCTCCTGCTTCTTGCCCTCCAGCTCCTTGTTCCACTGCTCGACCTGCTGGTTGAATTGGGACTGGGCGTCCTTGGTCCCGTGGAACTCGGCGAAGATGCGCTCGGAATCGATGAAGCCCAGCTTCAGGTCCGCCGCCCGAGCCGGAACGGCCGGAAATCCTAGCAAAAACACCGCCAGAAAGATAGTTCCGCGAATCATGCGTCGCAACACGACTGGTCCTCCTCTGCGGGCGGAACGCTCCCCGCCCTCGCCGAAATCCCGCCCCGGGCCGATTCGGCGGATCCCCCTGACCGGAAATTCCGGCTCAGAAGATCCGGCCGAACTGAATGTGAGGCTGCCATCCCTTGCGGTCGTACCGTCCCGTGGAACGATTCAGCCGGTCGAAACCGTACCCGTAGTCGAAGCCGATCAGGCCCAGGAGCGGCACCTCCATGCGAAGCCCGAGTCCCACGCTCTTGTGGATGTCGCCCCACCGGAAATCCTCCACCCGGTTCCAGGTCCCGCCCCAATCGGTGAAGAGCAGCGCGTGGAGGGGATCGGCGATGGGAAACTGCCACTCGAGGGTGAAGGCGGCCATGTACCGCCCCCCCGGATAGTAGACCGGGCTGGACGACACGGAGTAGCTGGTGTCCTGGGCCGTGGTCACGCTGTCCACCTGGACGCTCCGGATGTAGCGGCTGACCAGGAACCGCCGGCTGATGTTGTCCGAGGGGACGACCTCGAAATCGTCGTAACCGCGGAGAGCGTCGAACGTGGTCCCCCCCAGGCGGAAGAGCTCGTTGGACTCCGGGGGGTACCGCTTGTAGTGTCGCGGCACCGGCACCGCCACCGAGGTCCCCAGGCCCAGGCTCACCGTGTCCAGCACCGCGCCCTCGGGGATGCCGGTCTCGTAGGACCAGGAGTCGGGAAGGAACGGGTCGCCCCGGAAGGCGTCCCCCACCATCCCCAGCCGCACCCGGGGCATCAGGACCGCGTGCCACTTTCCCGCCTCCAGCGTCTTCATGTAATGGGCCAGGTCGAGCTCGTACTTCTGGTAGACCTGGTCGCCCCCCAGCGGTCCTCCGGCCATCTCCACCCGGAGCTTTTCGTTGGAGCCCACGGTGGGATAGAGGGGGTCGTTGGTCGAGTTGCGGACCAGGCTCAGGGCCAGGTTCGAGGTCAGCGCGGTCTCCTGATCCAACCGGAACCCGGTGACGAAGAGGGAACTCGAGACCCCGGTTCCGGTGCTGTCGCTGGCGGTGGAGACGCTGGTTTCATCGACCACCGACTGGTTCTGGAGCCCGTAGGTGGCGAAGAGCTTCACGTAGGGAATGGGGAGCGGGCGGCCCACCCGGATGGCCCCCCCCACCTGGCGGATCTCCAGGTTCAGGTCGGGTCCCTGGTAGATCCGGTTGGTGCTGAACAGGTCGATTCCGGTGGAGGTCGGCGTCCCCAGGAACCAGGGTTCGGTGAACGAGAGCTCGGCGTTGTTGCGCTGGCTGCCCCGTTCCATGCGGAGGTTCAGGCTCTGGCCGTTCCCGAACAGGTTGGTATGGCCCAGCTCCATGAAGCCGGTGAGCCCCACCGAACTGGAGAAACCGAACCCCGCCGACGCCGTCCCCACCTGTTTCTCCTCCACGTCCAGGGTGAGGTCGATGTCGTTGGACCCGGGCACCGGCTTGGAGTTCACCTCCACGTTGCTGAAGTACCCGAGCTGCTGGAGCATCCGATTGCTGCGGACCAGGAGATTCCGCCGGAAGAGATCGCCCGGCCGGATGGCCAGCTCCCGCCGGATGACCTTCTCCTTGGTCCGGGTGTTTCCGCTGATGAGGATGTCGTGAACGTGGGAGGGTTTTCCCTCCGTGACCTGGAAGGTGACGTCCACGGTGGAGTCCGCGGTCACGTAGTCCGGTTGGATGTTGAGGTAGATGTAGCCCCGGTCGGCGTAGGCCCCGATGGCCTCCTCCACCGTCTTGTCCACCTTCTCCTGGTTGAACACCGCGCCCGGATCGAGCTGGGTGAGGCTGTAGAGGGCGGGGGTCGACACCGCCTGGTTCCCGGCCCACTTCACCCCGCCCACGTAGTAGCGCTGGCCTTCCTCGACCTGGACCTCGACCACCACGCGGTCGTCCTTGGAACCGGGGACCACGTCGTACTTGAGGACCTTGCCGTCCCGGAACCCCTGTTTGCCCATCTCCTCTTCGATGCGCTTCATGTCCTCGACCAGCACGTCGGGCTTCAGCACCCCGCCCTTCAGGAACCCGGTCGTCCCCTGCTTCATCGCTCCCTGGAGGTCGCCGGCGTCGAGCTGATGGGCCCCTTCGAAGCGGATCTTCTCCACCCGCACCTTGGCTCCCTCGTCGATCTCCACCAGGAGGATGCGGCGGGATTCGGAGTCCCCGGCCAGGAACCGGGGGGTGATCTTGGCCCGGGTGTATCCCTTTTCCCGGTAGGCGCCGTGGATCCTTCGCTGGACCAGGGAGAGGAGCCGGTCGTCGGCCATCCTCCCGGTCAGCTCGCCGGTGGCGGTGATGAGGTCCTTCTTCTTGATCTTCTTGTTGCCGGTGAACTCCACCGACCCCACCCGGGGGTTCTCGGTCACGTGGACGGTGAGGGCGATGCCCTTCTCGACCGCCTCCCCGGTCACCTGGATGTCGTTGAAGAAGCCGAGATCATAGAGGTGGCGGATACCCCGGCGCACCGCGTCCGCCGAGTACCGGGCCCCGGCGGGGAGGGCGAAGGCGCGCAGGACCAGGTCGGAGTCCACGGTCTCGTTGCCGACCACGCGCACCGAGGCCACGGTGTCGGGCGGCGCCGACGGCACCTGGGCCCGGGCTTTCCCGGGCCCAGAACCGAGCAGGAAGAGAATCAGAAGGAGGAGAAAGTCAATCGGACGGCTCCCCCCCGGAAGCCGTCTATGCACCCTGCTCCACCCTCTCGTTGTTCTCCTCGGACTCGCGGCCCCTTTCCTCGAAGGTAAGCTCGTCGCCCCGGCGGCCGATCCGGATCACGCCTCCCGGGGCGAACTTTCCCGCCAGCACCAGCTCGGCCAGGGGATCCTCGATGAGCCGCTGGATGGCCCGACGGAGCGGCCGCGCCCCCATCTTCGGGTCGTACCCCTTCTCCACCACCAGGGAGATGGCGGGGGGGGTGAGGGACAGGTCCAGGCGATGCTCGGCCAGCCGGAGCTTCACCTCGTCGAGCAGGATCCGCACGATCTGCTCGATCTCCTTCCGGCCCAGGGCCCGGAAGACGATCACCTCGTCGATGCGGTTCAGGAACTCGGGGTTGAACGCCCGCTTGACCTCGTCCATCACCGTGGAGCGCATGCGGTCGTGGGCCTCCTGGACGTCGTCGCGGGCGAAGCCCACCGAGCTGCGCCCGCCGATCAGCTGGGCCCCGAGGTTCGAGGTCATGATCAGCACGGTGTTCTTGAAGTTCACCTTCCGGCGCATGCTGTCGGTGAGCTGTCCGTCCTCCAGCACCTGGAGGAGGATGTTGAACACGTCGGGGTGAGCCTTCTCGATCTCGTCGAGGAGGACCACGCTGTAGGGCTTCCGGCGCACCTTCTCGGTCAGCTGCCCGCCCTCCTCGTACCCCACGTAGCCCGGGGGGGCTCCCACCAGCCGGGACACCGAGAACTTCTCCATGTACTCCGACATGTCGATGCGGATCAGGGCGTCGGGATCGTCGAAGAGGAACTGGGCCAGCACGCGGGCCAGCTCGGTCTTCCCCACCCCGGTGGGTCCGAGGAAGATGAACGTGCCGATGGGCCGGCGCGGATCGCGAAGCCCGGCCCGGTTGCGGCGCACCGCGCGGGAAACCGCCTTGACCGCCTCGTCCTGTCCCACCACCTTCTCCCGCAGCACCTCCTCCATGCGGAGGAGCTTCTGGGATTCGGTCTCTTCCAGGTTGGACACCGGGATGCCGGTCATCTTGCTGATGACGGTGGCGATCTCTTCCGCGTCCACCATGGTGGTGTTGACCGAGCGGCTCTCGTTCCACTCCCGCTTCAGCTTGGCCAGCTGCTTGCGGAGGTCCTTTTCCCGGTCGCGGAAGCTGGCCGCCTTCTCGAACTCCTGGTTCTGGATGGCCGCTTCCTTCTCCTTGGAGAGCTCGCCGATCCTGGCCTCCATGTCGCGCAGCTCCTGGGGAACCACCGAAAGGGAAAGCCGGGACCGGGACCCCGCCTCGTCCAGGACGTCGATGGCCTTGTCCGGAAGGAACCGGTCCGAGATGTAGCGGTCGGAGAGGTAGACCGTGGCCCGGACCGCCTCGTCGGTGAACTTCACCCCGTGATGCGCCTCGTACTTGTCACGGAGGCCCATGATGATGCTCACGGTCTCCTCCGCGCTGGGCGGGTCGACCATGATGGGCTGGAAGCGGCGCTCCAGGGCCCCGTCCTTCTCGATGTACTTGCGGTACTCGTCGAGGGTGGTGGCGCCGATGCACTGGATCTCGCCCCGGGCCAGGGCGGGCTTCAGCATGTTGCTGGCATCGATGGCGCCCTCCGCGCCTCCCGCTCCCACGATGGTGTGAAGCTCGTCGATGAAGATGATGGCGTCCCGCGACTCGCGGATCTCGTTCATGATCGCCTTCAGGCGCTCCTCGAACTGACCGCGGTACTTGGTCCCCGCCACCACCGCGGCCAGGTCCAGGGTCACGATCCGCTTCTCGGCCAGGAGCTCGGGGATCTTCCCCTCCACGATCCGCTGGGCCAGGCCCTCGGCGATGGCGGTCTTTCCCACCCCCGGCTCGCCGATCAGGACCGGGTTGTTCTTCTTCCGCCGGCAGAGCACCTGCACCACCCGCTCGATCTCGTTCTCGCGCCCGATGATCGGGTCGAGCTTCATCTCCCGGGCCAGCTGGGTGAGGTCCCGCCCGAACTGGTTCAAGGCCGGGGTCTCGGACTTCTCCTCCTCCTGGGCCTTCCCGCTGGGCGGACCGCCCAACAGCCGCAGGGTCTCGTCCCGGACCTTCTTCCGGTCCACCCCCAGCTCCTGGAGCACCCGCGCCGCCACCCCCTCGCCCTCGCGGATGAGGCCGAGAAGCAGGTGCTCGGTTCCCACGTAGTTGTGCCCGAGCTGGCGCGCTTCCTCGATGGCCAGCTCCAGCACCCGCTTGGCCTTGGGGGTGAAGGGGATCTCGCCCAGGGTCAGGGTGCTGCCGGGAGCGGCCACCATGCTCTCCACCGTCTGGCGGATCACCTCGAGGTCCAGCCCCAGGTTGGTCAGCACGTTGGCGGCGATCCCCTCGCCCTCCCGGATGAGACCCAACAGCAGGTGCTCGGTCCCGATGTAGTCGTGCTGCAGTCGTCCGGCCTCTTCGCGGGCAAGGTACATGACCTTGCGAACGCGTTCGGTAAACTTGTCCTGCATGAGAATCGGCCTCCTACTCCTCCCCCCGGGGGGGGTCTTCGGACGGGATACCCCCCAGCGGGGAGGAGGGTTCCGGTTCCGTCCCGGAAAGTCGTTTTCGGATGTAGTCGGCGCGCAGACGGCGCCGCTCCTCCTGCTCCAGCTCCCGTCCGGCCCGCCGCGAGACGTGACCGGGCTGGGAGAAAACCAGAATCTCGTTCAGGACCGGAAGGGGACAGAGCCCCTCCCGCTCCAGGGCGATGCCGAATCGCACCGCCGATGCCAGGCTCAACACCTCCGCGGAAGAGATGCTCCGGGCGCTGGCCAGCGTTCCGTAGGCCCGGTAAATCTTGTCTTCGAGCTGAAGCCGGGCGCTCCGCCAGATGACGTCGCGCGCCTCTTCCTCGTACTGGATGATCTGCCGCACCACCTGGTCGAGCCGGCTCACGATCTCGTGCTCGTCGGGCCCGAGGGTGGTCTGGTTGGAGATCTGGAAGAAGTTCCCCATGACCTCGGTGCCTTCCCCGTAGAACCCCCGCACCGCCATGTTCATGGCCGCCACCCCCTGGACCACCTTCTTGGCCCGGCGGGTGAGCACCAGGGCGGGCAGATGGGCCAGCACCGAGGCCCGCATGCCGGTCCCCACGTTGGTGGGGCAGGCGGTAAGATAACCCAGAGTGTCGTCGAACGCATAGTTGAGCCGGGCGTCGAAGATGTCGTCCACCTCGTTCAGCCGGTCCAGGGCCTCTCCCAGGCGAAGCCCGGAGAGCATGCTCTGGAGTCGAAGGTGGTCCTCCTCGTTCACCATGACGGTGAGGGACTCCCCGTTGGCCACCAGCACCCCCCGGCGGCGGTGCCCCCCGGCCAGGTCGCGGCTCACCAGCCGCCGCTCCACCAGGAGGCTCAGATCCTCCGGGGCCAGGGCGTCGCAGGGTATGTACACCGCGTCGTCGAAGCCGGGGATGTCGGTCATCGCTCCCCGCACCCGGTTCACCACCGCGCTCTGCTGCGGCTCGGTGCTCAGACCGGGAAAGGGCACCTCCCCCAGGTTCCGGGCGAAGCGGACCCGGGAGGACAGGATGACCGGCGCCGCCGGCCCGGGCTCCGACGCCCAGTCGGGGACGCGGGCCGCCAACCGGGCGAAGACCGCCGCCGTCGCCTTGCCGTTCCCCTTCATCGCTTCTGCTTCTCCCCGGCGGGATCCCCGGTCTCCATCTTGAGGATGTGGTCGCGGATCTCCGCCGCGCGCTCGTATTCCTCGTCCGCCACCGCCCGCTCCAGCTCCTCGGAGAGGCGGCGGAGGCGCGCCCCCTGTTCGTACGCCGCGCCCTCGCGCCGGGGCCGCTTCCCCTTGTGACGTACCGAACCCTGGAGGCGCCGGAGCATCGGGGTCAGCTCCTCGGCGAACGTCTCGTAACACCGGTGACAGCCGAGCCGGCCGGTCTCCCGGAAACGGGCGTAGGTGAGCCCGCACCCCGCGCACACCGCGCCGCTCCCCCGGGTCTCCCCGATGCTCTTCATGAGCAACGAGAGGGGGTCGGCGGAGAGGCCCTCCGCCTCGCCGGATCCGGGCTCCACGCCCTCGATCTGGGCGCAGGAGAGGCAGAGATGGCGCTCCACCTCCTCCTCGTCGGTCACCCGGCGCACCCGCACCGAGGCGGGCTCGGCGCCGCAGCGTTCGCAGGTCTGGGGGTCGGTTTCCGGTTTCTCGCTCATAAGTCGTTTCCGGGCCCGCGCCTGGCGCGCCCACTCCGGTTATCGGCCGGTCCGCCCGGCGGTTGCGGCTCGATCTGGATAGAGCTTTCCACCCTCCAGACGGTACACCTCATCGGCCCGGGCGGCCAGTCGCTCGTCATGGGTGGCCACGAGGGTGGTCTGGCCGCGTTCATGGACCAGGTGGGCCAGAAGGGCGTGGAGGTCCTCGCTGCTCGTCCGGTCCAGGTTTCCGGAGGGCTCATCCGCGAGGAGGAGGACCGGTCGGTTGATCAGAGCCCGCGCCACCGCCACCCGCTGCTGTTCCCCTCCGGACAGCTCCCCGGGGCGATGGCTGCTCCTTCCCGCCAGGCCGACGCTTTCCAACAGTTTAGCCGCTTCGCTCGCCACTTCATACCGCTTCCGCCCCGCGATCAGTCCCGGCATCATCACGTTTTCCAGGGCGGTGAATTCCGGCAGGAGGTGGTGGAACTGGAACACGAATCCGATCGAGCGATTCCGGAAGCGGGCCCGGTCCCCCGAGGACGTGGCGAACACGTTCCGCCCCTCGAAGAGCACGGTGCCCGCGGTGGGGCGGTCCAGGGTGCCCAGGACGTGCAGGAGGGTGCTCTTCCCCGATCCCGAGGCCCCGATGATCGCGGTGAGGGTCCGGGGCCGGGGGGTGAAGTCCAGGTTCTCGAGCACCACGAGGTCGCCCCCCGGCGAGGGATAGACCTTGCCGAGGCCGCGGACCTCGAGGAGGGTCCCCGACGCGTTCATCGATTCGCCTCTCCGGGCGCGGGCCCGGTCCCGGCGATTGCCTCACGCCTCACGGATGGTCTCCACCGGATCCAGGCGGGCCGCCTTCCACGCCGGGTACAGGGTGGCCAGGGTGCTGATCACGAACACCGTCGCGCAGACCATGAACACGTCCGCCCCCTCCAGCCGCACCGGCAGGGTGCTCAGGAAGTAGACGTCGGGAGGAAGGTGCATGGGATAGCGGTCCAGGAGCCATGCCCCCCCGAGCCCGAGCAGGAGACCGAGGCCGATGCCCAGCACCCCGATCTCCATCCCGTTGGCCATGAAGATGCGGAGGATCTCCCCGTCGGTGGCGCCCATGGACTTGAGGACCCCGATCTCCCTCCGCTTCTCCATCACCATCATGATGAGCACGCCCACGATGTTGAAGGCGGCCACCAGCACGATCAGGAGGAGGATGACGCTCATCCCCGCCTTCTCCAGCTTCATCCAGACGAAGAGGTTCTCGTTGAGCTCGATCCAGGTGTTGATGCGATACGGATAGCCGCCCAGCGCCCGGAGCACCTCGGTCTTGAGCCGCTCCGCCTGGAAGCTGTCCCGGATCTTGACCTCGATCCCGGTGGCCCCGGACCCCAGGCCGTAGAAACGCTGGGCCTCGGCCAGGGAGATGAAGGCCAGGGAGGAATCGTACTCGTAGAGTCCCGAGGTGAAGATCCCCCCCACCCGGTATCTGCGGAACTTGGGCACGAACCCCAGGGGAGACGCCGAACCCTGGAACGGGCCGCTCAGCAGCACCTCGTCCCCCTCCGAAGCCCGGAGCCGGTCGGCCAGGTTCCGGCCCAGGATGATGAGGGGGGTGTCCCCCGGAGCCACCCCGAGGGAGTCGAGGGGTGGACTCACGTTCCGGGCCACCGTGGTCACCGACCGCTCGGCCCGGAGATCGACCCCCTTCACGATGACCCCGTCGGAGCGGTCCCCCACCTGCACCAGCCCCTTGCCGTACACGAAGGGGGCCACCCCCTCCACCTGGGGCACCCCGGCGATCACCGCGGCCACCGAATCCGGCCGGGCGATGGTGTCGGTGTCGTAGCGGAGCACGATCAGGGCGGCGTTGGTTCCCACGATGCGGGAGCGCACTTCCTGCTCGAACCCGTTCATCACCGAGAGCACGATGATGAGGACCGCCACTCCCAGGGCGACCCCGCCCACCGAGATCCAGGTGATGAGGGAGATGAAGCCGGTGCGCTTCTTGGAGCGGAGGTACCGGTCGGCGACGAAGACCTCGAAGCGCATGCCTGGAGCTTATCCCTCTCCGCGCGTTTCGGACCCGCGGCCCGCCGGTTCCCCGGCCGCGCCGTCGTCGTCGGGAGGCTCGCCCTCCTCGGGCCGGAGCTGAGGGAACAGAATCACTTCCCGGATGTTGGCCGCCCCGGTCACCACCATGACCAGACGGTCGATCCCGATCCCCACCCCCCCGGTGGGGGGCATCCCCGTCTCGAGCGCCCGGAGGAAGTCGTGATCGGTGACCTGGGCCTCGAGGTCCCCCTGTTCGCGAAGCAGTCCCTGGCGTTCGAAGGCCGCCGCCTGCTCCGCGGGGTCGTTCTGCTCGCTGAACGCGTTGGCCAGCTCCATGCCCGCCGCGAAGAGCTCGAAGCGCTCCACCAGCCGGCCGTCGGCGCGGTGCCGCTTGGCCAGGGGCGAGAGCTCGAGCGGAAAGTCGGTGACGAAGGTGGGCTGGATGAGATTGGGCTGGGCGGTCTCGGAGAAGATCTCGTCGGTGGCCTGGGCGATCCCCGCCTTTCCCTTGAGGTCGATTCCCAGGCGCTCGGCGGTCTCCCGCACCTGGGCTTCGTCCGCCCCGGCCAGGTCCACCCCGGTGGCCTCGCGGACCGCGTCGAAGTACCGCACCCGCCGCCAGGGCGGGGAAAAATCGAGGGTATGGTCCCGGAAGGCGACCTGGTGGCCGCCCACCGCCTCGCGGATGGCCCCCGCCACCAGCTCCTCGGTCACCCCCATCATCTCCTCGTAGTCGGCGTAGGCCTGGTAGTACTCGAGCATGGTGAACTCGGGGTTGTGGGTGCGGTCGATGCCCTCGTTCCGGAAGTCCCGCGCGATCTCGTACACCCGTTCCAGCCCCCCCACCAGGAGCCGCTTCAGGTACAGCTCGTCGGAGATGCGGAGGTAGAGGTCCATGTCCAGGGCCTCGTGGTGGGTGGTGAACGGGCGCGCGAAGGCCCCGCCGTAGAGGGGCTGGAGCACCGGGGTGTCCACCTCCAGGAAGCCGCGGTCGTCGAGGGCGTTCCGGAGCGCGCGGATCATCGCCGCCCGCACCCGGAAGATGCGCTGGGCGTCCTCGTTCACGATGAGGTCCAGGTAGCGGCGGCGATAGCGGGTCTCGGTGTCGCGCAGGCCGTGCCACTTCTCGGGCAGGGGCTGCAGGCACTTGGCCAGGAAGGTGAGGGAACGGACCTCGATGGTGAGTTCCCCGGTCCGGGTCCGGAAGACCGGACCCTCGACCCCCACCAGGTCCCCGAGGTCCAGGAGCTTCACCGTGCCGTAGGCCGCCTCCCCCACCACGTCCAGCTTCATGTAGATCTGCACCCGCCCCGAGCGGTCCTGGAGGTGGGCGAAGGTGGACTTGCCGTGGCTGCGGATGGCCATCAACCGGCCGGCCACCGACACCGGCTCCCGGGAGGCTTCCAGGGCGTCGGCGGCGGCCAGGACCGCTTCGGCATGATGGGTCACCGCGTAGGAATAGGGGTAGGGATCCACCCCCAGGGCCTTCAGGGCCTCGAGGTTCTCCCGGCGCTGTTCGATCTGCTCGTTGCTCACGTTCGGGCGTTCTCCCCGGCGAAGATCAGGTCCGGACGGCGTGGCGGACCGGCGGGGACGGCGTCCCCTCCACCGCGCGTCGGAGAGTCTCGTCCACCAGCCGGACCGGATACCGGCCGGTGAAGCAGGCGTAACAATGCTCGGAGGGGGCCTTGACCGCGGAGCGGAGCCCCTCCTCGGAGAGGTAGCCCAGGCTCGCCACCCCCAGGTACGCCTGGATCTCCTCCAGGGTGGAGTTGGCGGCGATGAGCTCCTGCCGTTCCGGGGTGTCGATGCCGTAGTAGCAGGGGCCCACGATGGGGGGGCTGGCGATCCTGAGGTGCACCTCCTTCACCCCCGCCCGCTTCAGAAGCCGGACCAGCTTGTGGCTGGTGGTCCCCCGCACCACCGAGTCGTCCACCACCACCACCCGCTTCCCCTCCAGGATGGGGCGGACGGCGTTGTACTTGACCCGCACCCCCGCCTCGCGCAGGTGCTGGCCGGGGCGGATGAAGGTGCGGCCGATGTAGTGGTTCCGGATGAGACCGAGCTCGAAGGGAAGCCCGGAGGCCTCCGAGTAGCCCAGGGCGGCGGAATTGGAGGAATCGGGGACGGAGATGACGCAGTCGGCCTCGGTCGGATGCTCCTCGGCCAGTCGCCGCCCCAGGCGCCGCCGCACCCGGTCCACCGGCTCGCCGAAGATCACGCTGTCCGGCCGCGAAAAGTAGATGAGCTCGAACACGCACTTGTGGAGGGGGGTGGCGGGGAGCCGGCCGACGGTGCGAAGCCCCCGCTCGTCCATCGCCACCACCTCTCCCGGCTCCACCTCCCGCACGAACTCCGCCTCGACGATGTCCAGGGCGCAGGACTCCGAGGCCACGATCCATCCGCCCCGCAACCGCCCCACCACCAGGGGGCGGAAGCCGTGGCTGTCCCGGGCGGCGTAGACCGCCTCCGGGGTGAGGACGGTGATGGAGAACGCCCCCTCCACCTGGTGGAGCGCGCCCATGAGGCGGCCCTCGAAGCTCGCGGCCCGCGAGGACGCGATGAGGTGCACCATGACCTCGCTGTCCGAGGAGGTCTGGAAGATCGATCCGCCCTCCTCCATCCCCCGCCGCAGGGTGGCCGCGTTCACGATCTGGCCGTTGTGGGCCAGGGCGAGATCCCCCCCGTGGTAGGTGACCCAGATGGGCTGGGCGTTGCGGAGGCTCGAGGATCCCTTGGTGGAGTAGCGGTTGTGGCCGATCCCGCTCGATCCGGGCAGCCGGGCCAGAACGTCGTCGTCGAACACGTCGGAGACCAGCCCCATCGCCTTGTGGTGGTGGAACCGCCCGTCGGCGGAGGTGACGATCCCGCTCGACTCCTGCCCGCGGTGCTGGAGCGCGTAGAGGGCCAGGTAGGCCGCCTCGGCCGACTGGGGAACCCCGTACACCCCGACCACCCCGCATTCGTCGTGCAGATGATCCTCGCTGTCGAACACGTCTTTCCTTTCCGGTTGGCCCGATGCGCGTGCCCCGAGGCCGCGGCGGACGGCCCCGCCGGCGGCGCTTCCCATCGTTCGGGTTTGCTCCCACCCGGACCCTGCGGGAAGCGTACGAGTCTACCCGACCCGCTCCCGCCCTGTCGTCCCCAACAGCGAGCGGGCGATCGCGACGGCGGTGGGCGGAGCCCGGAACACCGTCGCGTCCTCCAGGTGGGGATTGGCCAGGAGGCCCAGTTTGCGCTCCCGGGTCACCGCGATTTCCGCGGCCAGATCCGCCGCCGCCTCTCCCTCCACTCCCAGCGAGAGCTCCCACAGCATCGCGCGGCGGGTGGCCGGAGGCGCCCCCTCGGTCAGGCGATGGCGGCCGAGGGTCGTCTCGAGGTCCTCCCCCTCGCCGGGAACCGCGACCATCACCCAGACGTTCCCCCGGGGGCGGAGCGCCTCGTCCCCCACCGCGATCTCGAGACGGTGCTTGTTGGGGTTCAGGATCAGGTTGGTCTCGCGGGCCAGACGCGAGAGCACCCCCCGGGGATCGGGTTCGGCGTCCCACCGGAAGCACCAGACCTCCGAGCGCGCCACCTCCTCGACCTTCCGGCCGTAGGCCAGCGCCCGCTGCAGGGTCTCGCGGGCGGTGAGCGCGGTGGGATCGCCCACCTTGAGCCACAGTCGCACCACCGCGTCGGTCATGACCGCTCCTCGCGCCGTCCCCAGCGCAGATAGTCGGAGAGGGACTGGAACACCCGGAACCCGGGACCCGGCCCCTCCAGGGCGTCCCGGCGGCGGGCGGCCTCGATCCGCTTCTCCCCCCACGGCCCCGGGATCGACTCCGGCACCTGGCGAAGCCAGGCCGCCCGCTCGGGGTGGGGCATGAAGGCGAGCACGTTCCCCGCCGGGTTGGTCACCCCCGCCGCGCCCAGGAGCGAGCCGTTGGGGTTCATGGGGAACGGCGGGTCCTCGTCGCCATCCGGGGTCACGTAGCGAAGCGGCACCTGCCCCGCTTCGGCCCAGGCCCGGAAGCGCTCGGGGTCCCGCACGGTGAACCGCCCCTGGGCGTGGGCCAGGGGAACCGGGAACACCTCGCCCTCCTCGAACCGCGAGGTGAACGCGGTCTCCCGCCCCTCCTTGGTCACCCGCACGTGGACCCAGCCGCAGTAGTAGCCTTTCCACCCGGCGGCGTTGGCCCCCAGAGCCATCTCCACCCGGCCGGGATGCCCGCCGGGCACGAGCCCCGCCTCCACCAGCACCTGGGCGCCGTTGCAGATCCCCAGGACCGGCTTTCCGGCCTCCGCGGCCCGGGCCACCACGTCCAGGGCCGGCGCCTTGGCCGCCACCGCCCCCGCCCGGATGCGATCCTCGTAGGAGAACCCCCCGGGCAGCACGTAGGCGTCGAAGGACTCCAGATCCGCGGCGGGACGGTTCCAGCGGAAGACCTCCGCGGTCAGCTCGGCGCGGGCCAGGGCGGCGCGGGTCTCGTACTCGCAGTTCACGCCCGGAAGCTGGAGCACCGCCACCCGAGGCCACGGCGCTTCGCGCAGATGGGGGGCGCTCATCGGAGCGCCTCCCCCAGCGCCCCGCGCCAGCGCGGCTCCAGCCGCTCCAGGTCGAGCGAGACCACCGTGTCCCCGTCCCGGGTCACCGTGAGCTCGCGCCCGCGCTCCACCCGCCCCACGCGCTCCGTCCCGGCGCCGTGCTCCGCGACCAGCGCGGTGAAGGCGGCCTCGTCGTCCTCGGCGATCTCCACCAGGAACCCTCCGGTCTCGCTCAGGAGATACTCGTCGAAGCGGAGCCCTCCGGGCCGTTCGGGGAGTTCGAGACGCGCCCCGGACCGCCCGGCCAGGGCCATCTCCGCCGCGGCCACCGCCAGACCTCCCTCCGAGACGTCGTGGCAGGCCCGGATGAGCCCGCGATCGACGCCCGCCACCACCGCGGCGATCTCCGCCCGCGCCGCGGCGAAGTCCACCCGCGGGGGAGTCCCTCCGGCGATCCCCAGCCGGCGCCAGTAGGCGGATCCCCCCAGCTCCCGTTTCCTCGCACCGATCAGGTAGAGGGGGTCGCCCTCCTCCTCGAGGGCGGGGGTGATCGCGCGGGAGTAGTCGGCGAGCACGCCGAAGCAGGCCACGATGGGCGAGGGAGGGATCGACCGTCCGGTCGACGACTGGTTGTAGAAGGACACGTTGCCGCTCACGATGGGAACCGGAATCCCCTCCTCCCCCGTCATCCCGATCTCCCGGGCCGCGTCCCCCACCCCGCGCACCCCCTCCACGAACTGGCGGAAGACCTCGGGGTCCTCGGGGTTCCCGTAGTTCAGACAGTCGGTGAGGCACCAGGGGACCGCCCCCACCGCGGCCACGTTCCGCATGGATTCGGCCACCGCGTTCGCTCCTCCCTGGTAGGGATCGAGGCTGCCGTAGAAGGGGTTCCCGTCCACGCTCACCGCCAGTCCGGTGGGGCTTCCCTCCACCGGCACCAGCACCGAGGCGTCGGCCTCGCCGGGGCGGATCACCGCCCGTCCTCCCACCTCGGTGTCGTAGTGGCGATAGATCGCCTCGCGGGAGGCCAGGTCGATGCCGCCGAGAAGCGCGCTCACGATCTCTCCCAGGTCGGCGGGAGGGGGCGGTTCGGGGTCCGGCGCCGGCGCGGCCGCCGGGGCCGCCGGCCGCTCGTAGCGGATCCCCTCGGTGATGGTCTCCACCGGCACGGTGCAGACCTCGTCCCCCTCGTGGGTCACCCGGTAGAGGGTGTCCTCGGAGCGCACCCGGCCCACCACCTGGGCCCGCGCCCCCGGATAGAGGTGGGGAAGCTCGTAGTCCACGTTGTATATCTGGAGCACCCGCTGGGCCCAGGTCGCGGGCACCACCCAGGCGTAGCGCTCCTGGGTCTCGGAGCAGGCCAGGACCTCGGGGGGAAAGGGGCCCCCGTCCTGGGCGGCGGCGCCGAGCTCGATGTCCGCCCCGAATCCGCCCGCCGCGGCCAGCTCGCTGGTGGCGCAGGCGATCCCGCCCGCCCCGAGATCCTTGAACCCCACCGCGAAGCCCTCGGCCCGGGCCAGCTCCAGCACCCGCCGGTTGGCCTCGGTGAGGACGCGCTTCAGGAACGGGTCGGGCACCTGGACCGCCCCCTTGTTGCTCTCCCCTTCGCTCTCGTCCAGAACCGCCGAGGCGAAGGCCGCGCCGCCGAACCCCGAGGCGTCGGTGGGCTTCCCCACCAGGACGAACACGTAGGGTTCGTCGCGCGCCGCCTCGGGGACGCGGCTCCGGACCAACCACCGCTCCGGCACCACCCCCACCGCCACCACGTTCACCAGGCAGTTCTCCTCGAACCCGGGATCGAAGGCCACGTCGCCCCCCAGGTTCGCCACCCCGAGCGCGTTGGCGTAGTGCCAGATCCCGTCCACCACCCCGCCCGCGACCTCCCGGGAACGCTCCCCGCGCGGGCCCAGGGGCACGCCGAAGCGCAGGGCGTCGAGCACCCCGATCACCTCCGCGCCCATGCAGTAGATGTCGCGGACGATCCCGCCGATCCCGGTGGCCGCCCCCTCGAAGGGGAGGACCTGGGAGGGATGGTTGTGGCTCTCGTGTCCCACCACCAGCGCCCAGCGCTCCCCCTTGTGGGTGGTGAGGTACACCACCCCGGCGTCCTCGCCGGGACCGAGGATGACGTGGGGGGCCTCGGTGGGAAGGAACGCCTTCAAGCTGGCCCGGCTCGACTTGTAGGAGCAGTGCTCGCTCCACAGGGTGTCGAAGAGGACCGCCTCCACCCGGGTGGGGTCCCGCCCGATGAGCGAGGCCACCCGGCGCGCCTCGGACGGGGCCAGGCGGAGGCCCTCGGCGCGGAGACGGGATCCCAGGGCGGCTTCCTCGCCCCCGCCGAACGGCACGCTGGGGCTCTTCACGCCTCGCCCTCCTCGAGCACCCGCTCGAAGATCCGGTCCACGTTCCGGAGGTTGTAGTCGAGATCGAACGCCGACTCGATCTCCGCCGGATCGAGCGCCTTGGACACCCGGGGATCCCGCCGCACCCGCTCGCGGAAGGTGGCTCCGCCCTCCTCCCAGGCGGCCAGGGCGATCTCCTGCACCAGGGCGTAGGCCGCCTCGCGGCGAAGCCCGGCCCGGGTGAGCCCGAGGAGGAGCCGCTGGGAGAACACCAGGCCGCCGGTCCGTTCGAGGTTCCGCATCATGTTCGCGGGATAGACCACCAGCCCCTCCATCACCCGGGTGAAGATCGCGAGCTGGTAATCCACCAGGATGAAGGTGTCGGGGAAGATCACCCGTTCCACCGAGGAATGGCTGATGTCCCGCTCGTGCCAGAGGGCCACGTTCTCCAGGGCGGCCACCGCGTTTCCGCGCGCCACCCGGGCCAGTCCGGACACCCGCTCGCAGACGATCGGGTTCCGCTTGTGGGGCATCGCGCTCGAGCCCTTCTGTCCCCTGGTGAACGGCTCCTCCACCTCCAGGATCTCGGTGCGCTGGAGGCTTCGGATCTCGGTGGCGAACTTCTCCAGGCTGGCCGAGAGGTTGGCCAGGACGAGGATCATGGCCGCGTGACGGTCGCGCTGGAGGATCTGGGTGGAGACCGGCGCCGGGGTCAGCCCCAGCCGGTGGCAGACGTACTCCTCCACCTGCGGATCGAGGTGGCTGAAGGTCCCCACCGCGCCGGAGATCTTCCCGGCGGAGATCCCCGCCGCCGCGGCCAGGAGCCGCTCCTCCTGGCGCTGGATCTCCGTGTACCACCCCAGGAGCTTGAGCCCGAAGGTGGTGGGTTCGGCGTGGATCCCGTGGCTCCGGCCGATCATGGGGGTCCGCCGGTGGGCCAGGGCCTGTCGCTTGACCGCCGCGGCGAGGCCTCGGAGGCCTTCCCGCACCACCATGGCCGCGCGCCGGGTGGTCAGGGCCAGCGCGGTGTCCAGGAGATCGGAGGAGGTCATCCCGAAGTGCAGGTGGCGGCTCTCGTCTCCCAGATGCTCGGACACCGAGGTGAGGAAGGCGATGACGTCGTGCTTCACCACCGCCTCCAGCTCCGCCACCCGGACCGGATCGATCACCGCCTTGGCCCGGATCGCCGCCGCCGTCCCCTCGGGGGCGGTTCCGTAGCGCTCGAGGGCCTCCACCACCGCCAGTTCCACCTCGAGCCAGGTCCGGAGCTTCGCTTCCTCGGACCACAACCCCGCCATTTCCGGGCGGCTGTAGCGTTCGATCATTGCGAGTTCTGACCTCCTTGCCGTTCGGTTGGAAGCGGCTCCAGGGTAACCGGGATGTTCAGGAGCTGCCCCCCCCGGGCCACGGTGAAGGTGATGGTGTCCCCGATCCTGGCCCCGAAGATCGTGCGCCGGGCCTCCTCCGCGTCCCGCACCTGGATCCCATCCACCGCCCGGACCACGTCCCCGAGCTGGATGCCGGCGCGGGCGGCCGGCGAACCGGCCTCGAGGCTCCACACCACCAACCCCTGCCGGTCGGGCAGCCCGAGCTGGTTGGCCAGGGCCGGCGAGAGCTGCTGCACCGCCAGCCCGATCCAGACCCCCCGCACGTGACCGTAGAGGATGAGCTCCTCCGCCACCGACATCGCGGTCTTGATGGGGATCGCGAAACCGATGCCCAGGGAGCCTCCCCCCTGGCTGAAGATGAAGGTGTTGATCCCGATCACCTCGCCGTCGGCGTTGACCAGGGGCCCTCCGGAGTTTCCGGGGTTGATCGAGGCGTCGGTCTGGATCATGTCCGTGTAGATGGCCGTTCCTTCGCTGATCTTGTCGTCGCGATGGACCGC
>CAYRIJ010000020.1:0-23203 GCA_964424285.1 uncultured bacterium
ACAACCTCGAGCTAGGCCGCCGCATCAAGCAACTGAGGCTCTCCCAGGGATTCACCCTCAAGGACATCGAATCCCGGGTGGGGGTCTCGGCCACCCACGTGTCGGAGATCGAACGGGGTAAGACGTCTCCCACGGTGGGGGCGCTGGGGAAGATCGCCGATGCTCTCCAGGTGAATCCCTCGTTCCTGGTGGACCTCCCCGTGGGGGAGGAGGTCTCCCATACCCGCCAGGGCGAACGGGACAAGGTCGTCGGCCCCCGGAACGGGGCCGCCTGGGAACTCCTCACCACGGAGAAGCCCTACGCGGAGTTGTCGCTCTTCGTGCTCGATCTCCGGCCGGACATGGGGGAACCGCTGGTCCGCCCCGCCCGTCCCGGGGACAGGTTCCTCCACGTGATCCAGGGGACGCTGCAGATCGAGCTTGGGGAGGAAACGCACGTCCTCCACGAGGGCGACAGCGTTCACTTCAAGGCGTCCATGCCGGTCAAGCTCATGAACCTCGGTCCGGCGTCGTGCCGGGTGTTCTGGGCGGACTGGCCTCGCTTCACGATGTAAGGGGAAGGGGAACCCCGCAGATGATATCGAAGCAGAACCTGGGCTCGCGTATCCGCGAAGTCCGCAAGGGACGTCGCCTCACCCTGAAAGAGCTCGAGCGGATCTCCGGCTTCTCCGCCACCCATATCTCCGAGATCGAGCGGGGGAAGACCTCCCCCACCATCGGGGCGCTCATGCGCATCGCCGGGGCCCTCGGCAAGGAGACCTCGTACTTCCTCGAGGAGGAAGACCTGAGCGAGGTGGCGATCACCCGGGCCGGCGAACGTCAACCGCTTCCCGAGGACGAGGCGCGGGTGAAGGGGGAATACCTGACCCCCGGCATCACCGGCGGCCGGCTGAATGCCTACATGCTCGACCTGGACCCCGGCGACTCGCGCGAGATCGAGTACGACGGCCACGGCGGGGAAGAGGGGGTGTACGTGCTCGCGGGGCGGGTGCGCTACCGGGTCGGGGACCGGGAGTACACGATGTCGGAGGGGGATGCGCTTCACTATCCGGCGGACCGTCCCCACGGCATGCAGAACGTGGGCGAGGGGCCGGCGAAGCTCCTCATGGTCTCCACGAAGCGGGTGCGCCGGGGCCGGTCCTCCAACGGCGCCACCGGCCGGACGCACTAGCCGCGCCGGACCGACGGCCGGGGACCGCGGCCGCGGGAAGCGGGTCGTCCCGGCCGCTCAGGAACCCCCGGCGCGCTTGGCCTCGTTCCAGAGCCGGTCCATCTCCTCGAGATCCGATCCGGCCGGACTCCTGCCCCGCTCGGCCAGCTTTTCCTCCACGTAGCGGAATCGCCGGAGGAACTTCGCCACCGTTCCCCGGAGCGCCCGCTCGGGATCGATCCGGAGGTAGCGGGCCAGGTTGGCCGTGGCATAGAGGAGATCGCCGATCTCGTCCTCCAGGCGTTCGCCGGGGGCGTCCGCGGCCACCTCGGCCCGGAGCTCCTCCAGCTCCTCGGAGAGCTTGGCCAGGGCCTCGGTCACCCCGGGCCACTGGAAGCCCACCGCCCCCGCTTTCTCCGAGATCCTGAACGCGGTGGTCAGGGCGGGAAGGCCGGCGGGGCGACGGCCCAGGGTCGAGGGAACCTCGCCGCCGGCCTTGGCCTCGTGCTCGGCGCGCTTGATCTCCTCCCACTGGCGGACCGCCCCGGTGGTCTCGATCCCGCCGCTCTCCCCGAACACGTGGGGATGCCGCCGGACCAGCTTGTCCACCACCCCGTCCGCGATGCCGTCGAGGGTGCTCCATCCGGTCTCCTCGGCCACCGAGGCCAGGAAGAGGACGAGGAAGAGGAGGTCCCCCAGCTCCTCGGTGAAGCCGTCCCGGTCGCGGGCGGAGATCGCCTCCACCACCTCGAAGGTCTCCTCCTGGAGATAGGGGGTCATGGACTCCACGGTCTGCTCCCTATCCCAGGGGCATCCGCCGGGTTCGCGCAGGAGCCGGGCCATGGCCAGGACCCGTTCGAGGGGGGAATCGGGAGCGCGGACCCGCGCTTCCTTGTCGGAGTTGGTCGGGGAATCGGACATGGGGCCCGACGATAGCACAGCCGGCCGGGTTGGTCCGGGCCCGGGGAAGGTCCCGTGCTAAAGTCAGGGGCCCGGCGCGGCCGGAGGCCGGAGCGGCGGCGCGTGCTCAACCAGCGAGGTGCCCGTGAGCGAGAAGAACCGAGACGATGACTTGTTGCGGATGGCCCGCGTGGCCATGGATCAGGCCCGGAGCCCCTATTCGGGGGTGAAGGTGGGGGCGGTGGCGGTGGCCGGCGACGGCCAGATCTACCCGGGATGCAACGTGGAGAACGCGAGCCTCGGGCTCACGATCTGCGCGGAGCGGGTGGCCCTCTTCAACGCCGTCGCCCACGGGAGCGGGAACATCGAGACCCTGGTCCTCACCTCCAACCATGCCAAGGTGACCACGCCCTGCGGGGCCTGCCGGCAGGTGATCCTCGAGCTGGCCCCCCGCGCGCGCGTGGTCTTCGGGGACGGGGAGGGGGTGAAGCAGGTCTGGGGGTCTCCCCACGATCTCCTCCCCGACGCCTTCGAAGGGGATTGGAGGTCCTGAGGGGTCGCCGACCCCCGCCTTCCGGTCGCCCAACCCCTTGCTGTGGATGCGGTTCCCGACGGTGAAACGATATGTCTCATATGGACTATGAATGGCACAGGTTGTCCGCCCCCGGCTAGAATAGGTGGCTGGAATCACCATCTCTCATGAAGGGACCATGACCAGCGAACTTTCCGGCAACCCCGGCATCACCCGCACCCCCGAGGATCTCGACCCGCTCTTCCTGCGCGCCATTCGCGGGGACCGGGTGGAGACCACCCCCATCTGGATCATGCGCCAGGCCGGGCGCTATCTCCCGGAATACCGGCGGGTTCGGGAGAAGGTGGACTTCCTCACCCTGTGCCGCACCCCCGAGCTGGCCACCGAGGTCACGTTGCAACCCATCCGGCGCTTCGGGTTCGACGCGGCCATCCTGTTTTCCGACATCCTGACCCCCCTGGAGCCGATGGGGCTGGAGGTCGCGTTCAGCCCCGGGCCGGTCATCGCCCGGCCCGTCGGCTCGGCCGAGGACATCCGGGCCCTGAAGCGCATCGACCCCGCCCGCGACCTGGACTTCGTGCTCGACACCGTGCGCCGGGTGCGCCGGGAGCTTCCCCCCACCGTCGCGCTCATCGGCTTCGCCGGCGCGCCGTTCACCATGGCCGCGTACATGGTGGAAGGACAGGGGTCCAAGAACTTCTCGCGGCTGAAGAGCCTCATGTACCAGGAGCCGGTGCTCTTCCACTCCCTCATGGAGAAGCTGACCCTGGTCGTCTCCGATTACCTCAAGGCCCAGATCGAGGCGGGGGCCCAGGCGGTCCAGCTCTTCGACACCTGGGCCGGTCTCCTCTCCCCCCGGGACTACGCGGAGAACGTGCTTCCCCACGTCCGCCGGGTGGTGGAGCACGTGAGCACCGACGGAGTGCCGGTGATTCTCTACGGGAACGGCACCGGGGGGATCCTCGAGCTCATGGACGAGACCGGGGCCGACGTCCTGGGCCTCGACTGGCGGATCACCCTGGGCGACGCGAGGCGCCGCCTCGGACGACACCGGCCGCTCCAGGGGAACCTCGATCCCGCGCTCCTTCTCGCCCCCGTCCCGATCATCCAGGCTCGGGCGCGGGAGATTCTCGAGGAAGCGGGGCCGGAGACCCCCCACGTCTTCAACCTCGGTCACGGCATCACCCCCGACGTTCCGGTGGAAGCGGTGGCCGAACTGGTCCGCTTCGTCCACGAGGAGGGCCGGCGCCTTCGGTCCGGCCGGGAGACCGAGGCCGACCACGCCACCACCGGGGAGACCCAATGAGCGAAGGCAACCACGCAATCCAGGTCACCGGCGAGCTTCTGGCCCGCTACGACCGGCCCGGTCCCCGCTACACCAGCTACCCCACCGCTCCGGAGTTCTCCGAGGCCTTCGGCGCCTCGGACTACGCGGAGCGGCTGGCCCGGGCCGCCGCCCGCCCCGGGGATCCTCTCTCCCTCTACGTCCACGTCCCCTTCTGCGAGCACCGCTGCCACTTCTGCGGCTGCCACGTGGTGATCACCCGGCGCGAGGACGTGGTGCGCGGCTACCTGGACCGGCTGAACCGCGAAATCGCCAAGGTGGCCGGCGCCCTGGGGGCGCGCAACAGCGTGCTCCAGCTCCACTGGGGCGGGGGCACCCCGACCCATCTCACCCCGGACCAGATGCGTGAGCTCATGGAGACCCTCACCACCCACTTCCGCCTCCTTCCCGAGGCCGAGGTGGCCATCGAGGTCGATCCCCGGGTGACCACCGCCGAGCACGTGGACACCCTGGCCGCGCTGGGGTTCAACCGCCTGAGCATGGGGGTGCAGGACTTCACCCCCGAGGTGCAGACGGCCATCGGGCGGGAGCAGACCCGGGAGCAGACCCTGGCCCTGCACCGGCACGCCAGGTCGGTGGGAATCGAGGACGTGAACGTGGACCTGGTCTACGGCCTTCCCCGCCAGACGGTGGAGGGGTTCCGGAAGAACCTGGACGAGGTCCTGGCTCTCCGTCCGGGACGGGCCGCGGTCTACTCCTACGCCCACGTGCCGTGGATCCGGCCCAACCAGCGCCGGATCGACGAGGGGGATCTCCCGGACCGGGAGACCAAGTTCGCGCTGTTCGCCTCGGCCATCGATGCGTTCACCGCCGCCGGCTACGTCCAGATCGGGATGGACCACTTCGCCCGGCCCGACGACGAGCTGGCCCGGGCCCGCTCCGGGGGCGCGCTCACCCGGAACTTCATGGGATACACCGTGAAGGCGGCCCCCGATCTGGTCGCCTTCGGGATCTCGGCCATCGGCGAGGTGGACGGGGCCTACGTGCAGAACCAGAAGAAGCTTTCCGACTACTATCGGGCGCTGGACGCGGACGAGTACCCGGTGGAGAAGGGTTTCGTTCTCGACGACGACGACCGCCTGCGCCGCACCGTCATCCACTCCCTGATGTGCAACTTCGAGCTCGATCTCGACATGGTGAAGGAGCGGTTCGGGGTGGACTTCGACACGTACTTCGCGGCCGAGAACCGCGAGCTGGCCGAGACGGTGGACGCGGACTTCTACGAGCGCGACGGGAGGAAGATGCGGATCCTCCCCAAGGGTCAGCTGTTCATCCGCAACATCGTCATGGTCTATGACCGCTACCTGAAGCAGGCCTCCGGGAAGAAACCGATCTTCTCGAGGACGGTGTAGAGAGGTCCCGTGACCGACCACGCGCTGGGCAACGGCAACGGAGGACGGCGTCCCGGAGCGGCTACCACCGCCCCCCGGGGAGCGGGGATCCCTCGTCCCGAGCTGGACCTGCTGGTGGTGGGGGGGGGCGTGTCGGGCCTGGCCGCCGCCCGCGAGACCCTGCTCCGTCGTCCCGACTGGTCGGTGGCGGTGATCGAGGCCGAGGACCGGCCCGGCGGAACCATGCGTTCCGACCGCGCCGCCGGTTGTCTCTGCGAGTGGGGACCCAACGGTTTCCTCACCAACGTCCCCGACACCTGGGACCTGGCGGTGGATCTCGGCCTGGCCGAGCGCCTCCTCCCCGCCCACCCCAACGCCGAGAAGCGGCTGCTCTGGGTGAAAGGGGAGCTGAAACCCCTCCCCATGAAGCCGGCCGCGTTCTTCCGGAGCGATCTCCTGAGCGTTCGCGGGCGGCTGCGGGTGCTCCTCGAGCCCTTCATGCCCAAGGGCCCGTCGGGGGGGGACGAGAGCGTGTACTCCTTCGCGTCGCGCCGGATCGGCCCCGAGGCGGCCTCGGTCCTGGTGGACGCCATGGTTTCGGGGATCTACGCCGGGGATCCGGAGAACCTGAGCCTCGAGGCCGCCTTCCCCAGGATGGCGGCGATGGAGGCCCGCTACGGAAGCCTGGTGCGGGCGATGATCGCCCTCATGCGGGAGCGGAAGAAGGCGCGGAAGCGGGCCCCGGCGGGGGGGGGCGGACCCATGGGCCCGGGGGGGGCGCTCACCTCGTTCGACGAGGGGATGGAGGTCTTGATCCGGCGCCTGGCCGAGATCCTGGGGTCGAGGCTCTCCACCGGGACCCGGGTCACCGGTCTCACCCGGCTTCGGGAAGGCTACCGGGTGGATCTGGAGTCCCGGGGGGAAGCGCGGAGCGTGTCCGCCCGGAACGTGGTCATGGCGGTGCCGTCCCACGTCGCGGCGGCGATCCTCAAGGACGCCGCTCCCCGGCTGGCCTGGCGGCTGGACGAGATCCCCTACGCCGGCATCACCGTGGCCTGTCTCATCTACCCCCGGAGCCACGTCGCCCACCCCCTGGACGGGTTCGGCTTCCTGGTCCCCCGGGGACAGGGGCCGAGAATCCTCGGGTGCATCTGGACCGGCAGCATCTTTCCGCCCCACGTCCGCGAAGACCACGTTCTCCTGCGGGCCATGGTGGGGGGAGCACGCGACCCTGAGGGGGCCATCCTGTCCGAGGGACGCACGGTGGACCTGGTTCACGGGGAACTCGACCGGATGCTGGGCGGGATCAAGAACCGACCGGCCGAGGTGCGCCTCTATCGCCACGCCAAGGGGATTCCCCAGTACGTCCCCGGCCACCCCGAGCGGCTCCGGGCGATCGGAGAGGACGTGGCCGCCCTCCCGGGGCTCCACCTGGCCGGTAACGCCTACCGGGGGATCGGGGTGAACGACTGCGTGCGCGAGGCCCGGGAGCTGGCCAAGCGCCTGACCGCGGCCGGGGCGCCGGCGATCGAGGGACGGAAGCCCTCGGAGGCGCGGCCGTGAACCCCCGCGCCGTGATCCGGTCCAAGCGCGACGGGAGCGAGCTGTCCGACCGGGAGATCACCGGGTTCCTCTCCGGGTTCCTCTCCGGCGAGGTGGCCCCGTACCAGATGAGCGCGTTTCTGATGGCGGTCTTCTTCCGGGGCATGTCGGCCCGGGAGACCGCCACCCTCACCCGGGTGATGGTGGAGACCGGGGAGGTGCTCTCCTTTCCCGAGGTCGCCGGGCTCAAGGTCGACAAGCACTCCACCGGCGGGGTGGGCGACCTCATCTCCCTTCCCCTGGCTCCCCTGGCCGCGGCGGCGGGGGTGCCGGTGCCCATGATTTCCGGCCGCGGGCTCGGCCATACCGGCGGGACCCTGGACAAGCTGGAGAGCATCCCGGGGCTTCGCACCGACCTCGACGCCGGGCGGTTTCGCCGGGTGCTGTCCGAGGTCGGCTTCGTCATGGGCGGGCAGACCGAGTCCCTGGCCCCGGCCGACCGGCGCATGTACGCGCTGCGCGACGTCACCGCCACCGTGGAGTCGGTTCCCCTGATCGTGAGCAGCATCCTCTCCAAGAAGGTGGCGGAGGGGATCGACGCCCTGGTCCTCGACGTGAAGTGCGGGCGGGGCGCGTTCATGAAGACCGAGGAGGACGCGCTCCGGCTGGCCGGGGAGCTCACCCGGGTCGGGACCCTGATGGGAAAGCGGGTGGTCGCGTTCATCACCGATATGGATCTCCCCCTCGGCGCGGCGGTGGGGAACGCGGTGGAAGTGCGGTCGGCCCTCGACGTCCTGGCCGGACGCGGCCCCGCGGACATCGTGGAACTGGTCATGACCCTCGGTTCGGCCATGCTGCTCCTGGGGGGAAAGGCCTCGACGTGGGCCGACGCGGAGGCGAAGATCGCCGCCGCGGTGTCCGACGGTTCCGGGCTGGCGCGGTTCCGGGCCATGGTGGAGGCCCAGGGGGGGGAAGGCCGGGTGGTCGACGATCCCTCGCGGCTTCCCACCGCCCCGTTCGAGATCCCGGTGCCCGCCTCCGCCGCCGGCCACGTGACCGACATCGATCCCTTCGCGATCGGGGAAGCGGTGGTGGAGCTGGGGGGCGGCCGGAGGAAGGCCGAGGACCGCGTGGACCCCGCGGTGGGGATTCTTCTGGACAAGCAATACGGGGACCGGGTGGAGGCGGGGGACATCCTGGCCCGGGTGCTCGCCTCCTCCGAGGCCTCGGGACGGCGGGCGGCGAGCGAGTTCGTGAGCCGGGCCTACCGGGTGGAGGCGTCCGCGCCCCCCGCCCGCACCCTGATCAAACACCTGGTGACCGCGGAGGGCACGGTGCCCTGGCGGGGCGGGGAGACCTGGGACTCGCGCCGCGGCCGGGAGCGGACGTGAGCGCCCCGGGCGCTCGGAGACGGGAACGCGCATGATCGACACCAAGCTGGTCCTGAACATCCTCCTGGAGTTCCTTCCCGTCCTCTACGGGGTGGCGTTCTTCAACTACCTCCTGGTCTTCTTCTCCGAGGACCCCACCGTGCGGCGGCTGGCCCGGCCCATCCTGTGGTCGGCGGTGATCGCCAACATGGCGTACTTCCTCGGCTTCACCGTGTTCTTCGAGCACATACCCATGGTGACCGTCTTCCAGGTGCTGGGGGCGGTGGGTTTCGCGGTGGCCGCCACCTACCTCTGGGTCGAGGCCCGGACCAAGACGCCTTATACCGGGCCCTTCATTCTTCTCCTGGTGCTGATCTTCCAGGTACTGAACACGCTCTTCCCCAAGCTCGACCCCTACGTGCCGGACATCCTCCGGAGCACCATCTTCAGCTTCCACGTCTCGGCGGCGGTCCTGGGGTACTCGGCGTTCGCGGTGGCCGCGGTCTACGGCCTCCTCTACCTCCTCCAGTACCGCTCGATCCGGAAGAAGACGTTCGGGCTCATCTTCCGGCGGCTGCCCTCCCTGGACATCCTGGACCGGATGAACTACTACGCCTCGGTGGCGGGCTTCGCGCTTCTCACCCTGGCCATCATCCTGGGGGCCATCTGGAGCAGCCACGTCTTCGGCGCCGTCCACCCCGACCCCAAGGTCCTGGTGGCGGTCGGCACCTGGGTGCTCTACGGGCTGGCCATCCTGGGCCGTCACGTCACCTCCTGGCGGGGACCGCGCATGGCCTACTCCTCGCTGTTCGGGTTCGTGTTCGTGCTGTTCTCCATGTTCGCGGTCAACTTCTTCCTCACGAAGTTCCACGTGTTCGTGAGCTGAGGCGGGTGTGAGATGGGACTGATCCTGTTGGGACTCAACCATCGGACGGCGCCGCTCCCGGTGCGGGAGCAGATCGTCTATTCGCGGGACGAGGCGGTGTCGGTGCTGCGGCGGCTCCGGGAGACGGAGCACGTCCCCCAGGCCCTCCTCCTCTCCACCTGCAACCGCACCGAGATCTACGCGGTGGTGTCGGACGCCAAGACCGTGCTCCCCCGGATGGTGGAGAGCCTCTTCCTGGAGCGGATCCCCCAGGGGAACGGCGACCGGCTCCGCTATCTCTACCAGCACGAGGGCGACGAGGCGGTGCAGCACTTCTTCCGGGTGGCCTGCGGCCTGGACTCCCTGGTCCTGGGCGAGCAGGAGATCCTGGGCCAGGTGAAGACCGCCTACGAGATCTCGCGTGCCGCCGACACCGCGGGAAGCCTGCTCCATCGCCTGGCCAGCCGGGCGTTCCACGTGGGGAAGCGCGCCCGCACCGAGACCCACATCGGCATGGGGGCGGTGTCGGTGGCCTACGCCGCGGTGGAGCTGGCGGAGAAGGTGTTCCAGAGCCTGGAGGGGCGCGGCGCGCTCCTGGTGGGGGCGGGGGAGAACGGGGCCCTCTGCGCCCAGCACCTCCTGGCCCACAAGGTGGAGCCGCTCCTGATCGCCAACCGGACCCTGGAGAACGC
Organism: uncultured bacterium; assembly: GCA_964424285.1. GTDB lineage: Bacteria > Eisenbacteria > RBG-16-71-46 > JABDJR01 > JABDJR01 > CAVSKL01. The sequence continues at coordinate 9,728 of CAYRIJ010000020.1, forward strand.
GGAACACCTGGCCGGCCAGCTGGGCGGGGAAACGGTTTCCATGGACCGCCTCCGCGAAGCCATGGCCCGGGTGGACATCGTGATCTCCACCACCGGCTCCCCCACCGCGGTGATCGGACCCGACCTGGTGCGCGAGGTGATGAAGCTCCGGGACGGGAAGGCCCTGGTGCTCATGGACATCGCGGTGCCCCGCGACGTCGATCCGGCGGTGGACGAGATCCAGAGCGTGTTCCGGTTCGACATGGACGCGTTGAACGTGATCGTGGACAAGAACAAGGAACGGCGGGAACAGGAAATCCCCGAGGTCGAGCGCCTGGTCGACGCCGAGGTCGAGCAGTTCATGCGCTGGTGGAAGAGCCTCGACGCGGGACCGGTGATCCGCGACCTCCACCACGCCTTCGAGGCGATCCGCTTCGCGGAGCTGGAGAGGAACGCCAAGCGTTTCGTGGACAAGGACCGGGAGCAGCTCGACATCTTCAGCCGGAACCTGGTCCGCAAACTTCTCATGGGTCTCACCACCGAGATCAAGCAGTACCACGCCGACGACCCGGAAGAGGCCGAACGCCTGGCCGTCCTCCGCCGGGTGTTCCATCTCGATTCGGGGACGGGGGACGAGGACGATGACGACGCGTCGTAGGGTGGTGATCGCCACCCGGGGCTCCGATCTGGCCCTCTGGCAGTCGCGCTGGGTGGCGGCGAGGCTCCGGGAGGTTCACCCCGGCCTGGAGGTGGATCTGAACCTGGTGAAGACCAGCGGCGACCGGTTCCAGGCCGCCTCGCTCCAGGCCCTGGGGGGAAAGGGCGCCTTCACCAAGGAGATCGAGGACGCGCTCCTGGCCGGCGATGCGGATCTCGCCGTCCATAGCCTGAAGGACCTTCCCACCGAGCTTCCCCAAGGGCTCCGGATCTGGGCCCATCCCCCGCGCTTCGATCCCCGCGACGCCTGGATCGGCCGCGACGGACTGCGTTACGGAGATCTGCCGGCGGGGGGGGTGGTGGCCACCGGATCGCTCCGGCGGATGGCCCAGGTGATGCATCGCCACCCCGAGGCCGTGGTGGAGCCGATCCGCGGCAACGTGGACACCCGGCTCCGCAAGTTCGGCGAGGGGACCATGGCGGGGATGTTCCTGGCCGTGGCCGGATTGAAGCGACTGGGGCTGGCCGACCACGTGACCGAGTCCCTGGAGCCCTCGGTGTTCCTGCCCGCCCCCGGCCAGGGGGCGCTGGCGGTGGAAGGCCGGGACGACGACGCCACCCGGGAACTCCTTTCCCCCCTCGACGACCGCGACACCCGGGACCGGGTCGACGCGGAGCGGTCGCTCCTGGCCTCCCTCGAGGGCGGCTGCCAGGTTCCGGTGGCCGCCCTGGCCCGGCTCGAGGGGGACGAGGTGATCCTGGACGGCCTGGTGGCGGCGATCGACGGCTCGGAACTCGTCCGCGGGGAAGCCCGCGGACCGCGAAGCGACGCGGCGGCGGTGGGCCGGCGGCTGGCCGAAGAGCTGAAGGCCCGCGGGGCCATGGAAATCCTCGCCGCGATCCGCGGTTCGGCGGGGGAGGAGGGGTGAACGTCGGACCCTCGGTCTGGGTGACGCGCCCCCGTCCCGGAAGCGAGGCCACCGCCCGCGCGGTGCGGGAGGCCGGGTACCCGGTGATCGCGGTTCCGCTCCTCGAGACCCGCCCCGTCGTCCCCACCCCGCCCTTGAGCGGGGACCGGCCGGATTGGCTGGTGTTCGTGAGCGGCACCGCGGCGCGATCCCTGGAGGCGTCGCTGGGAGAGGCGGGCTGGCCGCCGGAAGCGCGGCGGACGATCCGCGCGGCGGCGGTGGGACGACGCACCGCGGAGACCGCCCGGGCCCTGGGCTGGAAGGTGGACCTGGTGCCCGAGCGCGAGAACGCGGCCGGGCTTCTGGACCGTTTCGCGGGCGAGAACCTGGCCGGCAGGACGGTCTGGATCCCCGGCGGAAGCCGGGAGGGGAGCGCCACCCGGGACCTTCCCGCGGGGCTGGCCGCGGCCGGCGCCGTGGTGCGCGCGTTCCGGGTCTACGAGACCGCCGATCGCCGGCTCACCGGCGAGGACCTGGGCCTTCTCCGGGCCGCCGCTCCGGGAGCGGCGATCCTTCACAGCCCGTCGGCCGCCGAGGCCCTCTTCTCCGGCCCGGGCCCGGTCTTCCCCGGGGACGCGATGGACTGCGCGCGAGCCTGGCGCGAGGGGGCGGTTCTGGTGGCCATCGGGCCGGTGACCGCCCGCCGCCTTGGCGAGCTGGGGGCCGGGCGGATCGAAGAGTGCGCCGAACCCTCGGACGACGCGGTGATCGCGGTCCTGGGCTCGGCGATCGGATCGGGACTCCACGGAAAGGCATGATTTCATGACGAACTACCCCACCCTCCGCATGCGACGGAACCGCAAGCACCCCGGGGTCCGCCGCCTGGTCCGGGAGACCCGGCTCACCGCGGACTCGCTCATCTATCCGGTCTTCATCTGCCCCGGCTCCGGGGTGGACAAGCCGGTGGGTTCGATGCCCGGGGTCAGCCAGTGGTCGGCGGACCGGTTGGCCGAGGAGGCCCCCCGGATCCGCGACGAGGGGGTTCCGGCCCTGATCCTGTTCGGGATTCCCGAGGAGAAGGACCCGGTGGGGGCGTCGTCCTGGCGCCCCGACGGCGTGGTCCAGCGGGGCCTGGAGGCGCTCAAGCGGGCGGCGCCGGAGCTGGTGGCCATGGTGGACCTCTGCTTCTGCGAATACACCGACCACGGGCACTGCGGGGTCCTGGTCGACGGGGACCTCGACAACGACGCCACCCGGGAGAACCTGGGGAAGCAGGCGGTCTCCCTGGCCCGGGCGGGGGCGGACGTGATCGCCCCCTCGGGAATGGTCGACGGCATGGTGTCGGGGATCCGGGAGGCGCTGGACGCGGCCGGCTCGCCCGAGCTTCCCATCCTCTCCTACGCGGCCAAGTACGCTTCGGGGTTCTACGGACCCTTCCGGGACGCCGCCGAGTCGGCCCCGGCCTTCGGCGACCGCCGCTCGCACCAGATGGATCCCGGGAACGGGGACGAGGCGCTCCGGGAGGTGGCCCTGGACCTGGAGGAGGGAGCGGACATGATCATGGTGAAGCCGGCCATGCCCTACCTGGACGTCATCCGCCGGGTGAAGGACCGGTTCGGGGTTCCCACCGCGGCCTACCAGGTGAGCGGCGAGTACAGCATGATCCTGGCCGCGGCCCGAAACGGCTGGCTGGACGAGGAACGGGTGATGATGGAGAGCCTGGTAGCCATCCGGCGGGCGGGGGCGGACATGGTTCTCACGTATTTTGCGCGCCGGGCGGCTAAATTGCTCGGGAAGGGATGGAGCCTATGACGGGGTGGAGCCTGGAGAGGAGTCGACGGGCCATGGCCGAGGCCCGGGAGGTCATTCCCGGCGGCGTGAACTCGCCGGTCCGGGCCTTCGGCGGGGTGGGGGGGGATCCCCCCTTCATCGCCGACGCCGCGGGATGCCGGGTCTTCGACGTGGACGGAAACGAGTACGTGGACTACGTGGGTTCATGGGGTCCCATGATCCTGGGGCATGCCCACCCCGAGGTGGTGGACGCGGTGCGCGACGCGGCCGCGCGGGGGATGAGCTACGGAGCCCCCACCGAAGGGGAAACGGAGCTCGCCCGGCTCGTGGTCTCCCGCATGCCGGGGATGGAGATGGTGCGTCTGGTGAACAGCGGCACCGAGGCCACCATGTCGGCGCTCCGGCTGGCCCGCGCCCACACCGGCCGGCAGAAGTTCGTGAAGTTCGAGGGGTGCTACCACGGTCACGGCGACGCGTTTCTCATCCAGGCCGGGTCCGGAGCCACCACCCTCGGGGTTCCCAACAGCCCCGGGGTTCCGGCGGCGGTGGTGGCCGACACCCTCCTGGCGCCGTACAACGACCTGGACCGGGTGGCCGCGCTCTTCCGCGGCCATCCCGGCGAGATCGCCGCGGTGATCGTCGAGCCGGTGGCCGGGAACATGGGGTTGATCCCGCCCGCGGCCGGGTTCCTGGAGGGCCTTCGCGATCTCACCCGGGAGCACGGCGCGCTCCTCGTGCTGGACGAGGTCATGACCGGCTTCCGGCTCGCCCCCGGCGGCGCCACCGAGCGTTTCGGGGTGGCGGGGGACCTCACCACCATGGGGAAGGTCATCGGGGGCGGGCTCCCGGTGGGGGCCTACGGCGGCCCGCGCTCGATCATGGAGAAGCTGGCTCCGGCGGGGCCGGTGTACCAGGCCGGGACCCTCTCCGGGAATCCCCTCGCGGTGGCGGCGGGCCGGGCCACGCTGAGCCTCCTCGACGTCCCCGGGATCTACGACCGGTTGGAGGAGCTGGGAAGCCGTCTCGAGGCGGGGATCGCCGCGGTGATGGAGAAGCACGACTATCCCCTGGCCTTCCAGCGCGTCGGCTCGATGTTCGGTCTCTATTTCCGGCGGGGACCGGTCCGGAACTACGACGAGGCCAAGGCCTCGGACACCGCGGCGTTCGCCCGGTATTTCCACGCCATGCTGGAGCGGGGGATCTACCTCGCCCCCTCCCAGTTCGAGGCCGGATTCCTCTCCCTCGCCCACGACGAGGAGGATGTGGACCGGACGCTGGAAGCCGGGGCCGAGTCCCTGGCCGTGGCTTTCGGGAGGTCCTGAACCGCCGCTCCGCCGGAGGGCGACCGGCCCCCGGAGGAGCCTCGATCCTGCGCACACCGTGAACCGGGAGGAGCGCGATGCTCAAGGTCCTTCTCGTGGTGCTGGCGGTCATCCTGGTGCTGACGTACCTGAACCGCCGAAGTCGGGGCACCGTGGCCCGGCTCCGCCGGACCGGCGTCTACCCGATCGAAGGGATGGAAACCGACGGGGACGTGAGGCGCCTGATGGAGATGGGGCACAAGATCGAGGCGATCAAGGTGTACCGTACGCTTCACCACACCGATCTCAAGACGGCCAAGGAAGCGGTCGAGAAGCTGGTCCCCGGGCACCGTCGCGAGCGCTGAGGGGCCGCCGGCCGCGGGTCAGATCCCGGCCAGCTCGATGGAGAACGCCGCCCAGGCGAACCCGCCGCGGCCGGCGCCGTCGGCCAGCACCCTCCTCCGCGCGCGGGTGAGCGCGGGCACGGGGTCCTCACCCCCGACGATCCACGCCTGGAGGAAATTCTCCATGGCGGTCGCGGCGTCCTCGTCCCGGACCGGGAAGAACGTCTGCACCACCGCGCGGGCCCCCGCGTCCAGGAAGACCTGTCCCGGGCTCGGCGCGGATCCGCCGGCCGCCACGTAGGGAACGCCGCTCGCGCAGCCGGCCAGGACGGCCAGGGTGCAGCCGCGAAGGTCGGCGCCGGCCACGTCCTCCATGTCGATGTAGCCCGGGTCGTGGGCGTCGGGCCCGGCGGGGGCCACCGGGATGAATATCACGAACGGGGCCTGGGGATCGCGAACCACGTGGGATGCCACGTAGAGAATCGGGGCCCGCTCCCAGGCCGCGAGGATCCGGGCCCTGGTGGCCTCGCGACCCGCAAGCACGCGCGTTCCGGGATATCGGGTCGAGATCGCGGCCACCTCCCGCGGCTCGAAGGCCAGGGAGCGGAGGTCCGGATAACGCCGGCCGAGCGCGGGGGATATGTCGGGGTTGGCCACCACCAACGGATCGCCCCGGGCCGGCGGGCCGACCGCGGTCTGGTAGCGCAGGTAGGCGACCTCGTACCGGCTCAGGAGCGGCAGGTAGGCCGGTCCTCCGGAGAGATCGAGGGCCTCGAAGGGGAGGAGGGAGAGGCATCCGTCGGGGGTGATGAGAAGCATCTCCGCCCCCGCCGTGCCATCGATCACCTCGGGGGGAAGGAGCGCGCCGGCCAGCCGGCCCAGCTCGGCGGGGATTCCCCGCGCGCCCTCGGGGGATCCCGCCATCGCCTTGGTGGCGCGGGCGACCCAGGCCCGGATCGAGTCGGGAGGCGCGGCCAGGGTGTCGGCGCGCACCCCGGCCACTCCGTCCGCCGTCCAGCGGATCACCCGGTTCGGCTGGACCCGGTAGACCAGGTGAACGGCATGATGGGCGGCCAGTCGGTTCCGGAGTTCGACTGCCGGGTCCGGACCCGGTCGCGATCCCGGCGTATCGGCGGCGGGGTGGGTGAGCCATCGAAAGGGCTCCGCCCCCTCGCCCCCGGCCTGCCCGCGATTCCGGGTCCCGATCCAATCCACCAGCCGCCGCCATTCCATCTCCGCCGAGTAGCCCGCCTCGGGGGAGTCCGAGAGGAGGTCGAGGATCTCGTCGTGCAGGATGCCGCAGGTTCCCAGGCGGAGGTAGGCGAGGGGGGACCGGTCCATGCGGGCGAGGGCCTTTCCCAGGCGTTCGACTCCCCGGGCGGCCGCCGTCGCCGCCTCGCCCCGGCGCCCGAGCCGGTCGAGGCGGGCGGCTTCGAGCGCGTCATGGCGCGCCCAGCCGGCGAGGTCGGTCTCGTCGTCGCTCTCCGGGTGCAGGCGGACGAACCGCTCGAGGGCGGCTCCGGCTTCGGCGTAGGCCCCGGTCCGGACCTGGGCCTGGGCCAGGTCCAGGGCGAACTGCGCCTCGGACTCGGGGAGGTTTCGCTCCGAGGCGTAGCGGAGCCCCTCCTCCGCGGCAGCGAGCGCCGGGCGGTCGGCGCCGTTTTCCAGGAGGCCCTCACACCAGGACTCCAGGAGCCCGGCGTAGGTCGTCCGTTCCCCCTCCCGCGCGGTGTTCCGGATCCCATCGAAGATTCGGCGGGCCCCGTCCATGTCGCCGCGCGCGAAACGGAGCCGCATCTCCACCCGCCGGGTGGAAACCAAGATCACGCGATTTCGGGAACGGGGCGAGGCCAGGAACTCCCGTTCCAGGAGGTGGGCCCGGGGGAGGAGGTCGTCCACCGCCTCCCAGCATCCCAGTCGGGCGTAGAGGTTCAGGAGCGTGTCGTTCAGGACGCGCAGCTCGTTCACCGCGCCCCCCTTGTATTCCCGGCATGCTTGGTAGGCCGCGGCGAAGTAATCCCGGGCCGGGGTCAGGCGCCCCTGCCGCCAGTAGAAGTTGCCGTAGAAGGTGAGGATGCGCGAGGTCTGAAACGGGTGCCGGGCGCGTCGGGCCAGGGCCAGCGCGCGGTCCATGCAGAGGTACATGGAGTCGGGCTTCTGCAGGGTGGCGTACCAGGATCCCAGGGCCCCCAGCACCTGGCAATCGAGGAGGGTGAGGTTCCATTCCCGGGCGTGCCGCTCCGCCCGTCGCAACCATCCCACCCCCTCCGCGGACCGTCCCTGGGCATCGACCTGCCGGGCCAGGGCGAACTCGGCCACGACCACCCCGGGGTGATACCCGGTCTCCCGGTAGGTGCGGAGCACCTCCAGGAGCCCGGACTCCTTCTCCGCCGCCGAGAGATCCGGTTCCGCGATCAGATCGATCCGGTGACGATCGGCGGCGGCCAGCTCGAGGCCCACCCGGGGATCGATCCGGCGACGGTAGGCGAGCGCGCTCCGGAACTCGGGGAGGTGGTACTCCGTCGCGAGGCGGCCGGTGACGCGATCCAGGTAGGGGCCGAGGGCCTCGAGGCTCCGCGAGTAGGCCTCGGGGGAGCGCTTGGAGAGACCCGCGACCAGGCGGGATTCCACGTCGAGAAGCCGCATCACCCCCACCTCGCGGGCGTAGGCGGCGTAGGCGCTGTCGCCGTCCGAGACGAGGTGCCGGGCGTCCACGGCCGGGAGGTCGGGGACCCGATCGCGCAGGGCGCGCTCCGGCGCTGGGCCGCAGGCCAGGCCCAGGAGCGAGGCGAGGACGATGGCGAGGCGGGCGCTTCGCATGGGAATCCGATGGATCGGGGTCGGCGGCGCGATCGGTGAGGGTTCCGATCGGACGCCGGGAGCGCGGACGAAACTCCGACCGGAATCCGGCTTGCTTCTGCTAGCATACAGGACGAATGTCATGAACGAACCCAATCGTCGCCCCCATGCCCCGGATCGAGAGCCAGGCCGCCCCTTCCCCCGGTCTCGGAGCGGCGCCGGCGCCCCCGCCGGGGGAGCGGGAACCGGCCCGGACCGGGCGCTGGCCGCCGCCGTGGTGGCGGGATCGCTCACCGACTGGCATCGGCTGATCGCGCGGTACACCCCGCTGCTCCTTTCCGTGCTCCGCCGTCACCTCCACAACGAGGATGATGTGCGCACCGTCTTCGCCCAGGTCCTCTGCCGTCTCCACGACGGGAAGCTCGCCACCTATGAGGGCCGCTCCGCGCTCTCCACCTGGCTGGTCCTGGTGGCCCGGACCGAGGTCTTCGACTTCCTACGCCACCGGCACGGCCGCCGTGAGACGCCCAAGGGGGTGGACGGGCTGGGCGAGGAGGACCGCAGGATCTTCACCCTGTACTTCACCGAGGGCTGGAGCCTGGAGGGGGTCCGTCACCGCCTGGCCTCCCTTGGATCCCCGCTCTCGGGCGCGGAGGTGCTGGCCGCCCTCACCCGGATCGAAGCGGTTCTGGGGAAACGGGCGCTCCGGCGGCTGAACTACGATCTTTCCGCGGCGTCCACCTCCGCGGCTTCGGGACGGTTGCTGGAGTTCCTGGACCACGCCCGGGAGGAGTTTCCCCGGGCGTCGGAACGCTGGCGCGCCGACTTCGAACTGATGGAGAAGGAGACGAGGGTTCTGGCAACGAGGGCGGAAGCCCTGGTCGAGACCCTTCCCGCCGAGGAGCGGGCGGTCCTCCGCCTGCGGTTCGGCCGCGGCCTGACCGCGCGGAGGGTGGCGAAGGAACTGGGTCTTTCCGGACCGCGCCGGGTCTATACCCTGATCGAAAAGTCGCTGCGCACGCTCAGGGACCGTCTTGCTCTGGATACGACCTCTCCGCCGGGGTGACGGAACGGTCGCCCGCCGGCCGCGCCCCGCGGGCGGGCGCGGTTCGCGGTAATCCTTCCGCCGCCTCCGTCCGATGATCGAGAAGGGGGGGGCGCGGGGGGGGACCGGCGCCACGTCTTCGCGGGCGCCTTGCATAGGGGATCGGGTCAATCCAAGAGAAACACGTCGAAATCGAAAGTCTCGCCCTCCTCGCCGAGGGAAAGCTCACCGGTCCCGAGGCGGAGTCCATCCGCGACCACGTCGTGGCCTGCCGGGAATGCTACGCGGCTTACGAGGAGTCGGTGCGAGGGCGCGGCGAATGGCTCCTGGCCCAGAGCCGCCTGGAAGGGCCGGGTTCCCGGGCGCCGCTTCGTGGGACGCGATCGTTCCCGCGCCGCCGGATCGCGGTGTGGGGTATCGCGGCGGCGGTCCTGGCGCTGGTGGCGTTGGGGGTGGGCCGGCAGATCGGCTCGGGCAAGAGCGATGCCTGGAGCAAGGATGCGGTCCCGGTCATGACCCTGGTCGCCCGGGCCTCGGCGACCGGGCTCCTGTACCCGGAGACCACCCCCTCGACGCTCCCCCCCGGCGACTTCCGCGGATCCGCCCCCGCCCCGGACGCGGCGACGGTGGACCGGGCCCTGGGGAGGCTCCTGCACCGGTACGAGACGGGGGAAGGCTCGGCCGACGCCGCCTACTGGCTGGCGGCCGGCGTTCTGGCCCAGGGACGGCTGGACGACGCGCGCGTCCTCCTGGCCGAGACGCGGGCCGGTCATCCCGATGATCTGCGGTTCGAGGTGCTCGAAGCCATCCTGGCCTACCGCGGAGACGACCTCAACCGGGCCCGGACGATCCTCGAATCGGTGGTGAAGAGGGACCCGAAGAACGCGGTGGCCTGGACCGACCTGGGAGTCGCGCGCGCCGGGCTCGGGCTCCCCGACCGGGCGCGGGAAGCCTGGGAGCGCGCCCGGGTCGCGGCCCCGGGGTCGCCGGCGGCCCGGCGGGCGGAGGCCCATCTGGCCTCGCCCTGACCCGGCCGGGGGGCGGCGCGCGCGGCTTCGAGCCTCCCCGGGTCCGGTCTAGCGGTTTCCTCCCCCGACGTGCCGTTCCTCCGCCTTTTCCCGGCTCCAGTCCTTCTTCCCGTGGAGATCGTTCCAGCGATCCCGTAGCTTCAGGTTGAAGGTGGAGCTGTGGAGGTAGCAGGTCTCGGTGGGGACCTTGCCGGCCAGGAACAGCTCGGGGTGGGTGGTCGGGCAGCTCGGGGTCGCGGGGAGCCCCGTCTCGTCGCAGACCTCCCGGGAGACCACGCCGTCGGGAATCTCGAAGGACACCGGCGAGTCGCCCGCGGTGGCCGCCTTCATGATGTCGGTCCAGATGGGAAGGGCCCCCACCGCGCCGGTGATTCCCCGCCCGATCGTGCGGTGCTCGTCGTAGCCCACCCACACCCCGGTCACCACCTTGGGGGTGTAGCCCACGAACCAGGCGTCGGTGTAATCGTCGGTGGTTCCGGTCTTGCCCGCGGCGGGAAGGGTGAACCCCATGCTTCGCGCCGACGCTCCCGTGCCGTGATCCACCACCGAGGAAAGCATGTTGTTGAGCACCGCCACCGGGGCGGCCGGCATGACTTCCTTCCGCTTGGGGCGGAACTCGGAGAGGACGTTTCCCTCGCGGTCCTCCACCCGGGTGATGAAATAGGGATCCACGCGGATCCCGGTGTTGGCGAACACCGCGTAGGCGTAGACCAGATCCTCCAGGGTCACCTCGGCGGTTCCCAACGCGATGCTTCGGAACTGGGGGATCGGGGATTCGATCCCGGCCAGGCGCGCCTCCTGGATCACCGCCTTGGTTCCCACTTCCTCCTGGATCTTGATGGTGGGGACGTTGAGGGAATGCTCGAGGGCGTAGCGCAGGGTCACCGGGCCCCGGTACTCCCGGTCGTAGTTCTCGGGCCGCCAGGGGGGCTGGCCCGCCTCGTAGAAGACGACCGGGGCGTCCATGACGGTATAGGAGGGATAGAACCCCTTCTCGATCGCAGCCAGATAGATGAAGGGCTTGAACGCCGAACCGGGTTGGCGCATGGCGCTCACCGCCCGGTTGAAGTTGCTCTCCTCGAAGCTCCGCCCGCCGATCAGCGCCCGGATCGACCCGGTCTCGGCGTCGACCACGATGGCCGCGCCCTCGACGTAGTCCAGGGACGGGTTCTTCCCCTGATCCTTCTCCTCGATGTACTCCGCCCGCGATTGCTTGGGGCGCACCCGTTTCTCCAGGGCGGAGATCCGATTCTCCAGGTCCCGCTCCGCTCCCTGCTGCAGGGGGAGATCGAGGGTGGTGTGGACGGTGAGCCCCCCGTCGTAGATGACGTTGCTCCCGTACTCCTTCTCGAGGTACTGGCGCACCATCTCCATGAAGTAGGGGGCGTTGTCCGGGCTCAAGGGCGCGGCGGCCACGTTCAGGGATTCGGCCAGGGCCGCCTGCTCCTGGGGTCCCCGGATGTAGCCGCAGTCCTCCATCGCCGAGAGCACCACCGCGCGCCGGTTGAGGGCGGCCCGGGGGTGGCGCCGCGGCGAGTATCCGTTGGGGTTCCGGGGAATGCCGGCGAGCAGCGCGCACTCGGCCAGATCCAGGTCCTTCACGTCCTTCCCGAAGAACCGGTGGGCGGCCGATTGCACGCCGTAGGCCCCGTCCCCGAAGTAGATCTGGTTGAGGTACATCTCCAGGATCTCCTCCTTGGAGTAGTTCTGCTCGATCCGGAGCGCCAGCACCGCCTCCTTGATCTTCCGCGACCAGGTCTGGGCCTGGGTGAGGAAGAGGTTCCGCGCCAGCTGCTGGGTGATCGTGCTCGCCCCCTGCCGGGTGTGCCGGGTGAGGTTGGTGACCCCGGCGCGGACGATGCCCAGGGGATCGACCCCCCAGTGGTCCCAGAACTTGCGGTCCTCCACCGCGATGACCGCGTCCACCAGGTCCTTGGGGACCTCGTCCAGCCCCACCAGGGTGCGGTTCTCGCGGTAGAACTCGCCGATCAGCCGGCCGTCCTTGTCCAGGACCCGGGTCTTGGTGGCGGGGGTGATCGCCTGAAGGTGAGCGGGGGACGGAAGATCCCGCCCCACCACCTTGAGGATCACCGCGAGGGCCAGGGTCCCCGCCAAGAGGAACGCGAGAAACGACACCAGGAACGTTTTCATGAGAGGATGCTACCCGGGCGGCGCGGCGCCGTAAAGCGAAGGGCCTCCTGCCTTACCGCCCGCCGCAATGTTAGACTTGACCGGTTTGCGTTCACGGGGTACTACCCGCCGGGGCGGCCCCGCGTTCCGAGGAACCCGCGCCGAGGCCTCGGAGGGGCCCCTTTGAGCCCCGGAGGATGCCGCGGCGCCCTGACCGCCGGCCCCTCTCCGGGCGGGCCGGACGATCCTCCCCGGAGGGGGACAGCGGAGGCTGGATGACCGTACCCGTTCGCGAGCAACTCGAGCGCATTCGTTCCGGAACCGAGGAGATCATCCCCGAAGACGAGCTCCAGCGAAAGCTGGAGCGGTCGGTGGCCGCGGGGACGCCGCTCCGGGTCAAGATGGGCTTCGACCCCTCCGCCCCGGATATCCATCTCGGGCATGCGGTGGGACTTCGGAAGCTGCGGGTGTTCCAGGATCTGGGCCACTTCGTGGTGCTGATCGTGGGGGACTACACGGGCATGGTGGGGGACCCCACCGGGCGGAGCGCCACCCGCCCCAAGCTCTCCCTGGAGCAGGTCCGGGAGAACGCCCAGACCTACCTCCGCCAGCTCTTCAAGGTGGTGGACGAGTCCCACGCCGAGGTCCGGTGGAACGGGGAGTGGTTCTCGAAGATGAGCTTCATGGACATCATGGAGCTGGCCTCGCGGTTCACCGTGGCCCGCATGCTGGAGCGCGACGACTTCGAGAAACGCTACCGGGGCGGCCAGCCCATCTCCATCCACGAGTTCTTCTACCCCATCATGCAGGGGTACGACTCGGTGGCGGTCCGGGCGGACGTGGAGCTGGGGGGGAAGGAGCAGAAGTTCAACCTGCTCATGGGGCGGACGCTCCAGGAGGCCCACGGACAGGAGCCCCAGGTCATCGTCACCACCCCGATCCTCGAGGGGCTGGACGGGGTCCAGCGCATGAGCAAGAGCACCGGGAACTACATCGGGGTGGACGAGCCGCCGCGCGAGATGTTCGGCAAGGTGATGTCGATTCCCGACCCGATGATCGAGCGGTATTTCCTGCTCACCACCGACGCCGACGCCGCCGAGCGGGAGGCGGTGCGGGAGCGGCTGGCCGGGGGCGAGAACCCGCGCGAGGTGAAGGCGGAGCTGGCCCGGCGGATCGTCGCCATCTACCACTCCCCCGAGGCGGCCGGCCAGGCCTCGGACGAATTCGACCGCATGTTCCGCCAGGGGGCGGCGCCGGACGAAATGCCCGAGGTGCGGGTGAAGGCGGACGGAGAGGACGTGGGGCTCCTGCGCGCCCTTTCCGAGGCCGGCCTGGTGAGTTCGAACGGGGAGGCCAGGCGGCTCATCCGCCAGCGCGCGGTGCGGGTGGACGGTGAGCGGGTCACCGATGAGCTGCGGGAGCTTCCCGCCCGCCCCGAGCCCTACCAGGTGCAGGTGGGAAAGCGGGGCTGGGCGCGGATCCGGGTCGAGCGAG